>DATMSB010000134.1:0-9827 GCA_035565615.1 Vulgatibacter sp. | reverse complement strand
CCTCCACGCCCTGTACCGCGCCGAGGACGTCTCGGTGATGGGCTTCGTCGAGGTCGTCCCCAAGCTCGTCGGCATCCTGCGCATGCTGAAGGGGCTGGCCTCCTGGGCCGAGGTGAACCGCCCCGACGCCGCCATCCTCATCGACTCCGCGGACCTCAACCTCCGCCTCGCCCGGCAGCTCCACCTCTGCGGCGTCCCCACCGCGGCATACGTGGCGCCCATGGCCTGGGCGTGGCGCGAGTCCCGGGTCCGCGCCCTGCGGGATCTCGACCGCCTCCTCTGCATCTACCCCTTCGAGGAGGCGTGGTTCCGCAGCCGCGGCGTCGACGCGGTCTACGTGGGCAACCCGCTCCTCGAGCAGGAGGCGCTGCGGTCCCTCTCCGACCGCGACGGCTGCAGGCGTGCGCTGGGGCTTTCCGCCGACGGCCCGGTCCTGGCCCTCCTCCCCGGATCCCGCCGGGCGGAGATCATCCAGCTCCTGCCCACGCTCCTGGACGCGGCCGATCGACTGGTCGCCACGACGCCTTCCCTGCGGGTGGTGCTGCCGGTGGCCCCGACCCTCGCGCCGGGGCTCGTCGAGTCCTTCGTCGCGGGGAGGCGGTGCCGCCCCCTGCTCGTCTCCGGTCGTTCCCTCGAGGCCATGGGCGCCGCCGACGCGGTCGCCCTCTGCTCGGGCACCGCCACCCTCGAGGCGGCGCTCCTGGGCAGGCCGATGGTCGTGGTCTACCGGGCCCACCCCCTCTCCTTCCGCCTCGCCAAGCTCCTGGTCCGCCTGCACCACGTGGCCATCGTCAACCTCCTCTCCGAGGACGAGGTGGTGCCGGAGCTCCTCCAGGACGACCTCGGCCCGGAGGCCCTCGCGGCGGCGCTCGCGCCCCTCCTCGCCGACACCGACGAGCGGGCCCGGATGCTGGCGCGCCTGTCGTCCCTGCGGGATCTGCTCGGCGACCGGTGCGCGAGCGAGGCGGCCGCCGCCGAGATCCTCGCCGTCGCCGACGGCCGACGGCTTGCTGTGGGAGCCTCCGGCGATGTAGAGCGCCTCCGTGCTGGGTGAGTTCCTCATCTCGGGCCTGCTCGCCGTCTCGGCCCTCTTCTTCGTCGTGGATCCCATCGGGCTGGTGCCGATCTTCATCGCGCTCACCGAGGGGCAGTCCGAGGCGCGAAGGGCCGCCACCGCGAGGAAGGCCTCGCTGATCTTCGTGGCCCTCGTCTCCTTCTTCGCGGTGGGCGGCGGGCTCCTCTTCCGCACCCTCGGCGTCAGCCTCGCCGCATTCAAGATCGCGGGCGGCCTCCTGCTCGCCCTCACCGCGCTGGACATGCTGCGGGGCCAAGAGCCCATCACCCGCACCTCCGACGGCGAGATGGACGAGGCGGCGCGGAAGCAGGACGTCGCGGTGGTGCCGCTGGCGATGCCCCTCCTCGCCGGACCCGGCGCCATCGCCACGGTGATGGTGCTCACCTCCAGGGCCCGCAGCGTGGTGGACGTGGGGATCGTCCTCCTCGCCATCGTGATCACCGGGGTGGCCACCTACGCGATCCTGGCCGCGTCCGCCGCGATCTCCCGGGTGCTGGGAAAGAGCGGGCGCACCATCCTCGAGCGGGTGATGGGCCTCGTCCTCGCCGCGATCGCGGTGCAGTTCGTCGTGGACGGGATCGGCGAGGCGCTCCCCGGCACCCTGGGCGACAACCCCCCCATCGAAGAGCGGGAGCCGCAGGGTCCCATCCCCGGCCAGAAGGCGGCGCTCCCCTCCTGGCTCGGCGCCGGGAGCAAGGGATGAGCGCGAGGCCCTCCACGCTGCGCCGCCTCCTCGGCGTGCTCCGCCCCCACGGCGGCCGCATCGGGGTCGGCGTGGCGTGCATGGTGCTCCTCGCCGTCACCACGGCGGCCTACGCCTGGCTCACCGGCCCGCTCCTCCACTACCTGACCAGCGGCCGGTCGGAGGCGCTGGGCGTGGTCGCCGCGTGGATCCCGGGCGTGGGCGACAGGGTGTCGGTGCTCTTGTGGCTGCCGCTCCTCATCGTCGCCATCGGCCTCGCCAAGGGCGCCGCCTACTTCGGCCACTTCTTCCAGATGGGCATGGTGGCCCAACTCGCCGTCGTCGACCTGCGCCAGGCGTTCCTCGACCGGATCCTCGCGCTCTCGCCGCTGGATCTGGGCAGGCAGCGCAAGGGCGACCTGCTCTCCCGCTTCGGCGCCGACCTCCAGGCGGTGGAGACCTCGCTCCACATCGCGCTCCCCACCTACCTGCGGGACTCGATGCAGGTGGCGGTGCTCCTCACGCTCTGCTTCGTCCTCGACTGGCGCCTGTCGATCATCGCGTTCGGCGCCGTGCCGCTGGCGGCCTTTCCGCTCGGGCGCATGGGACGC
Source organism: Vulgatibacter sp. (assembly GCA_035565615.1). GTDB lineage: Bacteria > Myxococcota > Myxococcia > Myxococcales > Vulgatibacteraceae > Vulgatibacter. The sequence continues at coordinate 7,459 of DATMSB010000134.1, read as the reverse complement.
AAGCTGAAGAAGGTGGCGGGGCAGGGGCAGCGCAGCGTCGGCAACCTGGCGGGGCTCGCCCACGACACGGTGGCCGGGATCAAGGTGATCCAGGCCTTCGGCATGGAGGACTGGCTCGACCGCAAGTTCGGGGAGGAGAGCCGCCGCTGGCTCGCCCTCCAGCGCCGCAGCCTCCGCTCCCGCGGCATCGCCAGCCCGGCGATGGAGCTCCTCTCCGTCGTCGGCGTCGCCGCCGTCCTGGCCTTCGCGGTGGGCGCGATGCGGGACGGCGCGCTCCTCTCCGAGGAGCTGCTCTCCTTCCTCGCGGCCCTGGCGCTCCTCCTCCAGCCGGCCAAGAACCTGGGCAAGGTGGGCGGCTTCTTCCTGCAGGGGCTCGCCTCCGCCGAGCGGATCTTCGAGGTGCTCGATCTCGAGCCGTCGATCCGCGACGCGCCGGGGGCGCGGGAGATCGCCGGCCTCCAGGATCGGATCCGCTTCGAGGGCGTCACCTTCCGCTACGGCGATCGGTGGGTGATCGATCGCCTCGACCTCGAGCTGCGCCGGGGCGAGGTCGTCGCCCTCGTCGGCGCGTCTGGCGGCGGCAAGAGCACCATCGCCGCGCTCCTCTCCCGGGCCGCCGATCCGGCCGAGGGCCGGATCACCTGGGACGGCGTCGACCTCCGCGAGATCCGGCTGCGATCGCTGCGCCGATCCATCGCCGCGGTGCCCCAGGACGTGGTGCTCTTCGACGACACGGTGCGTGCGAACGTCGCCTACGGGATCGAGGCGACCGACGAGGAGATCCGGGCGGCCCTCGCCTCGGCGCGGGCGCTCGACTTCGTGGAGCGGATGCCGGGCGGCCTCGACGCCGGGGTCGGGGAGGGCGGCGCGGCCCTCTCCGGCGGCCAGCGCCAGCGCCTCGCCATCGCCCGCGCCCTCCTGCTGGACGCGCCGGTGCTCGTCCTCGACGAGGCGACCAGCGCCCTGGACAGCGAGAGCGAGCGGGAGGTGCAGGCCGCCCTCGAGGTGCTGATGGAGGGGCGCACCGCGCTGGTGATCGCCCACCGGCTCTCCACCATCCGCGACGCCGACCGGATCTGCGTGGTCGACGGCGGGCGCATCGTGGAGGAGGGCCGGCACGACGAGCTCGTCGCCAGGGGCGGCGCCTACCACCGGCTGCACGAGCTGCAGCGCGCGGATCTGGGGGCGGCATGACTGCGATCCGGACGCTGCTGGCCCGGGGCGGAGGGTGGAGAGGCGTCTTCTTCGGCGGCCTCGCGGCGGCGGGCGCGGCCATCGTCGTCCTCGCCGCCCTGGCCACCCTCGTCGCCCTGGCGCCCTGGCCGGGGCCGGACGTCCACCGCCCCACCAGCGTCGCCGGCATCTTCCACGTCCACGGCGAGGGCTCCCACGACGGCTACGGCACCGTCGACGAGGCGGCAGCGGCGGCGGCGAAGCTGGGCGCCCGCTTCGTCGTCCTCACCGAGCACAACCACCTCTCGCCTCCGGCCCCCGAGCGCCGCGGCGGCGTGCTGATCGTGCCCGGGATCGAGATCTCCTCCGCCCACGGCCACGTGATCGCGGTGGGGCTCTCGCGCGATCCGGAGGATCGAGGCCCCACCGTCCTGGAGTCGATCCGCCGGGCGGGCGGGGCGGCGATCCTCGCGCATCCGGTGAACCGGAAGCGCCCCTGGGCCGATCCGTCACCCGAGGGCTTCGCCGGCTTCGAGGCGCTCTCCCTGGACTCCGCCTTCCGCGACGCCCTCGCCACCCGGTGGGGAAGGCTCGCCCTGGGCGCGGCGGCCCTCGTCGGCGATCGCCGGAAGGTGGGCGGACTCCTCGTGGGTCGCCCCGTCGAGGCGCTGGCGCGCTACGACGAGATCGTCGCGTCCCGGAGCGCGCCCCTCGCGCTCGTCTGCGGGGTCGACGCCCACGGCCTCCCGCCCTACGAGGCTTCGTTCGGCGCCCTCCGGCTCCACGTGGACGTCGGCGTCTCCAGCCTGGCCACCTGGGGCCGCAGCGACGCCGCCGACGCCGCGGCGGTGGTGCGGGCCATCCGCCGGGCGGCGACCTTCTGCTCCATCCCGGCGTTCGGCGACGCCGGCGCATTCTCCTTCCACGCCGAGCGCGAGGAGATCGTCGCCTCCGTCCCCAGGGACGGGGTCACCATCGTCCTCCTCCGTGACGGGGTCGAGGCCTTCCGCGGCGAGGGGTCGCGGATCTCCGTCCCCCGCCTCCCCGGCGCGTGGCGGGCCGAGGTCCGGGTCGACGCGGGCTTCCCCTACGGCGGCGAGCGCCTCTGGATCGCCTCCTCCGCCCTGCGGATCCCCCCGAGGCCGGATTGACGCACTCGCCGGCCCGAGCGTAAAGACGGCTCCCGTGCCCATCGCCTACTCCATCTTCGGCTGGATCGCCTTCGTCCTCGCCTGGCCGTTTCTCGTCTTCCACCGCAAGACCCGGGAGGGGCAGCGCGAGCGGATGGGCTTCCACCCGCCGGGGTGGATGGCGGACGCGCCCCGGCCGCGGATCTGGCTGCATGGCGCCTCGGCCGGCGACCTGCTGGCGCTCAAGCCCATGGTGGGCGAGCTCAAGCGCCGCTTCCCCGGGTGCACGGTGGTGATGAGCACCCTCACCAACTCCGGCTACCAGATGGCGCGGGAGCGCCTGGGCGAGGTGGACTTCGTCACCTACCAGCCCTGGGATCTCCCCGGCGCCACCGCCCGCACCGTGCGCGCCATCGATCCCGACCTGCTCGTCCTCGAGTACGCGGAGGTGTGGCCCAACCTGATCCGGGCCGCGCACCGCCACGGCGCCAAGGTGGTCCTCACCAACGGGCGCTTCGCCGCCGACAAGCTGCGCAGCTACCAGCTCCTCTTCTCGCTGGTGGGCGATCCCTTCGCGTCCATCGACCTCTTCCTCATGCGGGAGGACGACGAGGCGGAGCGGGTCCTGCGCCTGGGGGCCTCGCCGGATCGGGTGCGGGTCACCGGAAACACCAAGTTCGACACGCTCGCACAGGATTCGAGCGCCGACACGGCCGAGATGGCGAGGGCGATCGGCGAGGGCCCGATCTTCATCGCCGGCTCCACCCACGAGGGCGAGGAGGCCGCGCTGCTGCCGGTGTTCCGCCGGCTCCGGGATGCCAGGCCTTCCCTGCGCTTCGCCATCGCGCCCAGGTACGTGGAGCGCGCGCCGAGGATCGTCTCGCTGGCCCAGGCCGAGGGCTTCCGCGCGGGCCTTCGCTCCCGGGGCGCGGCGGACGCGGACGTGGTGGTCATAGACACCATCGGCGAGCTCTCGGCCGCCTACCGCCTCGCCACCCTCGTCTTCGTCGGCGGCTCCTTCACCAACCGCGGGGGCCAGAACATCCTCGAGCCCGCGGCCCACGGAAAGCCCGTCCTCTTCGGCCCCAACATGCAGAACTTCCACGACAGCGTGCAGGCGCTGGTGGGGCGGGGCGGGATCCAGGTGGCCGACCCCGAGGCGCTCTTCCGGGTGGCGAGCGATCTCTTGGCCCGACCGGAGAAGATCGAGGAGCTCGGCGAGCGGGCCCGCGACGTGGTGCGGTCGATCCGAGGTGCGTCGGCGCGCAACGTGGACGAGATGGCCAGGATGCTCGGCGCAGCCGCTCCCATCGCGGCGGTCGCCCCCGGCGGGAACGGCTGATGCGGATCCTGGTCGTCCGCACCAGCGCCCTGGGCGACACCGTACTCGCCACGCCCGTCCTGCGGGCGCTCCACGAGCGGTACCCTGGCGCGGAGCTCCACTTCGTCACCCAGCCGCCGTGGGCCGACGTCCTGGAGGGGCTCCCCTTCGTCTCCAGGGTGTGGCGCTGGCACATGGGCGGCGGGAGGCGCACGCTGCGCACCATCCCCGAGTTCTCGGCGGAGCTGCGGCGAGAGGGCGCGTTCGATCTGGCCATCGACCTGCAGAACTCGCCGATGACCCGGCTGCTCCTGGCGAGGGTGCGGCCCGGCCGGACCATCCGCTTCGTGAAGAGGAAGACCGTGGGCGCCGTGGTCGCCTCGATCTTCGGCGAGGGGCCGGTGCTCGACGGCCTCCCGGCCGCGGCCCTCTACCTCGAGGCCCTCGAGCCCCTGGGCTTTCCGACCCACGCCGCCTCGCGCAGCGCCGAGATCGTCTCCCTGCACGGCCCGCTCGGCGCCGGCGAGCCCTCGATGCTTCGAAATGAAGCCGACTCCGCAGATCTCACGCCGGGCTCCGCCGAATCGTTGCCTCCGCTGCGGGATCCCGTCACCGGCTGGGACCTCCGCCCGGCGGTGCGGATCCCCGACGCGGCGAGGGCAAAGGCTGAGGCCCTCCTGGCGCCCGCGGGAGGAGCGCGGATCGTCGCCCTCGCGCCAGGGGGGAGGTGGGCGACCAAGCGCTGGCCCGCGGACCGGTTCGCGAAGGTGGGCGACGCCCTGGCCGACGAGGGCGCCAAGATCGTGCTCTGCGGCGGGCCTGGCGACGTCGCCGAGCTGCGGGCCCTCGCAGCGGCGATGAAGGCGGAGGCGATCGCCGACACCCTGGACCTCGACGTCGCCGGCCTCTGCGCCGTGATCGAACGGGCCGACCTCCTCGTGGGCTGCGACTCTGCGCCCAACCACCTCGCCCAGGCGGTCGGGACGCCGGTGGTGACCGTCTTCGGCCCCACCTCCTCCCGGCGATGGGGGCCGCTCCCTGGCGCGGGCGCCGCGGTGTCTCTGCCCATCGGTTGCTCGCCATGCTCCAACTTCGGCAAGCGCCCCTGCCCCCTGGGCCACCATGCCTGCATGCTCGACCTCGGCCCCGAGCCGGTGATCGCGGCGGCGCTCGCGGCGCTGCGGGAGGGTAGGATGGGCGGCGGCGCGGCGGCCGGAGAAGAGTTCCTGCGGGAGCGGATGGCCCTCGCGATGCAGGTCGCGCGGTCGAGACGAGAGGTGAGCGGAAGATGATGGGGCTGTTGCACCGAACCAAGGAGCCGCTGTGGCAGAAGCTCCTGCTCGCTCCCCTCTCGCCGCCTTCGCAGCTCTTCGGCGCCGCCGCGAACGCGCGCAAGCGGCTCTACGACGCGGGGATCCTCCGGCAGGAGGAGGCGCCCATCCCGGTGATCTCCGTCGGCAACCTCGCGGTGGGCGGCGCAGGGAAGACGCCGATCGTCATGGACCTCGCCCGCCGCCTGCAGGGGATGGGGCGAGCGGTGGCGGTGCTCGCGGCGGGCTACCGCGGCGAAGGGAAGGGCGCGCGGGTCGTCTCCAGAGGCGAGGGGCTGGTGCTCGACGCCAGGGACGCCGGCGACGAGCCGGTCCTCGTGGCCAGGCGCTGCCCCGGCGTCCAGGTGCTCGTCGGCCCGAGCCGCGCAGAGCTCGCCCGGATCGCGGCCAACCACCTGCGGGCGGACGTCGCGATCCTGGATGACGGCTTCCAGCACCTCGGCATCGCCCGCTCCCTCGACATCGTGGTGCTCGACGGCGCGTCGCCCTTCGGCAACGGCCGGCTCCTGCCCCGGGGGCCGCTAAGGGAGCCGCCGGAGGCCCTCGAGCGGGCGGATCTGTGCTGGATCTCCAAGGTGGACGAAGGGGACGCAGCGGAGCTGGAGGCGGCGGAGGCGATCGCGCGTCGCTTCACCGGCCGCGGCGTCGTCCGCTCCAGATACCGGGTCTCCTCCATCCTCTCGGGCGATCTGGCGTCGGAGGAGCCGCCGCAGTCGCTGTCGGGCAAGCAGGTGCTCCTCCTCGCCGGCCTCGCCAGGCCCGACTCCTTCCGCCGCACCCTCGCGCGCCTGGGCGCCAGGGTCGTGGGCGAGGCCCTCTTCGGAGACCATCACGGCTTCACCGTGCGTGAGATCGAGTCCGTGCTCTCGCGGGCCCGGGCCAGGGGCGCGGAGCTTGTCTGCGTCACCGAGAAGGACGCAGTCCGCATCCCGCCGGCGCTCCGCCAGCACGAGCGGCTGCGGGTGGTGCGGATCGAGTCCGAGGTCGTGCAGGGAGAGGAGCTCCTCGGCGATTGCCTCCGCAACGCCCTCCTGACCCCGGCGGTGCGCCGTGCAGGCTGAGCGCGAAACGCACGGCGTCGCGGCAGTCGGTCCTCGTCATGAGGACACCGGCGCAATGTTTCATGCCTCGGCGTTCGAGCCCCGCCCCGAGGAGCGGGCGGCGTGATCACCTTCTGGGCAGCAGGCGCGGCGGCGGCGCTCGTCCTGCTGGCGATCGTCGGTCCGGCGCGTCTCCTCTGCCGGCTCGTCTCCTGGCTGCCCCACCGCGCGCTGCTCGCCCTCGGCGCCGGCCTCGGCTTCCTCGCGCGCACCCTGGGGATCCGCAAGGCGATCGTCCGGGCCAACCTCGCGCGGGCCTTCCCGGAACTCGACGAGGCGCGGCGCGAGGACATCCTCCGCCGCTTCTACGGGCACCTCGGCCTCCTCATCGTGGAGTTCCTCCGCGCGCCCTACCTGCACCCCGCCAAGGCGGAGGAGCTCGTGGAGGTGGAGGGCTGGGAGCGCTTCGAGGCGGCGTTCGCGGAAGGGAAGGGCGCGATCATCGCCACCGCCCACTTCGGGAACTTCGAGCTCCTCGGCTCCTTCTTCGCCCGCAAGGGCCAGCCGATCACCGCCATCACCAAAAAGCTGGCGCGCAACTTCCTCAACGCCTTCTGGCTCGACCAGCGCGAGCGCGCCGGCCTGCGCGAGGTCCCCGACTCCGGCTCCATCCGCGCGATCCTGGCCGTTCTCCGGGCCAAGGAGATCCTCGCGATCATGATCGACCAGAACATGATCCCGAGGCGCGCCGTCTTCGCCCCCTACTTCGGCCACCTCGCCGCCACCACGCCGGGCCCCGCCGTCTTCGCGGAGCGCACCGACGCACCCGTCTTCCTCGTGCTCATGCACCGGCGCCCAGGCGGGCGGCATCGCGTCGTCATCGAGGGCCCCATCCCCTTCGAGCGCACCGGCGACCGCGCCGCCGACGTCCTCGCGTTCACGGCCCGCCTCAACGCCGAGCTCGAGCGCCACGTCCGCGCTGCGCCCGAGCTCTGGTACTGGGTGCACCGCCGGTGGAAGACCCGGCCTCCCGAAGAGCCCACCGATGCGCGAGCGCCCGCGCTCGATCCGTCCGAATAGGGTCGTGCCCTTGGGCCACAGAGGGCTGACCAATTCGTAGTTGGCCAGTCGTGATGCGATCCGTAGATACGCGAACGATCGATCCGGTTTCCCGCGAGGAAAGCGGAGCCACTGTTTATTGAACGACACTCTGGCTACGTAGGGTTCGGTTGTTTTGCAATGGCCCCTTGACGAATCAGCGGGAGGCGTGCTGCACTTGCATGAGCCCCTCTCTTTGGGTTGGGTTTTGGTTTCAGGGTGGGTTGGCGAAAAGGGGCGCCAATGAAAGCAAAATAGAACGGGAGGATACGCATGGTCGCTCGGACCAAACGATTTCGAATTCTGTCGGCTCTCATTGGGACGGCAGCGTTCACCACTGGTGGATGCACCCCCCCCCCCCCCCCC
>DATMSB010000133.1:0-12993 GCA_035565615.1 Vulgatibacter sp. | reverse complement strand
CGCTGGTGGTTCTTTCGCGCTGGGCCGCCCGGGCATCTCGACTTCGACCTGGTTCGGCACGGGCTGCCGCTGCTCGGCTGCGCCGCGGTCTGGATGGGGGCCCACGGGTGGCGCAAGCGGCTGCCCCCCATGTCGTTCGTGCGGGCGAGGACCGACGCCCGCGGCGGCGAGCGGGTGAACACGCTGGACCGTGAGGCGAGGGAGCGCCTCATGTGGAAGGACCCGCTGCGGGCGCGCTTCTACTCCAACCTGCTCGCGAACTTCCTGGTCCCCGCCGGCACGGTGGGGCTCGCGGTGGCAGCCGGCGTGAAGGGCGGGGGTGGACCCCTCTCCGACGTGCTCGTCGCCAACGAGGCGATGGTCTACGCGGGGACCATCAGCCAGGCGGCGAAGATCTATTTTCGGAGACAGCGGCCCTTCGCCAGGTTCGCGCACGAGAGGCCGCCCGAATCGGAGCGACCCCTGGAGGCGATGGAGGCAGCGGGCGCAGACGATCGGCGGGCCCTCGCGCTGGCGCGGGCGAACCAGATCGACGACGACGATCTCTCCTTCTTCTCCAGCCACACCAGCACAACCGCCGCCTTCGCCTTCGCGGTGGCGCAGATCGCCACCCGGCGCAGGGTGCGCACGCCCCTCGTCTTCCTCCTGGGAATCGCCGCCGGGCTCACCGGCTACCTGCGCATCGCCTCGGATCGGCACTATCTCACCGACGTCCTCGCCGGGGGAGTGGTCGGCGCCACGGTGGGCACCCTCGTGCCGCGCTGGCTCCACCCCGTGCCCAAGCAGGAGCCCTTCTGGCGCGACATGGAGTTCCTGCACCTCCTCGGCTAGCCTCGCCGAAACCCGCCGCCACCGCGCGCATCCAAACGCGACGGAAGACCTCCTCGCGCGGACGGGTTTCGCCCTCATGGCCCATCCCCTCCCTCGCGAGTTTTATGATCGGGACACCCTGCAGGTGGCTCGATCGCTCATCGGCTGCACGATCCACCGGCGCGTCGGCCGGCGGACCCTCGTGGGTCGCATCGTCGAGACGGAAGCCTACGTCGGACCGGAGGATCTCGCGTGCCACGCATCGAAGGGCAGGACCCGGCGCACCGAGCCGATGTTCGGGCCGCCGGGACACGCCTACGTCTACTTCATCTACGGGCTGCACCACTGCTTCAACGCGGTGACGGAGGGGCAGGGCTCGGGCACGGCGGTCCTGGTGCGGGCGGTGGAGCCGATCTCCGGCTTCTCGGGGGACGCGCGCACGAACGGGCCGGCGAGGCTCACGAAGGCGATGGCGATCGACCGTGGGCTCGACCGCCTGGATCTCACCTTGGGGGAGGAGCTGTGGCTGGAAGAGGCGTCTCGGCCCGTCGGGTCGATCGAGAGCGGCAGGCGGATCGGCGTAGACTACGCCGGGGAGTGGGCGGCACGGCCCTATCGGTTCTGGGAGGCAAAGAATCCCTGGGTCTCGGTGCTTCCTCGCCGGAAGGCGCCCGTGGTAGAAGCCACGGTCCACCGGACCTCCGGAAAGGATCGGCCCCGACGATGAGCACGTTCGACGCCACCGCCTCGCTCCAGAATCCGCCGCTGCCGGACGAAGAGCTGGTCGCCCGCTTCAACGGCCGCAAGGATCGGGCTGCGTTCGACGAGCTCGTCCGCCGCCATCGGAACCGCGTCTACTCCCTCGCCCTGCGCATGGTGAAGAACGAGGACGAGGCCCTGGAGATCGTCCAGGAGACCTTCCTCGCGGTGTTCCGCAAGCTCCCCGAGTTTCGGGGCGAGGCCCGGTTCAGCTCCTGGATCCACCGGATCGCCGCCAACTTCGCGCTGATGCACCTGCGGCGCAAGAAGGTCTCCTCGCAGTTCGAGGAGGACATCGGCGACGCGAGCGCCCACTTCGACGCGGAGGGGCGCTGGGAGATCTTCCCCACCGGCATGTGGGGACGGCGGGCGGACCAGCTCGCCCTCGACTCCGAGCTGCGCGCGAAGCTGGTGGACGCGGTGGAGAAGCTGCCCGAGACCTACCGGGCGGTCTTCATGCTCCGCGACTGGGACGGCTTGTCCTACGAAGAGATCGCGGAGACGCTGGAGACCACCGTGCCTGCGATCAAGAGCCGGCTGCACAGGGCTCGCCTCGCCCTTCGAGAGGACCTCGCCCAGTATTTCGAGGGGAGGGGAGCATGAACTGCACCAAGTCCAAGACGAACTGCAAGAAGTGCGTCGACCTCCTCGTGGACTACCTGGAGGGCGCGCTGCCGAGGGAGCAGGAGAGGGAGCTCGACGAGCACTTCATGGGCTGCCCGCCGTGCCTCGACTTCCTCGACCAGTACCGCGCCTCCACCAAGCTCGCCCGCGAAGCGATCGAGACGGAGATGCCGGAGGCCCTCGCGGCCAAGCTCGGCGAGTTCCTCGGCAAGAGCTGCAAGTAGCCAGGTGGCCACCGATCGAAACGCCGCCGAGGCGGCGCTCCCCGTGGTGCCCCGCGTCGCCGCGCCGGCCGAGCGCCTGATCCTCCAGGACCTGCCCGAGGCCCAGGCCATCGAACGGTTGGCGTCGTTCGGCGCCACGCCCGCCGAGGCGCGCAAGCTCTGGTCGGCGGTGGTGAAGCGCCGCCGCGACGCGGCCGAGCTGCGCGCCGTGCCCCAGGTGCGGCGGGTGGTCGTGGACGCGGTTCGCGAGGCGCTGGACACCCCCCGGGTCCGGGTCGCGGCGCGGCGCACCGATCCGGCGGACGGCTTCACCAAGTACCTCTTCGAGCTCGGCGACGGCAGGCGGGTCGAGGCGGTGCGGATCCCGATCTTCGAAACCCACTACGTGGTCTGCGTGAGCTCGCAGGTGGGCTGCGCGCTGGCGTGCGACTTCTGCGCGACGGGGCGCATGGGCTTCCAGCGGAACCTGCGGCCGTGGGAGATCGTGGAGCAGGTCCAGGTGATCCGGGAGGAGGCGGATCGCCCGGTGCGCGGCGTGGTCTTCATGGGGATGGGCGAGCCGTTCCTCAACTACCGGAGCGTGATCGCCGCCGCGAAGATCCTCGCCGCGCCGGCGGGGCTCGCCATCGACGGTCGCGCGATCACGATCTCCACGGCGGGGTGGGTGCCGATGATCGAGCGCTACACCGACGAGGGCCATCCCTACCGCCTGGCGGTGAGCCTCACCTCCGCGATCCCCTCCAAGCGCGTCGACGTGATGCCGGTGGAGAAGCGGTGGCCGCTGCCCGACCTGATGGCGGCGGTGCGCCGGCACACGCTCGAGCGGCGCACCCGGGCGATGCTCGCCTACGTGATGATCCGCGGCTTCAACACCGGGTACGAGGACGCCGTCGCCCTGAAGGAGCTGGTGGGCGACACGCCGGTGAAGATCGACCTCATCGAGGTGAACGACGCGTCCGGTCGCTACCTGCCGCCGCTCCCCGACGAGCTGGAGCGCTTCCGGGATCACCTGCAGATCCTCGGCGCGCCGGTGGTGCGCCGCTATTCGGGGGGCAAGTCCATCGAGGGCGCGTGCGGGATGCTGGCCGGGGTGGGGTGACCTCCGGCGTCGTCCGGACGCGAGGGGAGCCGCCGCCTAGCCGAGCAGGAGGAGGACGACCAGGGCGAGGGCCGTCGAGATCGCCGTGATCGGCAGCCCGTAGGCGAAGAACCGCCAGAACGACACGCGGCCCCTGGCGCCGGCGAGCCCACGAACGCCAGGTACGACGGCCCGGAGAGGTTGGCGACGAGCAAGATCTGCGGGTTGCTGGTGGGGGTCGCCGCCGAGCCTGCGTTCGCGCCGAAGGCGATGGCGAGCAGGTAGGGCAGCGGCGGCAGATCGGGAACCTGCGGGTCGCCCGAGGATCGCTACTCCTTCTGCACCGCGGCGGGATCCATCCAGGTCACCTCCCAGTGGTGGCCGTCGGGGTCGTAGAAGCTCTGGTAGTACATGAAGCCGTAGTCGACCGCCGGCATCGCCGCGGAGCCCCCCGAGGCGAGCGCCTTCGCGTGCATGGCGTCCACCTCTTCGCGGCTGCCCGCGGACACCGCGACCAGCGCCTCGGTGTGCGAGGCGGTGTCGGCGATCCTCCTGTCGGTGAAGTCCCGGAAGCGCTTCTCCGTGATCAGCATCACGAAGGCCTGCTCGTTGACGACCATGCAGGCGGCCGTGTCGTCGGTGAACTGCGGGTTGAACTCGAAGCCGAGCGCGGTGAAGAACGCCTTCGAGCGGTCCAGATCCTTCACCGGGAGGTTGAGGAAGATCATGCGGGCCATGGGGTCGTCTCCTGTCGAGAGAGGGTCGTGCTCCTTCGACGGCCGCAAACCCGAAGAATCATCGGTCCCCCGTCACGGCGGCACGATCCATCGGGGGATCGACCCCGGGCCGCTCGCGCCGCGCGAGGACGCCTCCGCCTACGGGGTCGCGGGGATCCGCGCTCACGGGAGCTCGGGCGGCAGCCCGAACAAGGGGAAGAGCGCCTGGGTGTCCAGGAAGTAGGTGAGCCCCGAGATGGCGTCGCCGTCGAATTCGAGGGTGATCAGGGCCCAGGGCTTGCGCGGACCGCCCGCCGGATCCGGCTTGTACTGGCCGAACGCCGGGGCGCCGCAGGCCCGGGTGGGGACGAGGCGCGAGTCCCTGCACGCCGCGCCGCGGCCCAGCATCCAGTCGCGGATCGCCTGCGGCCCCCGCAGCCACAGGGTGTAGGGCGGCATGCACATGGTGGCGTCCTCGCGCAGCAGCGCGGTGAGCGCGTCCATGTCGTAGCGCTCGAAGGCGCGCACGTATTCGTCGACGAGGGCGATCTGGGCCTCCGAGAGGGGACCCTTCCCCCGGGAGACGTCCTTGGTGGCCAGGGTGGCGCGGGCGCGCTGCAGGGCACTGTTCACCGAGGCCACCGAGGTGGCGAGGATCTCGGCGATCTCGGCCGCGGTGCCGCCGACCACCTCGGTCCACAGGAGCACCGCGCGCTGCCTGGGGGTGAGGTGCTGGAGCGCGGCCACGAAGGCGAGCCGGATGTTCTCCTTGAGCACCGCGCGCTCCTCCGGCGTGGCGTCCGCGGGGAGGGCGCGGGCGTCCGGGATAGGCTCGATCCACCTCGACGCCGGCAGCTCCACGAGGGTCATCTCCGTGTCGCCGGCGGGGCCGAGATCCATGGGCATGGCCCGGCGCTCGCGGGCCTCGAGCATGTCGAGACAGACCCGGGTGGCGATGCGGAAGAGCCAGGTGCGCAGGCTCGATCGCCCCTCGAAGCGGTCGAGGTTCCTCCAGGCGCGGATCATCGTCTCCTGGACGGCGTCCTCCGCCTCCGCGGGCGAGCCGAGCATCCGGTAGCAATGCCCCGTCAGCGCCGGGCGATGCGGCTCGAGGTCGATGTCGTCGGGTCGAACGGCGGATGGCGTCGTCATGGTCTGGGTCTCCGGATCGGCGGCGCGCCCCCTCGAATGGCCGCAAGCTACCAGGGCCGGACCGCGCCTCGCCACTTCGCCGGATCCGCCGGGAGGCCGCCTCCTCCCCCGTTTCGCCGGGGATCCGGCGCACCGCGGGTTGGCGGGTGGGCGCCCGCCCGGGCTTCCCGGTTGCGGGCCGTGGCGTCTTTCGCTATCCCCTGGCCCTCGATTCGACCTTCGCGAAGGGGCTCCACGCCATGACCGTTCCCGTCCAGAAGTCCGAGATGCCCGTCTTCATGTCCACCGGGCTGCCGCTCGTCTCGGACCTCGCCTACAAGGTCCGCGACCTCTCCCCGGAGACGGTGCGGTTCGGTCGCAAGGAGATCGAGCTCGCCGAGCACGAGATGCCCGGCCTGATGGCCGTGCGGAAGGAGTACGCGGCGTCGAAGCCGCTCGCCGGCGCGCGGATCATGGGCTCGCTGCACATGACCGTGCAGACCGCCGTCCTGATCGAGACGCTGGTCGAGCTCGGCGCCGACGTGCGCTGGGTCTCCTGCAACATCTTCTCGACCCAGGACCACGCCGCCGCCGCGGTGGTGGTGGGGCCGAAGGGGACCCCCGAGAAGCCCGCGGGCGTGCCGGTCTTCGCCTGGAAGGGCGAGACCCTCGAGGAGTACTGGTGGTGCACGCTGCAGGCGCTGCGCTGGCCGGACGGCAAGGGTCCCACCCTGATCGTCGACGACGGCGGCGACGCCACCCTCCTCGTCCACAAGGGCCTCGAGGCCAGCCGCACCGGCCAGTCGTCGGATCCGGCGTCCACCAAGGTGCAGGAGGAGCAGGTCGTCTTCACCCTGCTCCGCGACCTCCTGGCGCTGGACCGGGGGTTCTGGGAGCCGATCGCGGGCGGGATCCGCGGGGTGTCGGAGGAGACCACCACGGGCGTGCACCGCCTCTACGAGATGCAGAAGAACGGCACGCTGCTCTTCCCGGCGATCAACGTCAACGACTCGGTGACCAAGAGCAAGTTCGACAACCTCTATGGCTGCCGCCACTCGCTCGTGGACGCGATCATGCGGGCGACCGACGTGATGATCGCCGGCAAGCGCGCGCTGGTCTGCGGCTTCGGCGACGTGGGCAAGGGCTCGGTCCAGTCGCTCAAGGGGCAGGCGGCGAAGGTCGCGGTGACGGAGATCGATCCCATCTGCGCGCTGCAGGCCTGCATGCTGGGCATCGACGTGGTCACCCTCGAGGACGTCGTCGACACCTTCGACATCTTCGTCACCGCCACCGGCAACAAGGACATCATCACCGCGGAGCACATGCGGCGGATGAAGCACAACGCCATCGTCTGCAACATCGGCCACTTCGACAACGAGATCGACATGGCCGGCCTGGAGCGGATGCGGGCCAAGGGCGAGGTCGAGAAGATCGAGATCAAGCCCCAGGTCCACGAGTGGCGCTTCAAGGCCACGGGCCGCAGCATCATCGTCCTCGCGGAGGGGCGCCTCGTGAACCTGGGCTGCGCCACCGGCCACCCGAGCTTCGTGATGTCGAACTCCTTCACGAACCAGGTGCTCGCCCAGATCGACCTGCAGGCCAACGCCGAGTCCTACGGCAAGACGGTGCAGACGCTGCCGAAGCACCTCGACGAGAAGGTGGCCCGGCTGCACCTGGACGCGTTCGGGGCCAAGCTCACCCGCCTCACCAACGACCAGGCGAAGTACATCGGCATCCCGGTCGACGGGCCCTACAAGCCGGACCACTACCGGTACTGAGCGGCAGGCCTCGGGGCGCCGGCGAGGCGCCTCTCGCGAAGCTGCGGGGATGCGCGCGGGCGGCGCCTGCGCGCGGCCCGCGGCGAGGGAGCCCGCCGCGCGTTGACGCGCGTGGGGGCGTCGGCTACCCGTAGGGCGCACCTCTCGCATCGGAGTACGCCCCGTGAGCCTGCTGTCCGCCCCTCCCGAAGTCCACCCCACCACCGCCGACATGATGGCGTTCATCGACGCCAGCCCCACGCCGCACCACTGCGTGGAGGAGGCGCGGCGCCGGGCGGAGGCGGCGGGCTTCACGGCGCTCGACGAGCGCGAGGCGTGGTCCCTCGAGGCGGGGAAGGGCTACACCGTGTCGCGGGGCGGGGCGATCGTCGCGTTCCGGGTGGGGACGGTGCCGCCGGCGGAAGGGGGCTTTCGCCTCGTCGGGGCCCACACCGACTCGCCCAACCTGCGGGTGAAGCCGAACTCGTACTACACGAAGGAGGGCTGCCGGCAGCTCGGCGTCGAGGTCTACGGCGGGGCGCTGACCTACACCTGGCTCGATCGCGATCTGGGCCTCGCCGGCAAGGTGGTGTGCCGAGGCGACGCGCCGGGCACCTTCGAGACCCGGCTGGTCCGGGTGGATCGGCCGATCCTGCGGGTACCGTCGCTGGCGATCCACCTCGACCGCGACGTGATCAAGAAGGGCCTGGTGCTCAACCCCCAGAACCACCTCCCGCCCCTGCTCGCCATGGCCCACTCGTCCCTGCCCGACGGCCTCGCCGGGCTGCTGGGCGAGGAGCTGGGCGTGGAGGCGGATCGGATCCTCTCCTGGGATCTGTCGCTCTTCGACTTGCAGCCCGCGGCGATCGGCGGCCTGCGCGGCGACTTCGTCTTCTCGCCTCGCCTGGACAACCAGGCCTCCTGCCACGCCGCCCTCACTGCGCTCCTGCGCGCGCCGGCGGCGGCGGCCACCCAGGCCGCCTGCCTCTACGACCACGAAGAGGTCGGAAGCGGCAGCACGGCGGGCGCCGGCGGCTCGCTGGTGGAGGATCTGCTCCTACGGATCCTGCGTGCCACCGGGGCGGAAGGGGAGGCGCTGCCGCAGGCCCTCGCCCGCTCGTGGCAGGTGTCGGCGGACATGGCGCACGCCGTCCACCCCAACTACGCCGACAAGCACGATCCCCACCACGAGCCGCGCCTCAACGGCGGCCCGGTGATCAAGATCAACGCGCAGCAGCGCTACGCCACCGGCGCCGAGGGCGAGGCCCTCTTCGAGGCGCTGTGCCAGGACGCGAAGGTGCCCTACCAGAAGTTCGTCAGCCGCACCGACGTGGCATGCGGGAGCACCATCGGTCCGATCAGCTCCGCGCGGCTCGGGGTGCGCACCGTGGACGTCGGCAACCCGATGCTCTCCATGCACTCCATCCGGGAGCAGGGCGGCGCCGAGGATCCGGAGCGGATGACCGAGGTGCTGCAGCGCTTCTACTGCGTCTAGCCACGGCGGGCGGAGCGGAGCGATCCCTCCGCAAGGCCCGGCGCGTGAGGACGTGGACTCGAGGGCATCGCAGCGCGGCGGACGATCCCGATTGGAGGAGCCGAACGGTCGGGAGCACCCCGAGGAACGGCGGCGTCCGCCTCCGCAGATCCGTGGCGCGTGCGAGCGCGCTCGCCGGTGGTCGGGCAGCGGACAGACCGCGGCGCGGGCGTCGGCATCGCGCGGCCGGCGTCGCTAGATTGCTCGCTCCGCGGCCCCGCTCGGGCGGGCCGGGGGCTCGGCTCCCCCGCCCCGCGCGGCGCCGCCATCCGACCTGACAGGAGCGCACGCCGACCGTCCCCCTCGATCCGCCGACCGCCTACGGACTGGCCGCGCTCTTCATGCTGCTCGGCACGAACCTCGTGCGCGCCGGACGCGGCCGCGCCGCATTCCGGGCGACGGCCCTCTTCGTCGTCGTGTTCGCGCTGACGGTGCAGTACTTCCTGCTGCGCTGGCCGGGGTGGATGTACAGCTACCTCATCCCCGAGACGGACGTCCGCTTGGGCTGGCTCTCGCCGGCGTTCTTCGCGGCGGTCCTGGGAGCAGGGCTCGCCGGGGCCACCGTCTCGCTGCACTTGATCCGCGCCGGGAGGATGGCCCTCGCCGCCCTGAACGTGCTCCTGGGCATCGGCGCGTGGATCGCGATCTGGATCGTCACCTGGGATCGCTACTTTCACCTGGGCGACTACGCGAGCTACCACGCCGGTCTCGCCATCCCGGTCCCGGAGTCGGCGCCCTTCACCCGCGCGCTGAACGTGGTCGGCGCCATCCAGGGGATCGTGGGGCTCGCCTGCGCGGTGTGGATCGTCTTCGAGGGGCGCCGCGCCCGGCGCAGCGGCGCCGTGCAGCCCGATCCCGCCCCGATCGAGTGGCGGGACGCGGGGGCCGCGGCCCCTCGAACCCCCCCGCCGCCGAGCGTGGTGGAGGGCGGCCTCATCCGGGGAATCCGCCCCATCGACGGGACGCCCCTCGAGCTCGTGCCCGTCACCCCGCTCTCCGAGATCGACGGGATCGTGCGCCGGGCGCGAGACGCCCAGCGCGAGTGGGCGCTGCGGCCGGTGAGCGAGCGCGCCGACGCGATCCGCGCCGCGGGAAAGCGCCTGCTGGCGCGGGCGGAGGAGGCGGCGGCGATCCTGGAGGAGGAGAACGGCAGGCCGCGCGCGGAGAGCTACCTCTCCGAGATCGTCCCCAGCGCCGACCTCTTCTCGTTCTGGGCGAGGAAGGGCGCGCTGCTCCTGCAGGGGACCGACGTGCCGATCGATCCGCTCACCTTCCCGGGCAAGCGCGGCGTGGTGGAGCGCGTGCCCCGCGGGGTGGTGGGCGCGATCACCCCCTGGAACTTCCCGCTGATGCTGCCACTGCGCACGGTGGTCCCCGCGCTCCTCGCGGGCAACGCGGTGGTGCTCAAGCCGTCGGAGCACGGCGCCCGCGCCGGCGCGTTCCTGGGCAGCCTCTTCGACGGGCTGCTCCCGCCGCACCTCCTCGCCGTAGTCCAGGGAGGCGGCGAGGAGGCCCAGGCGATCCTCTCGGTGGGCCTGGACGCGCTGGTGTTCATCGGCTCGCCGCGCACCGGCCGCGCGGTGGCGCGGGCCTGCGCGGACACGCTCACGCCCCTGGTCCTCGAACTCGGCGGAAAGGACGCGGCGATCGTGCTCGAAGACGCCGACCTGGACCGCACCGTGAACGGCGTGGTGTGGGGCGCGTTCGCCAACGCGGGGCAGAACTGCGCGGCGATCGAGCGCTGCTACGTGCTCGAGGGGATCGCGGACGCGTTCATCGCGCGGGCCCATGCGCGGATCGCGACGCTGCGGACGGGGTGGGGCGGCGAGGGCGAGGTCGACGTGGGGCCGCTCACCACGCCTTCGCAGAAGGCGATCGTGGACGCGCAGCTCCGGGAGGCGGCCGAGCGCGGCGTCGTCCGCGGCAGGGCCGAGCGAGGCCCCCGCTTCGTCGAGGTGGAGGCGCCCGAGGGGAGCGTGGTGGTGCGGGGCACGCCCGTGCGCGGGACCGACGCCTCCGGGGTGGAGGTGGAGGGGACGAAGGTGGGCGGCACGGAGGTGCCGCCCGCGGGGGGAGGCGAGGTCCTGGCCGGCGCGATCCCGCCCGGCGACGGCCTCCAGGTGGCGCCGCACCTCGTCGTCGATCCGCCGGAGGATCTGGCGCTGGTGCGGGAGGAGACCTTCGGGCCGATCCTGCCGATCTTTCGGGTGAGGGACGAGGAGGAGGCGATCCGCCGCGCCAACTCGTCGCCCTACGGGCTCACCGTCAGCGTCTGGTCGAGGGATCTGCGCCGGGCCGAACGCATCGGCCGCCGGATCCACGCCGGCGTGATCACGGTGAACAACCACGCATTCACCGGCGGCCTCGCCCAGGCGCCGT
The DNA here is from genome assembly GCA_035565615.1 of Vulgatibacter sp. GTDB lineage: Bacteria > Myxococcota > Myxococcia > Myxococcales > Vulgatibacteraceae > Vulgatibacter. Next base: position 1,981 of record DATMSB010000133.1, on the reverse strand, counting down.
GGGGCGGGGTGCGCGGCAGCGGCTTCGGTGTCACCAACAGCCCGCAGATGCTGGAGGAGCTCACCCGGCCGCGCTTCGTGCTGGTCGACCGGAGCAAGGCCGAGGCCGAGCTGTGGTGGTACCCGTACGACGCGGGCGTCCTTCGCCTGGCGCGAGGGCTGACGCGGCTGCGATCGGGGGAGTTTGGCGCCCTGGGCGACGTGCTGGGGGGCTTCCTGGCCCGGCGCCGGGCGACGGGAGGGGGCCATGCCCGCCGCTGAAGGCCTCCCGCCCGACCTCGAGCAGGACGCGCTCGACCTGCTGGTGGAGCTCCTGCGGATCGACACCACCAACCCGCCGGGGAACGAGCGGCCGGCGGCGGAGGTCTGCGCGGCGCGCCTGCGCGCGGACGGGCTCGCACCCTTGCTCCTCGAGGGCGCCCCCGGGCGCACCAACCTCGTCTGCAGGTGGACGGGGACGGGCGAGGAGCGCCCGCTCCTCCTCACCGCCCACCTGGACGTGGTCGAGGCGAAAGAGGGCTGGAGCCATCCGCCGTTCGGCGGGGAGATCCACGACGGCTTCGTGTGGGGCCGGGGCGCGATCGACATGAAGCACCACGCCGCCATGTGCGTCGCGGTGATGCGGGCGCTGGCGCGGTCGGGCGCGCGCCTGCGCCGCGACGTGATCCTCGCCCTCGTCGCGGACGAGGAGGCGGGCTGCGATCTGGGATCCACCTGGCTGGTGGAGAACCACCCGGATCTGGTGCGAGCGGAGTACGCTATCGGTGAGATCGGCGGCTTCACCCTCCACCTCGAGGGGAGGCGCTTCTATCCCATCCAGGTGGCGCAGAAGGGCGTGCTCTGGATCCGGGCGCGGACGAGGGGGGATCCGGGCCACGGCTCGATGCCGCGGGAGGAGAGCGCGGTGGGCGCGCTGGCCACCGCGGTCGAGCGGCTCGTCCGGCACCCCCTCCCGATCCACCCCACCGCCACCTCCCGCGTCTTCCTGCGCACCGTGGCGGGGGAGCTCGGCGGCGTGAAGGGGTTCGCGCTGCGCGCCCTGGCCTCGCCGAGGCTCGCGCCGGCGGTCCTGCGGGCGATGCCCGACCGGACGCTGGCGCGCAGCCTGCGGGCGGTGCTCTCCAACACCGCGAACCCGACGGTGCTCCGGGCGGGGGAGAAGATCAACGTGATCCCCTCCGAGGCGGAGGCGCTCATCGACGGCCGCTCCCTCCCCGGCCGCGCGGGGGCGCGGATCCTGGAGGAGATGCGGGCGGTGCTGGGGCCCGAGGTGGAGCTCGAGGTGCTGCGGGAGGCGAGGGCCCTCGAGTGCCCCTTCGACACGCCGATGTACGAGACCCTCGCCGCGGCGGTGCGACGGGCGGATCCGACGGGGATCCCGGTGCCCTACATGATCCCCGGCTTCACCGACGCCCTCCCCTTCTCGCGCCTCGGGGCCACGTGGTACGGCTTCGCTCCCGTCGGGCTGCCGCCCGGCGTGCCCTTCGCGGACCTCTTCCACGGCAGGGACGAGAGAATCCCGGTGGAGGGCTTCCGTTTCGGACTACGCTTGCTCTTCGACGCGGTGCGATCCTTCTGCGCCCCGCCCTGAACGGGAGGTTTCGATTCCATGGCGTCCCTCTTCACCCGCATCATCGCCGGGGAGCTTCCCGGCCGCTTCATCTGGAAGGACGAGCGGTGCGTGGCCTTCCTCACCATCGCGCCGCTGGCGCCGGGGCACACCCTGGTGGTGCCGCGCGAGGAGATCGATCACTGGATCGATCTGCCCGAGGACCTCGCCGCCCACCTCATGAAGGTGTCGCAGAAGATCGCCAAGGGGATCCAGAAGGCGTTCGATCCGGTGAAGGTGGGGCTGATGATCGCGGGCCTCGAGGTGCCGCACGTGCACCTGCACCTGTCGCCCATCCGCACCCTGCAGGACATGAACTTCGCCAACCAGGATCCCAACCCGGATCCCAGGGATCTGGACGACGCCGCCGAGA
>DATMSB010000132.1:0-14306 GCA_035565615.1 Vulgatibacter sp. | reverse complement strand
CGCCTGCGGCGCGCAAGAGTTTGATCGCTACGAGAGCAGGAGCTGCACCAGCTTGCCCATGCCGCGAAGCTGCCGATCCCGCGACAGATCCTTCGCCGGCTCGACCACCCCCGTGTCGAGGAGCGCGCGGGTGGCGCGGCCGAGGTCGGGCTGGAGCGCCCGGGCGCGGTCGGCCACCTCCGGGTGGAAGTGGGCGAGCAGCTCCATGGCCGCCCACAGCGGCTTTTCCACCCCGAAGACCTTCGCCCGGGCGTGTAGCACCTCCCGGTCGATCGGCGCGCCGGGGCCGGCGCCGCGGGCCAGCGGCGAGTCGCCCTTCGCCAGCTCCCGCAGGTCGACGAACTGGATCAGCGGCACGGCGAAACCCCGCCGCGCCATGGGGAGCACGTGGAGGAGGAGGGCGTCCTCCGCCGAGGGCCGGTACACCTCGGGCCCCAGGGCCCGCGCCGGGATCGCCCGGGCGAAGATCCCCGGCTCCTCCTTCGGGTTCGGCAGGAAGGGCGCGAACAGCTTGGCGTAGAAGCGGTCGTTGAAGAGCACCTTGGCCGGCGCGTCCGGATCGGGCTCGTCCGCCTCCATCTCCACGAACTGCTCGGCGCGCATCGCCACCTCGATCCGCTCGACGTCCTGCGGACGCACCAGGAGGCGCAGCTCCGGCACCGCGCGGAAGGCGATGTGGGTGTAGAGGGTGTCGCCGAAGGACGCGCCGTCCATGAGGACGATCGGCGCCGGCTCGCCCGCCTCGGCCAGGGCCTTCGTCAGCGACTTGAGCGTCATCAGCTTGAAGACGTTGTCGTTGGCGATCCCCTGCAGGTAGCCCAGGAGCATGTCCTTGGCGCCCTCAGGCGCGTCGGCGTCGGGCATGAGGTACTGCAGGTTGTAGGCGGCGATCGGGGCGAGGCCGTGGAGGGCCAGAAAGCCCACGGCGTCCTCCCACGACGGCGGATCCTCGATGCCCTTGGGCGGCGAGAAGCTGGTGATCCTGGCGAGCCAGGACGCGGAGGGGATCGCTTCCATCCTCTGCCTTATAGCCACGGCCGCCTCGGGACGCCGCCGCGTTTTTTGGTTACAACCGGGCCGATGACCGCGGACCCGGCACGGACTGGCGAGGAGAGCTCGGCGGAGGGCGAGGCCTACGAGGTCCCCTTCCTGGTGGAGGCGAACTACGCCGGTCGGCGCCTCGACCTCTACCTCGCCGAGAAGATCCGCCGGCTCTCCCGCACCCGGATCCAGCGGATCATCCGCGAGGATCTGGTGCACGACGGGCCGCGCCGCCTGAAGGCCTCCACCCCGGTGTGGCCGGGGATGGCGTTTCGGCTCCGGCGGCGGCGGGATCCGGAGCCCGAATGCGAGCGGGACTACGGGGTGGCCTACGAGGACGAGCACCTCTTGGTGGTGGACAAGCCCGCCGGCCTGCCCGTGCATCCGAGCGCCCGCTACTACCACCACACCCTCACCTCCGTGCTGCGCGAGCGGCAGGCCCCCGGGGAGAAGTGGGACATCGCCCACCGCCTCGACCGCGAGACGAGCGGCCTGTTGGTCTGCGGAAAGCGGCCGGAGGTGACCCGGAAGCTGAAGATGCTCTTCGAGCGGCCCGGCTCGATCCGCAAGGAGTACCTGGCGCTGGTCCACGGATGGCCGGCGGACGACGCCCAGGCGATCGACCTCCCCCTGGGCCTCCTCGACCATCCCCTGCGGGTGAAGATGGGCGTGGTCCACGGCGCCGAGGGGAAGCCGTCCCGCACGGACGTGGAGGTGGTCCGCCGCTTCCTCCGCGAGGTGCCGTGGCGGGGGCCGAAGCTGGCCTTGGTGCGCTGCTTTCCACGCACCGGCCGGCAGCACCAGATCCGGGCCCACCTCGCCGCGGTGGGCCACCCCATCGTGGGCGACAAGATCTACGGGCCCTGCGACCGCTACTTCGCCGACTTCGCGCGAGGGGAGCTCGCGGACGAGGCGAAGGCGGAGCTCGTCCTCCCTAGCCACGCCCTCCACGCGGCGGCGATCACCCTCCCCCACCCGGTGGGCGGCGGGACCTTGCGGGTGGAGGCGCCGCTCCCGGCTGACATGGCCGCGCTGATCGGGTAGGGATCGGCCGCGCATGCCGACCCGACTCCTCGCCGCCGCCCTCCTCGCCGCGTCCGCGCTCCTCGCCGGCGCCTGCTCCTCCGACTGCGAGGAGCTCGCCGAGAAGATCTGCGCCTGCGAGCCGACCCGCGCCCAGGTTGAGGCCTGCAAGCGGCGGGCGGCCCAGCGCGAGTCGAAGACGGATCCCGGCGCCTCGGCCCAGGAGCGCTGCGCGAGCCTGGTGGACTCCTGCGACTGCCACGCCCTCGGCACCCCCGCCGGCGACAGGGCCTGCGGCCTCGCCGAGTGACGGCCGGTCGGCCGCTCCCGGGAATCGACCGCCGGTGGGGGTCGCCCGCCCCGGAGGGTGGGGGCGATCAGATCGCGGCCGCCCCGACCGGATCGCTCATCCTGTAGACGGGGTTCGCCTCCCACTCGGCGCGAAGGATCGAGACCACGAAGCGATCGTTCAGCCTCCCGTGGGCCCAGACGTCCTGCCGGAGGAGGCCCTCGCGGGTCCACCCCAGCTTCTCGACCACCCGCTGCGATCCTGCGCTGTGCATGAGCTGGTAGCCATAGATCCGCTCCAGGCCGAGCTCGACGAACCCGTAGTTCGTGAGGAGGCGATACACGTCGGTCCCGTAGCCCCCCCTGCGGTACTCGCGGATCCCGATCGCGGCGTACATCTCCGCCTTCCTCGCGATGGGATCGATGTCGACGAGCCCGCTGAACCCGATGTACCTACCGTCCCGGGTGAAGACGGAGAAGTCGCGGCGGGATCCGTCCGTCTGGATCCTATCGAACCACTTCTCGGTCTTGGCCAGCGACACCGGCACGTCGAAGTTCAGGTTATCGTGGATCTCCTCGTCGTTGATCCACGCGACCCTCTCGGCCAGATCCTCTCGTTCGACCGGGCGGAGGAAGACCTTCTCTCCGTCGAGCAAGTCCTTCTTCACGTCCCCCTGCCTTTCTGCCCGGGATCCCAGCACCCGGGCACGAGGGGAACCGTCCTCACCGCGAGCAGGAGAGGAAAGACCCGGGGCAGAGCATACCGAACGAGGGAGCGCGCGGCCGCCGCTCCATCGGGTACCGGCCCTAGCTCCGCAGCTTCCAGCCGCTGCGCAGGATCCCCATGCAGAGGAGCACCAGCCCGACGTCGAAGACGACGAGGCCCGCCAGCGAGAACGCCGGCTCGATCGCCGACGTGCCGAGGAGGCCGAAGCGGAACCCCTCCACCAGGTAGAGCACCGGGTTGAAGTGGGAGAGGGTGGCGAAGACGCCGGGGAGCTGGCCCACGTCGTAGAACACGCCGCCGAGGAAGGTCAGCGGCGTGATCACGAAGGTCGGCACCAGGTTCACGTGCTCGAACTTCTCCGCCCAGATCCCCACGAAGAGCCCCAGGGCCGAGAGGCCGACGCTGGTGAGCAAGGGGAAGGCGATCGCGTAGCCCAGGTGGACGAGCAGCACCTCCCCCTGGGCGACGATCGCCACCGCCCAGGTGAGCAGCCCGACCAGGAGCGCGCGCACCGACGCCGCCCCGACCATCGCCGCGACGATCTCGCCATAGCGCAGGGGCGAGACCAGAAGATCCACCACCGTCTCCTGCAGCTTCATGATGAACATGGACGACGAGGTGTTGAGGAAGGCGTTGGAGATCACCCCGAGCATCACCAGCCCGGGCACGATGAACGACAGGTAGGGGATCCCGTTCACCTCCCGCAGCCTGCCGCCCAGCGCGTACCCGAACACCACCAGGTAGAGCACGGTGGTGATCACCGGCGAGACGATGGTCTGGCCGGGGACGCGGAGGAACCGGCGCACCTCCTTCTCGAAGAGGGTCCAGGGTCCGCGAAATCCGCTCCAGCCGCGTCGCTCCACCCGCTCCGCTTCTCCTGCCCTGCGGGCCTCCAGTCCGATCATGCCCCGCCCTTCTTGAGGAGCTGCACGTAGATCTCCTCCAGGTCGCTGCGCAGGGTGTCGACGTCCCGCACCGCGAGCCCCGCTCCCAGCGCCGACGCCAGCTCCGACCCCAGCTCGGCCTCTCCGGGCCGGGTGATCTCGACCACCCGGCCGCCCTCGGCGAGCACGGCGCCGGCCTCCGCCAGCCCCGCCGGCAACGCCGCGATCGGCTCCCGCAGCCTGAGCCGCAGGGTCTTCTGGCCCAGCCTCGCCAGGAGACGGCGCTTCTCCTCGACCAGGAGCAGCCTGCCCCTGTCGATCACGCCCACCCGGTCGGCCAGCTCCTGGGCCTCCTCGAGGTAGTGGGTGGTGAGGACGATGGTCGTCCCCCGCTCCCGCAGCCGCCGCACGTACGCCCACAGGTCCCGGCGCAGCTCCACGTCCACGCCCGCGGTGGGCTCGTCGAGGAAGAGGACCTTGGGGTCGTGGACCAGTGCCTTGCCGATGAGGAGGCGCCGCTTCATTCCGCCGGAGAGCTCCCGGGTGCCGGCCTTGCGCTTGCGGCCGAGGTCCAGGGCCTCCAGGATCTCGGTGAGCTTCGCCTCCTCCAGCTTCACCCCGAAGTAGCCCGCCTGGAACCGCAGGGTCTCCTCCACCGTGAAGAAGGGGTCGAAGTTGATCTCCTGGGGCACGAGCCCCACCACCCGACGGGTCCTGCGGTAGTCCCTGCGGGTGTCCCAGCCCAGGACCGTGGCCGCCCCCGCGGTGGGGATCACCAGGCCGGAGACGCAGCCGATCAGCGTGGTCTTCCCGGCGCCGTTGGGCCCCAGGAGCGCGAAGATCTCGCCGGCGTGGATGTCGAGGCTGACGGAATCGAGGGCGACCAGGGGGCCGTAGTGCTTGGTCAGCCCCTCGATCCGGACGACGGACGCTCGTTCGGACATGGAGGGGCAATCTAATCGAGGGCGCGCCCGGGCGCAGGTCTTTATGGATCCCGAGGTTTCTGCGTTCCGCCCCGCGGCTGCGGGTGATACAAGGCGGGGCCCATGGCGGGCAGGATCGGCTTCCTGGCCCACCGGAGGATGAGAATGGAGACGAACCCCGAGCCCCACATCCCCTACGTCCCCGGTCTCGCCGGCGTTCCCGCCGCGGAGTCGAAGGTCTGCGACATCGACGGACAGAAGGGGATCCTCTTTTACCGCGGCTACCCGATCGAGGAGCTCGCCGAGAAGAGCACCTTCGAGGAGACGAGCTACATGCTCCTCTACGGGCAGCTCCCCACCAAGGACCAGCTCCAGGACTTCTCGCACGAGCTCGTCCACCACCGGCGGCTGAAGTACAAGCTCATCGACCTGATGAAGACCCTGCCCGAGACCGGGCACCCCATGGACGCGCTCGCCGCCGCGGTCGGGGCGCTGGGGATGTTCTACCCGCACATCAACGTCATGGACGCCGACCAGCGCCACGGCGCGTGCGTGCGGCTGATCGCCAAGCTCCCCACCATCGTCGCCGCCTTCCATCGGATGCGCCGCGGCGATCGGGACGTGCTCCCCAACGACAAGCTCACTCACGCGGCGAACTTCCTCTACATGCTCAACGAGGAGGAGCCGGATCCCTTCCACGCGAAGATCCTCGACACCTGCCTCGTGCTTCACGCCGAGCACTCGATGAACGCGTCCACCTTCTCGGCCCGCGTCACCGGCTCGTCGCTCGCCGACTCCTACGCCGTGGTCGCCTCGGCGGTGGGCACGCTTTCGGGGCCGCTCCACGGCGGCGCCAACGAGAACGTCCTCGACATGCTCACCGAGATCGGCTCGGTGGAGAACGTCGTCCCCTGGCTCGACAAGGCCCAGGCCGCCAAGCGGAAGATCCCCGGCTTCGGCCACCGCGAGTACAAGGTGAAGGATCCCCGCGCCAAGATCCTCCAGCGCCTCGCCGAGCAGCTCTTCGCCCGCTATGGCTCCACGCCGCTCTACGACATCGCCGTGAAGCTCGAGGCGGTGATGGCCGAGCGGGTCGGCGCCAAGGGGATCTACCCCAACGTCGACTTCTACTCGGGCCTCGTCTACCAGAAACTCGCCATCCCCACCGACCTGTTCACGCCGGTCTTCGCCATCGCCCGCGTCTCCGGCTGGCTGGCGCACTGGATGGAGCAGCTCGAGAACAACCGCATCTTCCGGCCGAGCCAGATCTACGTCGGCTCGCCGCCGCGCACCTACACCACGATCGACCGGCGCTGACTGGCGCACGCGGTAAAGCGCGCGATCGATCCGACGAGTCTGCAGGCCCCCGAAGACGCCGGCCCCCTCCCGAGGGGGCCGATTTTTTCATCGGATCGCGGCGGGGAGCCCGCCCTGCTCGACCCGGTAACGGTAGCCGGCCTGCACGGTGAACCGCTGCGTCGTCAGCGCCCGGTCGGGCCAGCGGATCGTCACCTCGGCCTCGCAGGCGGCGCCCAGGCCGAAGTGGGCCACCAGGTCGTGCTGGATGCCGTAGTGGCCGTGGCCGCCGCCGATCTCCTGCACCTGGAGGCGGCCCGCGGCCCGCACCTCGATCCGCGCACCGATGGCGAGGCGGTTCGTCCCGGGCCCTCCCCGCAGGGCGAGCTGGATCCAGTTTCCGTCCTGGCCGATCACGTTCTCGAAGAGGCGGACCGTGGCCTTTTCGTAGCAGTGATCGCCGCCCTCGCAGCGGGTGCGGGAGTGACCCACCGCCACGTCCAGATCTCCGTCCCGATCGAAGTCGGCGACGGCGATCCCGTGGCTCGAGCGGTGATCGATCCCCTCGTCGAGGGGCAGCTCCACGAACGTGCCGTCCTCCCGCTGCCGGTAGAGGTGGCCCCGGGTGCCCGGGTAGTCGCTCGAGCCGATGTACACGTCGGGGCGACCGTCGTTGTCGAAGTCGAAGGTCGCCGCCGTCATGTCGCCGTCGTTCCAGTCGACCGCGTCGCGGACCCGCGTCAGGCCGGTGCGCTCGTTCCCCGGCCGATCGAAGGCGACGTCCGCGTCCCCGCGGTTCAGGAGGAGCTCGCTGGGATCGCTCGAGCTCCCCACGTCCCAGTGGACGATCTCCGTGGTGAGAAGGTCCATGGCCCCGTCGCCGTTCACGTCGGCGCAGAGCGTGGTCCCGGAGTTGCCGCCGAGGCGGTAGGGGTTCCTGTCCGTCTCGTGGTTCCAGCGGAAGGCGTCCGCCTCGCCGTCGCAGCGGATGTGCTCGGGGGCGGAGGCGCCCTCGCAGTCCTCGGCGGCCGGGTGGAGCAGGCAGAAGCAGCGGGCCGATTCGTTGTCGGTCCAGTCCTCCCGGTGATCGAAGGCGTATCCCGACTCGATGGAGCGGTTCTCGTACCAGGGCTCGTCGCTTTTGGCCTGCCAGAGGTGGTTCGGCGCCCGCCCGTAGGACGAGACCAGCAGCTCGGGGCGCCCGTCGTCGTTCAGATCGCAGGCGAGGACGCCCCAGGCGTTGCTGTGGCCCCGCGCCTCGTCCACCGCCTTCACGTCGCGCCAGCCCTCCGTCTCCAGCCCGGCGAGGGCGGTGATCTCCTCGAACCGGCCGTCGTCCAGGCCGCGGTAGAGGCGATCCTGCTGAGGCGCGCCGCGCACGGCGCCGTGCCCGACGAAGAGGTCCACGACGCCGTCGCGGTCCACGTCGACGAAGGCGGCCCCGCCGATCGCTCCCACGGACCGCTCCCGGCGCGGCGCAGCGTCCGCCGGACCGAGGACGAAACGCCCCGTGCCGTCGTTGAGCAGGATCTCGGACGACTCGTCCTCGGGCCCGGGCGGGCTGGTCCGCGACGTCCCGGTGAAGGCGTCCACGTGGCCGTCGCCGTCCAAATCGGCGAAGACCGCGACCTCGGCGTTGCGGGGCGGCCCCCCGTGGCGGGGCGCGACGATCCCCGACCGCTCCGTCACGTCCTCGAAGCGCTCGCCGTTGACGTTGCGGAGGAGCCAGTGGGCCCGTGCGCCCCCTTCGGAGAAGTCGTCGACGGAGGATCCCGCGCGCCGCGCGAAGAGGTCGGCGAAGCTGTCGCCGTCGACGTCGGCCACCGAGAGCCGCACGCCCTCGACGCCGAGCGCGTCGAGCCCCCAGCGGGAGGTCGCCTCCCGGAAGGCGACGACCCCCGGCTGCCAGGAGGTGCCAGGACCGCAGCGATCGGGCAGCGCCTCCCGGCAGCGCCCTGCCGCCGGGTCGCAGACCTCGCCCGATCCGCAGGGGCCGCAGGCGGTTTCGGGCCCGTCGGCGGCGCGGGCACAGGACCACACCAGAAGCGCCGAGACGAGGCCGAGGAGGAGTCGCATCCCCCTCCTTAGGCCCCGTCCCCTCCGGCGGTCAAGGCGCGCATCGTGGTCAGAAGGTGAACTGCAGGTGCGCGCCGAAGGTGAGGAAGTCCACCGGCACGTCGAGGTTGATCAGGTTGTAGGCGCCCTGGGCACCGACGGCGATCGTGTTGGCGATGTACACGTCCAGCGCGGCCCCGGCGTCCACGGCGAAGGCGTGATCGCTGTCGTCGCCCGGGAAGGTCACCCGGCCCCAGCCGGCGTGGCCGAAGACGCTCGGTCGGACCACCTCGCCCGCCGAATAGCGGAGGCCGCCCAGGACGCGGATGGCGTTGTTGTCCTCTTCGAAGTGGTTCCACTCGAACATCGCCTCGGGCGTCAGCATCGTGGTCCCGCCGGTCCAGATCTGGTAGCCGAGCCGGCCGCCCACGCCCGGCTGCACGTGGTGCTTGGCCGTGTTGCGGAGCCGGACGACGGCGTTCACGTCCACCGCGAGGACCGGCCCGGTGTAGCGGCGGTTCCGCCAGCCATCCTCGTTGTTCATCGCGCTTCCAGAGCGATCGTCGTCATTGTCGTCCTGGTTCGCCCAGGCAGCCGCCGGGAGCAGCAGCCCGATCCCCACTGCGAGCAACAGAGCCTTCGACATCCACGCCTCCCCAAGGGCCGCGCTCCCATCGCGCGGATCGACCTCGCAGGTCGAACGATGGCAACTGCCGAACGAGGCGCTACCGCGCAAATTGGGGGGGAGCCGTGCAGCGGGGCGCGCGGCGCTCCGGGCGCCGCCGCCCGCGCGGGGAGCGGCGGCTCATCGGTAACTGCACGCGCGGCACGGTCGTGGCGCCGCCGCCCGCGCGGGGAGCGGCTCCCCTCGCGCGGGACGGCCCCGGCAGGTCACTTCTTCCGGAAGTGCAGCACCTGCCCCGGATCCAGCAGCGCCTGGTTGCGCAGGTAGGTGATCGCGTCGGTCCCGAGCGGGGCCTCGATCCCGATGGTCGCGCTCGCGCCGCCTTTGCCCGCGAGGGCGACGAACTCCCGGTTGGCGATGACGATGTCGCCGTCGCTCCAGAGCTGCACCTGGAAGGTGGCGTTGTCGGGCTTGAGCCGGCGCTGGAAGCGGGTCCACTGCAGGATCGTCACCTGCTTCGCCCCGACGGTCCGCCGCTCGAAGAGGAACTTGGCGTTGAGGCGGGCGGGCATCTCGAAGTTCTCCCACTGCGCCGCCACCAGGCCGTCCGCGGGATCCCCTCCGCCGCCCAGCGACCGCGCCGTGGGAAAGTCGCTCGCCAGCGGGCCGAAGGAGACGAAGCCGCTGGCCGACGCCCACAGGTCCGAGACCGCGCCGCCGAAGAACGGCATGGTGAAGCCCAGGCCGCCGGGCATCTGCCCCACGCCGTCGTTGGCCGCGATCTGGTTGAGCAGGAGGCCCGTGGGCTCGATGTCGATGAACGGCAGGGTCGAGTGCCAGTCCACCACGTAGTGCTGCGACTTGCAGGAGCCGCCGTGGGCGCCGGGGGAGCCGAGGTTGGAGCCGTCGTACCCCGCGTCGCCCGGGCACCACCGGGTCGCGTCGTTGTTCGCCGTCGTGCCGCGGTAGTGGAAGGACGGGTCCAGGTACATCGACTGCCCCGGCTGGTAGGGGAAGGTAGCGTTCCAGGCGAGCTCGGCGAGGGTCAGCGGCGCCGGCGCGGGATCGCCCGGCCCGGCGGGCGCCGGATAGGGCATCTTCAGGGTGAGCGCCCCCGCGCTGCCCACCGCCACGTCCGGCCCGGTGATCACCGACGGCGTGAAGCCCTGCACCGCCGAGGTCTCCGCGAAGGTCGCGTAGCCGCCCGGCGGGAGGGTGAGCGCGCCCGCCGTGAACGGAACGCCGCCCGCCGACTCGACCACCAGCCCGCCGAGGTCCAGCGTGTCGGCGGTGAGGTTGCGGATCTCGAACCACCGGGCGTCGTCGCCGCCCACCGGATCGGGCATCACCTCGGTGATGGACACGTCTCCCGGCTGGAGCACGACGACCCGCGTCGACTTGCACTCGGAGTAGCCGCCCGCGCCGGTGACGCAGACCGAGTAGGTCTTCGACTCGTCGGGCGCCACGGTCATCGACCCGCTGGCGGGGGAGTGGGGGGCGAAGTGGAAGCTGCGGCTGACGAGGCCGCCGGGGAACGCCGTCCGCGCGGAGAAGGAGTACCCCTGGGTCCCGGTGGGATCCTGATAGCCGATGGAGGCGTACGTGCCGTCCGTCGACGCGGCCGCGCCCGTGTTCGGCCCGTAGCGGATGTCGAAGGAGCCGTCGCGGGAAAGGACCACCTGGAAGTTGAGGTCGCTGGGGTTCCGGGACGACGACGAGTACTGCATGTGCGACCACTGGATCACCACGAAGTCCTCGACGCCGGTGTCGATGTGCTCCCAGAAGATCTTGCCGATCCGGTCGGTGGCGCCGCTGGGCTTGAGGGTGAGCTGGCTCATGAACGGGGCGATGTGCGCCTCCTTCTTCGTGGGCGAGGGGAAGTCCGCCGCCGTGGTCCCCGTGACGTGGTTCGGGTCGAAGCTGAGGTAGCCGCTCACGATCACCCGCAGCTCGCCGTGGAGCTCGCCAAAGTAGGGGAAGTCGAACGGGAGCTGAAGCGGGACGGAGCCCGTGCGCTCGCTGCTCGTCGGCGAGGTGGGGACGAGCGGCGTGAGCTCGGTCGCGGTGGGGCGCATCTCGAGGTCGATGAACTGCCTCGACTCCGTCACCTCGACCGGCGGCGCCAGCGGGCCGTCGGTCACCGTCACCTGATCGGTCCCTGCCGTGCTCCACCCGATCGTCGTCTCCTGCCCAGGAAGGAGCTGGGTCTCGGTCGCTGTGATCGAGTTCGCGAAGGCGGTGCGCACCTACACGACGCGGGTGGCGGTGGCGCTACGACCCTCGGTCGACCCGATGGTCAGCTCGTAGGTCGTCGGCACCTGGGGCTGGAGGATCAGCGAGTCCGCCGCCATCGACCTACCCGTGAGATCGACCGGCACCCCGTTCGCGTTCAGGGTCATCGTCGCGGCGTTGGTGGTGGTCCACGAGATCGTCACGTCCTCCCCGATCTCCACCAGCCCGGGCCCGGCGGTGAAGGTGTCGATCGAGAGGGGCGTGAACACCGGCACCTCGATCGTGCGGGTGGCGGAGTTGCTCTGGATCCCGCCCTCGGCGACCAGCGTGAAGACCTTGTCGCCGAAGGTCGCCTCGGTGATCGAGCAGAACCCCTGGTCGAGCTCCTGCAGCCCCGCCGTGCAGCGCAAGGTGCCGTCCTCGTCCTCGATGGTGACCGAGGTGGCGTTCTCCGTCTCCCACTCGATGATGAAGGGCTGCCCTGGCGCGGGCGCGGGGGTGGCGAGGGTCGCCGAGAGAATCTTCACGGCCGGCCACACCGCCAGCGTCGCGAGCCGCTGGTCGTCGCTGTGGGCGTTCGCCGCCGTGAGGGCGACGTCGGCGCCGGCCGCGGGCACGACGGTCCAGCTCCCGGACTCGGCGAGGGGGAACGGCGGGAAGCCGAACGCGCGGCCCTGGAGTCCGCCGGCGACCTCGGCGTGGAACGAATGCGAGGCGCCCAGCCCGGCCCCCTGGACCCCGATCGACGCGTGGCTGCCGCGGGCGTAGGCGGGATCGCCCTCCGCGGTCATGGCGCCGTATCGGTAGTCGAAGCTCCCGTCGTCGAAGAGCACCACCTGGAAGTCGAGGCTCGAGGGCTGGGCGACCGCCGCGAAGAAGGCGATCCCCTTCCACTGGATCACGAGCGCGTCCCGGCCACCCTCCTCGATCGGCGCCCACCAGATCGAGCCGGTGGTTCCGTCGAGGTCGCTCCAGAACGGCGCGAGGTTCACGTGCCCGGCGGACGGCGCGGGGAGCTGCGCCGGCGTGGTGGTGGTGGCCGTGCTCGTCAGGTCGAAGGTCACGTAGCCGCTGGTGGTCACCCGCGCCGCAGCGTGAGACGCGCCGGCGAAGGGGAAGGTGAAGCCGGGAGGGAACGCGATCTCGCCCCACCTGCCGTGCCCACCGCCGCCGGCGAAGACGAGCTGCGAGGCGCCGGGCAGGCCGCTCACGTCGACGAACGGCCTGGCGACGGGCAGGCCGGGCAGGCCGTCGAAGGAGAGCGCCCGCTCGGTGGAGCGCAGGGTCGCCCAGGTGATCGTCGTCTCCTCGCCTTCGAGGACCTGCTCCGGCGCCACGCCGAGCGAAACCGCCTGGGCGGGCTCCACGAGGACCGTGGCCGTGTCGCTCGCGAGGCGACCCAGCGGGTTCGCGACCTCGACCCGATACGTGACCGAGGGCACCGCCTGCGGCTCCACCTCCAGGCTACCGGAGGCGATCTCGTCGGCGTCGTTGGTGGACCAGATCTCCTCCGGCGGATCGACCGAGAGGTCGTAGACCCGAAGCTCCGCGGCGTTCGCGGACGTCCACTGCAGCGTCGAAGTGGGCGCGGCCGCGTCGACGATCGAGGGGAGGGCGTCGACCACGACCTCCGGGATCCCGTGGACCTGCACGTCGACGAAGGCGGATCCCGGCATCCTGCCGGGCTCGGTCGCCGTCAGCGTGTAGCGGTGCATACCGGCCTCGAGCGGGAACATGGCCGTGGAGCCCTGCGCCGAGACGGTGAGCGGGTTCTGCAGGTTGGCGAGGCTCCCCGCGATCTCCACCGTCGGCGCCTCCCCCGAGATCCCCGGGTGCACCTCCCACTCCAGCGGGACCGGATCCTGCACGGTGGCCTCGGCGACCGACGATCGAAAGAAGCGGACGATCGGTCCATCGGTCACCTGCACGGTTGCGATCCGCTCGTCGATCCCGCCGCTCTCGTCCGTCACCCGCAGGGTGTAGATCGCCTCGCCGAGGTCGAGCCCCGCCGTGGTCTCGCAGCCGCCGTCGGCGATCCGGTCGACGTCGGTGATCCGGCAAACCTCCTCGCCCTGGGAATCCAGGACGACGAGGGTGGTCCCGCCGTCCGAGGTCCAGGCGAACTCGACGGCGCCGCCCGGCATGGTCGCCTGCAGGAGGGTCTCGAACGAGCCGATGATCGGCGCACCGACGGTGACGGTGAGGGCCTGGGAGTCGTAGTCGCCCAGGTGGTTGAAGACCCGGAGCTCGTACGCGGCGTCGGCGAGCAGGGTGTCCTTCCAGCTCCCCGAGACCATCGGCGGGTCCGAGGGCACGACCGCGCTTTCCGTGTGGGCGAGGACACCATCCCGGTGGATCTCGACCCCCACGGCGTCCGATCCGTGCCACACGAGCTCGACCTCCTGGCCCATCCCCACCCGGGTCGGCCTCGCGAAGAAGGCACCCACCCGCGGCAAGGGGAGCGCCACCACCTCGTGGTCGCCGATCGTCGCCCCGAAGTCGTTGCGGGCGGTGAGGGTGAAGAGGGTGGTCGTCTCGATCGCCACGGTCGCCTCGGCGGCGCCCGCCTCGATCGCGATCGCCCCGCCGGGGATCGCCGCCAGCTCGACCGAGTCGGCGCCGTCGACCTCCCACCGCAAGGTGACCAGGCTGGGCGCATCCGCGGCCGCCGTCACCTCGGCAGGGCCCTCGAAGCGATCGATCAGCGGCAGGTTGGTCAGGCCGATCCGGGCCGTGGCTCGGGACTCGCCGCCGGTGCCCACGGCCACGAGTTCGAAGGTGCCGCTCGAGCCCACCGCCAGCGCGATCTCGCCCTCCGAGAGGTCCGAGGGATCGACGTCGAAGCGCGTCGAACCGTCGGCCAGGATCGAGGCGGAGGTGGCGCCGACGATGGCCCACCTCAGATCCACCTGGCGTCCCGGGCGGGTGGGGGCGGGGGTCGTCACCTCGAAGAGGTCGATCCGCGGCTTCACGTCGATCTCGACCGACGCCTTCGCCTCGCCCGAGGCGCCGATCGCCACCACCTCGTACCGCGTCTTGACCAGCGGGCTCACCTCGATGGTGCCGGCCGGGGCTTCCAGGCGGATGGTGGCGCCGCCCGCTGGCCGCAGCTCGAGCCGGTCGGCGTTCTCGCTGGTCCAGGAGAGCTCCACCGGGCGCCCCGCCTCCGTCACCTCCGCGCCCGCCGACAGCTTCACCGACGGCAGGGGCAC
>DATMSB010000131.1:0-18880 GCA_035565615.1 Vulgatibacter sp. | reverse complement strand
CCGAATCCGCCTGTGGGGCTCGGTGGGCTACGTCGTCTCCGCCTGGGCCTTCGGTGCGTGGCTCGCGGCGGGAGGCGCTGCGGTCGACGCGGTGCGCACCGCCTCGCTGCTCATGGTCGCGTACGCGGCCTCGACCTTCCTTCTCCGGGAGGGGCCCGGCGATTCCCGCCTCCCCGCGCCGGCGACCGCAAGGCGGGGAGGCGGCGCAGGTCCGACCCCGGATCTGCGGGCGGCGGCGGGGCTCGTCGCACGGCCCGCGCTCCTCGTCTTCTTCGCCGCGGCCACCCTCCACTGGATGGCGCTCGCCCCCTACCACGTCTTCTTCACCATCCACCTGCGGGACCTCGGCGCGCCGGCCTCCCTGGCGGGGACGGGCTTCGCCGTGGCGGTGCTGGCGGAGGTGGCGGTGATGTGGCGCTTTGGCGACCTGGCCTCGCGCCTGTCGCCGGCGTCCCTCCTCTCGCTGGCCATCGGATCCGGGGCCCTGCGCTGGATCGTCACCGCCCTCGCGCCCTCCGGCGCGGCGATCGCGGCGGTGCAGGTGCTCCACGGCCTCGGCTTCGGCGCGTTCCTCGCCGCCTCGATCGCGTGGCTCGAGGAGCAGGTGCCACCCCACCTGCGGGCGACGGGGCGCGCGCTCTTCTCCTCCCTCGTCTTCGGGGTGGGCGGGGTGGCGGGCAACCTCCTCGCCGGCGCGCTCTACGACGCGGGCGGAGGGAGGCTCGCGTTCCTCGCCGCCTCCCTCCTCGAGCTCGCGCCGGCGCTCCTCATCCTCACGGCCGGGGGCTCCCGCCGGCCCGTCGCCGCGCCGCCGTCGTCGCAGCAGGGCCTGTGACGCGCGAAGGGATCCGGCGGAAAGCCGCCGACGTCCCGGGGGGATCGGGTGCTCCGGCGCACGCCAGACCTCGGGGCCGCGCCGTTCGCGGCCTCGGCGCTCAGGCCTCGTTGTAGCGGACGTACTCGAAGTCGATGGGCCGATCGTTGATCCCGCGCGGGGGCGGGGCGATCCAGTTGGCGAAGTGCCCCGGCGTGTACACCGGGTTCACCATGAGACTCTGCACGTAGGCCCGGTCCGCGGCGGAGGGCAGCCACTCGTCGTGGCGGGCCTCGTACTCGGTGGCCGTGATCTCCTTGCCGTCCGGCGAGAAGGTCCTGCCCGCGAACGTCCCCTGCGCCCGGTGGAAGCGCCGGGAGGGCAGGGTGAACTGGAAGTCCATGCCGGCGAGGTGCTTGTTCCAGCGGTTCACCGCCTTCTGGCAGTCCTCGACGTAGGCGTCGCGCAGCACCTCGTTCATGGCGGATCGCAGCGGGATCTCCCGGCGCACGAGCCGGTCGTCCTCGTAGACGTCCATCTCGTAGACGCCCTCGATCGCCAGGTGGTCGTCGAAGCTCTCCTCCTTCGCGCGGCCCTTCAGGCCGGCGGCGAAGAAGGTGGCGGCGTTGGTGGAGACCTCGCTGCCGAAGAGGTCGAGCGACACCGTGTACCAGAAGT
Organism: Vulgatibacter sp.; assembly: GCA_035565615.1. GTDB lineage: Bacteria > Myxococcota > Myxococcia > Myxococcales > Vulgatibacteraceae > Vulgatibacter. The sequence goes on along the minus strand of DATMSB010000131.1, from coordinate 17,388 downwards.
TCAGGTAGCGCTGGATCAGCGGCAGATCGATCGCGCCGACGCTGCGGGGATCCTTGCCCTCCTTCATGAGCTGGACGGTGCGCTGGATGATCCGGCCCACCCCCGTCTCGCCCACGAACATGTGGTGGGCCTCCTCGGTGAGCATGAACCGGCAGGTGCGGGAGAGGGGATCGAAGCCGGACTCGGCCAGCGCGAGGAGCTGGTACTTGCCGTCGCGGTCGGTGAAGGTGGTGAACATGAAGAACGACAGCCAGTCGGTGCAGGGCTCGTTGAACGCGCCCAGGATCCGAGGCTTGTCCGAGTCGCCGGAGCGCCGCTGCAGGAGCGCCTCCGCCTCCTCGCGGCCGTCACGGCCGAAGTAGGAGTGGAGCAGGTACACCATTGCCCACAGGTGCCGTCCCTCCTCCACGTTCACCTGGAAGAGGTTGCGCAGGTCGTAGAGCGAGGGGCAGGTCTTGCCTAGGCGGCGCTGCTGCTCCACCGAGGCGGGCTCCGTGTCGCCCTGGGTGACGATCAGCCGGCGCAGGGTGTTGCGGTGCTCGCCGGGGACCTCCTGCCAGACCGGCTTGCCGTAGTCGTCGCCGAAACCGATGGTCCGGTTCGGCACCGGGTCGGCCAGGAAGATCCCCCAGCGGTAGTCCGGCATCTTCACGTAGTCGAAGTGGGCCCAGCCCTTCGGATCCACAGACACCGCCGTGCGCAGGTAGACGTCCTTCGCCTGGAAGCCGTCGGGGCCCATCTCCTTCCACCACGAGAGGAACTCCGGCTGCCACTGCTCCAGCGCCCGCTGCAGCCGCTTGTCGGAGGAGAGGTTGACGTTGTTGGGGATCTTCTCGTTCAACGAGACGTTGCTCATGTCTTTCTCCCGCGAACGTGACCGCCCGCGAATGACCTCGCGGCGCCCTAGGCGCGCCGCAGGTCGAACTCCGGGCGCTGCCCGGCCTTGCCATACAAAGAGAGAGCGCCCTTCTCGCCGGTGGCGTTCGGGCGGATGAAGATCCAGTTCTGCCAGGCCGAGAGCCTGCCGAAGATCTTCGTCTCCATCGTTTCGGGACCCGCGAACCGGAGGTTCGCCTCCATGCCGGTGAGGGCGTCGGGGCTCATGGACGCCCGCTCCTCGACGGCGAGGCGCACCTCGTCGTCCCAGTCGAGCTCGTCCGGCGTGAAGGTGACGAGCCCAGCCTCCAGCGCGGCGGGCGCGTCGAAGGGGCCCTCGTGGGAGAGCACCTTCTGCAGGCCCTCGGGGTCGCCGAGGAACCGCACCTCCAGGCGGGACAGGCCCGAGCTCATGGGCAGCGCGCCCCGGTTCATCGGGGAGAGCTCCAGGTGCACCGGGCGCTCCGGATCGTCGAGCATGTAGGCGCGATCCGCGGCGAGGGCCAGCTCGAGGAGGGATCCGGCGAACGCCGACCCGGGCTCGACCAGGGCGTAGAAGGTACGCGCGGTGAGATCCAGGCGCTTGAGCACGCGCTTCTGCAGCAGGCGGATCTCGCGGACCAGCCAGTGCGATGCGTGGCGCTCCAGGGTGCGATCGACCGAGAGGACCGCCGCCGGATCGCCCTCGGTGCGCAGGAGCACGAGGCCGATGGTCGGCTCGTTGAAGCGCAGGTGCAGGAGGGCGTCGTCCAGCTCGCGGAAGGCGGCGATCGCCCAGGCGGACGACCCCGCCGCCTCGAAGCCCTGCGGATCCTCGGGCTGGGGGGAGGAGGGCGCCCGCACCGTGATGGTGGCGGTCCTGCCGTCGCGGTCGATCCGCAGCGAGACGTTCGCGTACTCGATGGAGTCGGCGGAGCGCTTCGCCCCCAGGGGCGCGAGCTCGATCCCCTTCGCGCCCTCGGGGCGGTCGCTCTTCTGCGCCAGCTCCGCGGCGAGCTCGCGCACCCGCGCGTCGAAGCGGGAGCGGGGCACCGCCTCGTCCACGAGGCGCCACTCGACGGCGCGCTTGCCGCGGACACCCTCCGCGGTGGCGGAGAAGAAGTCGGCGTGGTCGCGGCGCACCTTGCGCTTGTCCACCACGCGGGTGAGGCCGCCGGTGCCGGGGAGGACCCCGAGGAGCGGCACCTCGGGGAGCGACACCGCCGAGTTGCCGTCGTCGGCGAGCAGGATCTTCTCGCAGGCGAGGGCGAGCTCGTACCCGCCGCCCGAGGCCGTGCCCGCCGCGGCGCAGAGGGTGGCGATCCCGGAGGACTCCGCCATCTCCTCGAGGTAGAGGCGGGTCTCGTTGGTGAACTTGCAGAAGTTCACCTTGAAGCCGTGGCTGCTGGAGCCGAGCATGTGGATGTTCGCGCCGGCGCAGAAGATCTTGTCCTTCAGCGATCCGATCACGAGGGCGCGGACCTCGGGGTGCCCGAACCGCAGGCGCTGGATGGCGTCCGCGAGCTCGATGTCGACGCCCAGATCGTAGGAGTTCAGCTTGAGCTGGTAGCCCGGCGCGAGGCCGCCGCTCTCCTGGACGTCCATCCAGAGGCGGGCCACGTCCCCGAGCACCTCCAGCTTCCAGTGCCGATAGCGGGACGGGTGCGTTTCGAATGAAATCGGTTCCATGGCCGCGAGCCTAGGGGAACAACCCCTCCACCGGCAAGCGCTTCGGGCCTTCGCGGCGAACGATCGCCGGGAAGGCGCGTCCCGCGCGAAGGCCGCGCGCATCGATCCCGCGCCTGGGCCGCGGCGCGCCCGACGAGCCCCCGGTGCAGCGGGAGGCGGCCTCGCCGCATCGGTCGCCCGACCGATGCAGTCCCGCCGCCCCGCTGCCTACGCTCGCCTCCGTTCCGAACCACCCGAGCGCGGAGGCGAGAGATGGATCGAACGACGTTACGCAACGAGCAGGGGCAGGCCCTCACCGAGTACGCGCTGATCGCCGGCGTGCTCGTGGCGTCGGTCTGGGTCGCCGCCGGGCCGCTCGGCCTCCTCGCGAGCGCGAAGCGGTACTTCTCCTCCATCCACTTCGTCCTCTCCCTCCCGCTGCCGTGAGCGCCGCCACGCGCCCCTTGCGGTGGATCAAGCTCGGCGCCGGGATCGCCGCCGGCGCCCTCGCCCTGCGGATCGCGGCGCCGTCCTGGGAGGCGGCGGCGTTCGCGGGGCGATTCGCCGAGCTCGCCGCTCCCTGGCGGCTCCTGCCGGGCCTCGCCCTGGGGGCCTTTGCCGCGGCGTCCTGGGTCTGGCTCCTCCTCGACGCCGCCCTGGATCTGCGCGCGCCCCGCGGCCTCCTGGCGCTCCTGGTGGGCGCGGGCGTCGCGGCCGCGTCGGCCCCGTCGATCTTCGCCGCGCCGGCGGCGGGTCCCTCCGCCGCGACGCTCCTGCCCCCCGCCCTCGCGAAGGCCCGCGCCGCCGCGGCGCAGGCCCTCGCCAGAGGCGCTTCGCTCGAGGAGCTGCGGGAGCGGATCGCGGCGAGCCTCCCCGCCCCCGTCCACGTCGACCGGTGGCTGCGCCCGCTGCCCTTCACCGCGGTGGTCCTCGAGGGGCGGGACGGTCCGGTGATCTCGCCTCGGCCGGGCGATCCCCCGGGGACGGTCTACCTCGCCATCGCGCCCGGCGGCGGCGCCGGATGGCTCACCGCCTCGGTCCTGGAAGGTGGTCGAACCTCGATCCTCCGCGACGCAGGTCGCCCGCTCGTACGGGGCGTCGTCCCCTGCGCCGGGGATCGCGCCGGAGGTGCAGGATGTTGAAAGGTCGCACGCCCCTCGTCGTCGCCGCCGGGCTCGCTCTATCGGCGGGCCTGGTGGCCTTCCTCTCCCTGCAAGCCCGGGACCGCGAGATCCGCGCCGGGTGGGAGCTCGTGCCGGTGCTCGTCGCGTCGACCGACGTCGAGGAGGGCACCGCCATCACCTTCGAGATGCTGGCGACCTCGCGGATCCCGGAGCAGTTCGCCACCGCCTCGGTGGTGAAGACCGACTACGCGGAGAGCGTCGTCGGGCAGCGGGTCCTGGTTCCCCTGCGCGCCGGTGATCCGATCCTCTGGTCCCACTTCGAGACCGCCAGGAGCCTGGACAAGCTCTCGAACGGGATCATGCGCAAGGGCCGCGCCATCACCGTCCCCGTCACCGAGCGGACGGCGGTCGGCGGCTGGATCCGGCCCAACGATCACGTCGACGTCATCGGGACCTTCCGGGATCCGGCCACCCAGGAGATGGTCACCGTCACCCTCCTGCAGAACGTGCTCGTCCTCGCCACCGGCCGTTCCTCCGCCTCGCAGCCGGGGGAGGGCGGTCGGGGCTACGGCGACATCTCGCTCCTCGTCCTCCCGGAGGAGGCGGAGATCCTGGTGCTCGCCCAGGAGATCGGATCCATCACCTTCGTGCTGCGCAACCCCGAGGAGCTCGACCTCGAGGAGGATCGGGGCAGGGCCACCATCGGGACCCTCCTCACCGGCGAGCGGACGAAGGCGCTGCGACGGCTCCGGTACCAGACCATCCAGGTGATCCGCGGTTCCACCGCGGGGGCGGAGCGCTCCGGCCTCCCGGGGGCGCCGTGATGAACGCGTGGGCGAACGCGCTGGCGGCGCTCCTCGCCGCGGGGGCCGTCTTCCTCTTCGCGCGGATGGCGACGGGGATCGTCGCCCAGGCCTCGCGTCGGCTCGAGGATCGATACACCGTCCGCAGCGCCCAGGAGCTGCGGGATATCCTCCTCTTCGTGGACGGGCGATCCCTGGCCGTGCTCGGGGCGTGCGCCGGCGCGCTCCTCTTCGGCTGCGGGCTCCTGGCCGGCGCCGGCCTCGCCGCCACCCTGGCCGGCGTCGCCGGCGCCGCCGCGCCCGGGTGGATCGTCCGCCGCTATCGGGCCCGCCGGATCGCGTCCTTCGAGCGGCAGCTCGTCGACGCCCTCCAGGCGATGTCCAGCGCCTTCCGAGCGGGGCTCACCTTTCCCCAGGCCCTCGCCTCGCTGGCGAGGGAGGCGCCATTTCCCCTGGGCCCCGAGCTCGCGCAGGTGGTCAAGGAGCTCAAGCTCGGCGTCCCCACCGAGGTCGCCCTCGACAACCTGGCCTCTCGGGTGGACTCCGCGGACCTGGCGCTCGTGGTGACCTCCACCAACACCGCTCGCGAGCTGGGCGGGAACCTGGCGGAGATGTTCGAGACCCTCGCCGCCACCATCCGCGAGCGCTTCCGTCTCCAGGGGAGGATCGCGGCGCTGACCTCCCAGGGGCGGATGCAGGGGCGGGTGGTGGCCGCGCTGCCGGTCCTCCTCGGGCTCGCCATGCGGTGGATCCGACCGGACCTGGTGGATCCCATGCTCGACCACCCCTTCGGCTGGATCCTGGTGGCGCTCGTGGTCGCCCTCGAGCTCGCCGGGATGCTGCTGATCCGACGGATCGTCACCGTCGACGTCTAGGAGCGGGCCATGGCCACGTTGGGAATCTGGACCTCGATCCTGCTCGGCATGGGCGCGGTGTTCTGCGCCGTCCTCGGCGCCGCCGGGTGGTGGCGCGGGGATCTCGTCGCGGAGCTGTCGCGGTTCGAGGGCCCGCTGGCGGCGAAGATCCGGGGCGCGGCCCGCGCCCACCTCGGACCCTCCACCCGCAAGCGGATCCCGTCGGCGTGGCTCGAGTGGCTCCGCCTCCGGATCGTCCGCGCCGGCGATCCCGCCGATCTCCTCCCGGAGGAGCTGATCTGGCTCTCGGCGCTCGGCGCGGCCGCGGGGATCGCCACGGGGGCCGTCGCCTCCGCCGCCCTCGGCTCCCCGCTCCCGCTCCTCCCGTGCACGGCGCTCGGCGGGGCCCTCCCGCACCTGCGCCTTCGCGAGGCGATCCGGCGGCGGCAGGCGCGCATCGTTCGCGAGCTGCCCTTCGCCCTCGACCTCCTCTCCCTCTCGGTGGAGGCCGGCCTCGACTTCGCTGGCGCCCTGGGCAAGGTGGTGGAGAAGGGACGTCCGGGCCCGCTTCGAGACGAGCTCGGGCTGGTGCTCCGCCGCTTGCGGATGGGTCGCACCCGCGAGGAGGCGCTCCTCGAGGCCATCCCCCGCGTCGACCTGCCGGTGGTGAACTCGGTCCTGACGTCGCTGGTGCAGGCCGACCGGATGGGGACGAGCCTCGGCAAGACCCTGCGGATCCTCGCGGGGCAGCTCCGCGCGGAGCGGACGCAGCGCGCCGAGAAGCTGGCGGGCGAGGCGCCGGTGAAGATGCTCGTGCCGTTGATCGCCTTCATCTTCCCAACGGTCTTCCTGGTGCTCTTCGGGCCCATCGTCTTCGCGATGACCTTCGGCGGGGCAGGGGGCTGATCATGCCGGAGCGGATTCTCCTTCGCGGGCGTCGCCTCGCCCGGACCACCCCGGCGCTCGCCGCGACCGCCTTCGGTGCGGCGCTCGCCGCGGGATTCGCGAGCGCGCCGCGGCCGGCTCCCCCTCCGCCGCGCTCCCTCGAGGTGCGGACGGCGGAGCTCGCGGGCGACGAGGTCTTCGGCCCGGGCCGCGACGCGACGCAGCTCTCCGCCGAGCGGGTCGACTTCATCCTCCCCGTCGTGATCGCCGACACGGGTCCCGTGCAAGTCCGGCTCCGCCACGCGGTGGCGCGGACCGCGGAGGAGCGGATCGAGATCCACGCGGCCGGGCGTCCGCTCGCCTTCGCGGCGCCGTCCTCCGACGGGTGGCGCGACGGCCTCGAGCTGCCGATCCCGATCGAGCTGCTCGAGCCCGGCGGCGAGCTGCGGGTTTCGTTCGTCGACGCCCTCCACGGCGTGGCGGCCGGGGCATCCGACTGGAACGTCGCCATCCCGGAGCTGGTGGTGGAGCCGCTCCCGTCCTGCGCGGCGTCCACCTGCCTCGAGCAGGCGGAGCGGCTCCACGCGCTGGGCCTGCGGGCGTTCGAGGCGAAGTCCCTCGGGCCGCGGAACCTCTTCGACGCCTGGATCCATCTCCACCAGGCCACGATCTTCCTGGAGGCGATGGGGGAGGAGTCCTTCGCGCTGACGCGGACCCGATCGCTGCGGGATCGCGCCCGGGGCGAACTCGACGAGCGCTGCTCCTCGCTGCGGTTCACCGTGATGCGGAGCGTGGCCCTCGAGGATCGGGCCAAGGCGAGGAAGGCGGCGGACGAGATCCTCCGCGACTTCCCCGAGAGCCGGCATCCCTGCCACGACACCGGGAGGCGGATGCTCGCCCTCCTCCACGAGCTGGAGGCGCCATGAACCTCGACGAGACCGTCCCCGACCTGGAGGTGCCCGCGGTCGTCCGGGGAGGGTGGGGCGACGATGGGACGAGAGTGGATCCCGAGCCGCGGTGGACGTGCGGACCGCGGTCGAGCGCACGCGTCCCGACGGGGTCCTCGCGGCGGTCGAGCTCACGCCGCCGTCCGCGATCTCCGCGCCCTTTGACCTCACACCTCCGCAGGGCGTGGCGGCCGGGGTCGACGCGGAGCCGCCGACCGCCGAGTCGACGCCGATGGACGTGACGCCGCCGGACCCGATCCCCTCGGCGGCAGCCCGGAGGCCAGACGATCCCGCGCCATCCCGCCCGGCGGCCCGAGCCGTGCTGGCATCGATCGCAGGCGCCACGGGGCGCGGCCTTCACGAGAGGTCGTCGCGCCGTGGGCTCCTGGCCTTCCGGCGCTTGCGACCCGGCGTTCGAACGCTGGCCCTCGCGGGGGTCGCCGCCCTCTCGATCGCGGCCCTCGTCGCGGGGCTCCGGCCGCGAGGGGATCGCGCCGGGGTGGCCCCTTCCGCCCCCACCGCAGGGCCCTCGGCTCCCGCCTGCTTCGACGCGGCGCTGGCGACCATCCGCGACGACGATTGGAGGGAGGCCGCCCGTCTCCTGGACCGGTGCGCCGAGCTGGATCCCGCGCGCGAGGAGATCGCCCGCTACCAGGAGCGCGTCGGGCAGGAGCTGCTCGCTGCGGGCTCGATCGAGGCGGCGCGCCGCTGCGTGCAGAGGGGAGATGCTGCCTGTGCGGAGGCCGCCTTGGGTCGCCTGCCCCCCGAATCCCTGGTGGCGGAGCGCCACGCAGGAGCGATCCGGGTGGCGCTCGCGGCCGCCGCCGAACCCGGGGCCGACGATGGGCCCTCCGGAAGCGCCGATGCCAGGGGCGAAGATGCGCCCCCTCCTCCCGCCGAGCCGTCCATCGGAGCCCCGAACGCCCTCGGGCCGAGCGGGAGGGGCGTGCGGATGCCGCCGGCCAGCAGGCAGAAGCCGAAGGTGGTGGGCCGAAAGGTGTCGTCCCGCCGGGCGGCGTCGGCGGCGACGGACGCCGGGGCCCACGGCGGACTCCGCGACGCCGCCGCCTCCGCCCGCATGGTGCAGGCAGGGGTGAGGGCCCGGCTCTCGGACGACCTCGTGCTCGCGGCAGAGCGGTTCCTGCACGCGCTGGCCGCCGATCCGTCCAACGCGGACGCGGGCCGCGAGCTGGAGGCGATCCGGGGGCGGCTGGCGGAGATCTTCCGCCGCGCCCACGCCCGGGTGGAGCCGGACCCCGAGCGGGCGGCACGGGGCATGCGGCTCGTCACCCGCCTCGCGCCGCCCGGCGATCCCCTCCGAGGGAAGGCGGAGGAATGGCTCGCCAGGCTCCCCGCAGGAGGCGGGCACCGACTATAGTGGACGCCGAATCGCGACCACCCCCTCTCGCCGGTCTCCATTTGGCCACTCGCTCCCAGCTCGATCTCTTCGGCAAGCCGTCCCCCTCCGACGACGGCGGGGGGAAGGCCGCGCCGGCGAAGCGTCCGCCGGCCCGGGGCCCCAGGGCGCCCGCGCCGCGCGGTGCCGACGGCCCGCCGGCCCCCGGCCCGGAGCGTCCGGCGCCGGCAGGCGCCTCGGCGCAGGCGAAGGGCACCGCTCCGATGGCCCGCGAGCCCGCGACGCAGCAGGGCCCCAAGGTCTACGGCGTCGGCGAGCTGGCGAGGCGGATCAAGGGCACCCTGGAGGCCGAGTTCGGCGAGGTGCTGGTCCGAGGCGAGATCTCGAACCTGCGCCAGCCTGGCTCCGGCCACCTCTACTTCAGCCTGAAGGACGACGCCGGGAGCCTGCGCGCGGTGCTCTTCCGGGGGCAGGCCCGCCTCCTTCGGTTCCGCCCCGAGAATGGCCAGGAGGTCGTCGCCCGAGGGCGGATCGGCTTCTACGAGGCCAGCGGCGACGCGCAGATCGTCTGCTCCTGGCTGGATCCCGTGGGCGCGGGCGCGCTGGCCCTCGCCTTCGAGCAGCGCAAGGCGAAGCTCCAGGCCGAAGGGCTCTTCGACGAGGCCCGCAAGCGGCCGCTCCCGTTCCTCCCCAGGCGGGTCGGCGTGGTGACGAGCCCCACCGGGGCCGCGATCCACGACTTCGTGCGGATCCTGCACCGCCGCTTCCCCCGGATCGAGGTGCTGATCGCGCCGGCGCGGGTGCAGGGGGCGGGCGCCGCCGAGGAGATCGCCGCGGGCGTCGAGCGGCTCGGCGCCCGCGGGGACTGCGACCTGGTGGTGGTCACCCGAGGCGGCGGCTCGATCGAGGATCTGTGGGCCTTCAACGAGGAGGTCGTGGCCCGGGCGATCGCGGCGTGTCCGGCGCCGGTGGTCTCGGCCGTCGGCCACGAGGTGGACGTGACCATCGCCGACTTCGTGGCGGACGTGCGGGCGCCCACGCCCTCCGGCGCCGCCGAGCTGATCGCCCCCGTCGAGCGGGAGCTGCGGGCCGCCCTGGCGGTGGCGCGCTCCCGCCTCCACCGGGCCACGGTCGGAGGGCTGGAGGCGCGCCGGGCGAGGGCCCACCGCCTGCTCGCGCGGCTCGGGGATCCGTCTCGGCGGATCGCCGACGAGCGCCTCTCGCTGGATGGCCGCAGGCAGCGGGCCTGCGAGGCGATCCGCGCCCGGCTCCGGGACGAGGGGCGCGCCCTCGTCGGCAGGCAGGAGGCGCTGCGCCGATCGAACCCGGTGGCGAAGCTGCAGATCCAGTCGCGGCGCCTCGCCCGCCTCTCCGAGAGGCTGCGGCACGCCGGCCGCGCCATCGCACCCCGCCGCCGCGAAACCCTGCGCCTCCTGGCCCGGGAGCTGCGCAGCCCGAGGGAGCGGATCCTGGGAGAGGCCCGGCGCCTGGGATCGCTGCGGGATCGGCTCGACGGCGCCACCTCGAGGACCCTGCGGGAGAAGCGCTCGCGGCTGGAGGAGCGCGCCGCCGAGCTGCGTGCGCTGTCGCCGCTGCGGGTGCTCGCCCGGGGCTACTCGATCGCCTTCGCCGCGAGCGGCGCCGTCCTCTACCGAGCGGACGACGCGAAGCCCGGCGACCGTCTCCACCTCGAGCTGCGCGACGGCGCGCTCGAGGTCGAGGTGAAGGGCCGCGCCGCGCCCCGGAAGCCCTCCGCCGGCGCCGACGCGGAAGGCGACGGCGCGGAACCCGCGGCGATTGACCCTCGAGCGGGCGGGCGGTAAACGTCCGCGAGGTTCCCAGGAGGCCTCCCCCGTGGCGAACGAAGAACGACGCGAAGCGGCCCTCGACGACGTGGCCTACGAGAAGCTCATCGACGAGCTCGACGGCGTCGTTCGCCAGCTCGAGGCGAGCGAGCTCTCGCTCGAGGAGTCCCTGAAGGCCTTCGAGCGGGGCGTGAGGCTCGCCAAGGCCGCCGAGGATCGGCTCGACCGCGCCGAGCAGCGGGTGGAGGTGCTCATGCAGGGCGATCGGCGCCAGCCGCTGCCTGCGCAGGAGGGCGCCGAGCGCGCGAAGGGTGGGCCCGAGGCCGACGACGACATCCCCTTCTAGAGCCCTTGGCCCGCTCGTCCGGGCATCCCATCGCCGAGGCGTTCGATGAGCGAGACCGACCGATTCGATCTGAGGCGGTATCTGGAGGAGCGGCGCCGGATCGTCGACGACCTCCTCGAGCGCGCTGCGGCCCGATGGGACGGCGAGGTGCCGGCGGGGCTGGCGGCGGCGATGCGCTACGGCCTCCTCGGCGGCGGAAAGCGGCTTCGCCCCCTCCTTTGTCTGGCCGCGTTCGACGGCTGCGGCGGGGGCGAGGGGCAGCGGGGCCTCGCCGAGGACTTCGCCGTCGCGGTGGAGCTCGTGCACGCCTACTCGCTCGTGCACGACGACCTCCCCGCCATGGACGACGACGATCTCCGCAGGGGGAGACCCACCTGCCACAAGGTGTACGGCGAGGCCACGGCGATCCTCGCCGGGGACGCGCTCCTCACCGAGGCGTTCGCCGTCCTCGCCGCCGGGGACGAGGCGGCCCGGCCGAGGCTGTGTCGGCTCCTCGCCGCGGCGGCCGGCGGCGTGGGGATGGTGGGGGGCCAGCACCTCGACCTCGAGATGACCGGGCGGGCAGCCGGGGACGGGCCCCCGCCGCCGCTCCCCGCCATCGAGGAGGTCCACCGGCGCAAGACCGGGGCGCTGATCGCCGCCGCCGCCGAGGGGGGGGCGATCGCCGCCGGGGCGTCGGGGGAGCGGGTGGCGTCGCTGCGCCGCTACGGGCAGGCGCTGGGCCTCGCGTTCCAGATCGCCGACGACATCCTCGACGTGGTGGGCGACGCCTCGTCCACGGGCAAGTCCGCGCGCAGCGATCAGGCCAAGGGAAAGCCCACGTACCCCGCCCTCGTCGGTCTCGACAAGGCGCGGTCGCTGGCGGCCAAGGCCCGGGATCGGGCGGTGGAGGCGGTGGAGCCGCTGGGAGGGCAGGGCGCGGCCCTGCGGGCGCTCGCCTTCTACGCGAGCGATCGGGCGCGCTGATCGAATGCTCGCGCCGGCCCTACGTGAGAGCGATCGCGCGCCGAACGGCGGGCGAGGGCGGCCGCACGACCTCCATCGGAGCGATCGCGCGGCCGATCGAATGGACGCTGTCGGGCGGTCGCTGGCAACAGGCCCGGGGGCCCGTCGGGCGCCCTGGGGCTTGCCTGGCCCGCGCGGGTAGGGCAAGGGATGGCCGGATGGGTTGCATCCCGGCCTCCCGCGTGTTGTTGGCTGGCTGCGGACCTTCCCGGCCCGCCCTGCCGCTCGCGGCGGGGCGGCCGGGACGCCGGAACGGAGTGTGAGATGGCGCTTCTCGAGACGATCGACGGACCCGAGGACCTGAAGCGGCTTCGCGAGGATCAGCTCCCCGCCCTCTGCTCGGAGCTGCGCGACGAGATCATCGCGACCTGCGCCGCCGGCAACGGCGCCCACCTGGGCGCGTCCCTCGGCGCGGTCGAGCTCGTGGTCGCGATGCACTACGTCTACGACAGCCCGCGCGACCGGCTCGTCTTCGACGTGGGCCACCAGGCGTACGCCCACAAGCTCCTCACCGGCCGCCGCGCCGAGTTCCGCTCGATCCGCAAGGAGGGAGGTCTTGCGGGCTTTCCGGAGCGCGCCGAGTCGGAGCACGATCAGTTCGGCGTCGGCCACGCGTCCACCGCGATCTCGGCGGCCCTCGGCATGATCGAGGCGAAGCGCACCAAGGCCGAGGTGGGCAAGGTCGTCGCGCTGGTGGGCGACGGCAGCCTCACCGGCGGCATCGCCTTCGAGGGGCTGAACCAGGCCGGCTACCTGGAGCGCGATCTGGTCGTCATTCTCAACGACAACGAGATGTCGATCAGCCCCAACGTCGGCGCGCTCTCCGAGTGGTTCTCGAAAAAGTTCGCCGGGCACACCTTCAACCGCTGGCGGCGGAACGTGAAGGAGGTGCTGCACGCGCTCCCCCACGGCGATCACGCGATCGAGGGGATCCGACGCGCGATCGACTCGTCGAAGGCGCTGCTCACCCCGGGGATCCTCTTCGAGGGGCTGGGGTTCCAGTACATCGGTCCCACCGACGGCCACGACGTGATCTCGCTGGTGCGGATCCTCCGCCAGGTGTCGGAGGAGCTCGACGGGCCCGTGGTGATCCACGCCCGCACCACCAAGGGCAAGGGGTACGCGCCGGCGGAGAGCGATCTGCGCACGCGCGGCCACGGCCTCGCGAACTTCGAGGTCGCCACCGGCCGCTCGATTGCGAAGAAGCCGAAGGTCCCGAACTACACCGACTTCTTCGCCGAGGCGGTCTCCGAGCACATGGCGAAGGACGCCAACGTCCTCGCGATCACCGCGGCGATGCTGGAGGGGACGGGCCTCGTCAAGACGAAGGAGCGGTTCCCCGACCGCGTGTACGACGTGGGGATCGCCGAGCAGCACGCCGTCACCTTCGCCGCCGGGATGGCGTGCGAGGGGATGCGCCCGATCGTCGCGATCTACTCGACCTTCCTGCAGCGGGCGTACGACCAGATCATCCACGACGTGGCGCTGCAGAACCTGCCGGTGTCGTTCGCCCTCGATCGCGGCGGGCTGGTGGGCGCCGACGGAAAGACGCACCAGGGCGCCTTCGATCTGGCCTACCTGCGCTGCATCCCCGGCATGGTGGTGATGGCCCCCGCCGACGAGCAGGAGCTGCGCAACATGATCGCGACAGCCCTCGCGATCGACGCGCCGTCGGCCTACCGCTTCCCCCGCGGCTCCGCCGTGGGCGTGCCGGTGGGTCCGCCGCAGATCCTCGAGGTCGGCAAGGGCCGGATCGCGCTCTCGTCCGGGCCCAGGCCCGACGCGCTGATCGTCGCGGCGGGCACCATGGTCCACCCGGCGATCGACGCGGCGAAGGTCCTCCAGGCGGAGGGCGTGCGGGCGGTGGTGGTGGATCCCCGCTTCGTGAAGCCGCTGGACGCGGAGCTGATCTGCGATCTCGCGTCGCAGGCGGGCAGGGTCGTGACCGTCGAGGAGGGGTGCCTGCCGGGTGGCTTCGGCTCGGCGGTGCTGGAGCTCCTCCAGGAGCGCGGCCTCCTCCTGCCGGTGGAGCGCCTCGGCCTCCCGGACGAGTTCGTCGCCCACGGCAACGCCGCCCAGCAGAGGTCCCGCTTCGGCCTCGACGCGGCTGGGATCGCCACGGCGGTGCGCCGCGTGATCGACCTGCCCCAGGGCGCGAGGGGCGTCCGCGCGGGCTGAGAGGGGAGGCCGCGCCGGCCGCCGCCCGCCCGCAGGGGCCGTGAATCGACCGGATCCGCGGCGCCGGAAGGATCGATGGCCAAGAAGGATCGCATCGACAAGCTCCTGGTGGAGCGGGGCCTCGCCGACACCCGCACCCGCGCCCAGGCGCTGGTGATGGCGGGCGAGGTTCTGGCCGGCGATCACCGGGTGGACAAGCCCGGTCAGCTCGTGGACGTGGAGCTCCCCATCCGCCTCAAGGGCGAGGGGATCCGGTGGGTGTCGCGGGGCGCACGCAAGCTCGAGGCCGCGCTGGACTCGTTCGGGATCGATCCGGCGGGATGGACCTGCGTCGACCTCGGTGCCTCCACCGGCGGGTTCACGGATCTGCTCCTCGATCGAGGCGCCGCGGCGGTGTGGGCGGTGGACGTGGGGTACGGCCAGCTCCACGAGAAGCTGCGCCGCGATCCCAGGGTCCGCGTGTTCGAGCGCATGAACGCGCGGCACGTCACCCTGGAGGAGTTGGGCGCGGCGCCCTTCGACCTGGCGGTGATGGACCTCTCCTTCATCTCGCTGGCGCTGGTGCTCCCCGCCGCCAAGGGTCTCGTGAAGCCGGGCGGGAGCCTGGTGATGCTGGTGAAGCCGCAGTTCGAGGTGGGACCCGCCGACGTGGGCAAGGGCGGGGTGGTCCGCGATCCGGCCAAGCGGCAGGAGGCGATCGATCGGATCGCCGAGGTGTGCCGGTCGCTGGATCTCGAGGTGAAGGGCGTCGTCGACTCGCCCATCCTCGGCCCTGCGGGGAACCGGGAGGCCCTGCTCTGGGCGCGGCCGCCGGCCTGAGGTCCGGGCCCCAGTCAAACCCCCAAGAACCCCAATTCTCCAAAATCTTGACCCGTAGCCATCGCCGCCGATACGGTGGGGAGCAGTCAACCGGCGGGGCGCAAGGCTCGTGCATGGCCAAGTATTTCACGACTTTCGAAGCGAGCCGGCTCCTGGGGGTCTCGCTCCCCACGATCGTCAACTGGGTGAAGGCGAACCGCCTCAAGGCCCACAAGACGCCCGGCGGCCACCGCCGAATCGCCCAGGACGACCTCCTCAAGTTCCTCCAGAAGTACAGGATGCCGATCCCCAAGGAGCTGGCCGACGAGGTGGGCTCCGCGATCCGCGTCCTGGTGGTGGACGACGAGCCCGACGAGCGGGAGCTCTTGCGGGCGGTCCTGGAGGCCGCCGGCTACGAGGTGCAGCTCGCCCCCAGCGGCTTCGAGGCGGGGCTGCTGGTCGGCACCTTCCGACCGAACCTGGTGATCCTCGACCTGGTCATGCCCGGGATGGACGGGTTCGCCGCCCTCGCGTCCCTCCGGGCGCGGGACGAGACCGCGGACACGCCGGTGATCGCCTGCAGCGGGCTCGCCGACGAGGACACCGCCCGGAAGGTCGAGGCGGCGGGGTTCGACGCCCACGTGGTCAAGCCCTACCGGCACGAGGTGCTCCTCGCCGCCGTGGAGAAGCTGGTCGGCGTCAGGATCCCCCGGGAGAAGACGGCCTCGGGCGGGTGACCCCCCGAGGGGAGGAGGGGCACCTTCCTCGGCGGGGAGATGATAGGATCCGGCAGATGCGCTCCGCTTCGCTCTCCCCGCCGGTGCTGCTCCTGGTGATCGCGCTGCTCGCGCCCGTCGGCGCCGGTGCAGGCGAGGCGCACCTCGCCTCGGCCGGGGCGGCGCCCGCTCCGGGTGCCTTCGCCGGCGACCCGCGTCCGGTCGAGGGCGCAGGCGCGGTCGAGGCCGCGCCTCCCGCGGAAGCCAACGGCGACGCGCACGCCGGTGCCCGAGACGAAGCCAGCCCGATGGATGCCCATCGGTCCGCGGCCGTGGACGCGGAGGCGATGGAGGAGGCCCTCCACCCCGCCGCCGAGCCCGCCTACGCGAGCCCCAACGCCTACCACCACTACCTGCGCGCGAAGCTCGCGGAGGCGGGCGGGGACCTGGAGTCGGCGCTGGAAGAGCTGCGGATGGCGATCGCGTTCGACGGGGAGTCCGCGGAGCTGCACCTCGCCATCGGCTGGATCCAGGCGCGGCAGGGGCGCCTGGACGCCGCCGCCCACGCCGCTGAGCGGGCGTTGCGCCTCGATCCCGCCCGGTGGGAGGGGCACCTGCTCCTGGGCAAGGTGCGGGTGGAGCAGCGGTCGAAGCGGGCGGCCGCGGCGTCCCTGCGCCGCGCCGTGGGCCTGGCGGCGGCGGAGCCCGGGGGGCGGGAGCGGCTGGAGCGGTTCCTCGCCCGGTTCGGCGACCCGCGGCTCCAGGCGGCGATCGAATCGCGGATGGAGGAGGCCACGGCGGCCGCGGGCGCGCGGGCCGAGCGGGGGAGGTAGTCGTGGAGCCCGTCCCCAGGCAGGAGGTCGAGGCCCGCGGCAAGGGCGGCGTACCCCTGTTCTGCAGGCGGATCGGGGCCGAGGGAGCCGCCGGGCAGGTGCTCTTCGTCCACGGTTACGGCGAGCACGCCGGGCGATACCTGGAGCTCTTCGATGCCCTGGCGAAGTCCGGTTCACTCTGCGTGCACGCCATCGATCTGCGCGGCCACGGGAGATCCGGCGGCAGGCCCGGCCACGTGGAGCGCTTCGACGACTACCTGGACGACGTGGACGTGGCGGCCGGGGGGATCCCGTCGGATCGCCCGCTCTTCGTCGTGGGCCACTCCATGGGCGCCCTGGTGCTCGCCCGCTGGCTGGAGGCGGGGCGCGGCACCGCCGCCGGCGCCGTCTTCGCCTCGCCCTACCTGGAGCTGACCCGACCACCGCCGCCGCTGAAGGTCGCGATCGGCAGGGCGATCGGCGTCTTCGTCCCGTGGATCCCGCTGCCGAGCGGCCTTCGGATCGAGGACCTCACCCGCGATCCCGACTGGCGTGAGGCCACCCGCCGCGACCCGCTCTACCGGACGATCGCGACGCCCGGCTGGTTCGACGAGAGCAACGCGGCCCGGAAGCTGGCGCTGGCGGAGGCAGGCCGGATCACGCCCCCTTCGCTCGTCCTGGTGCCGGAGGAGGACGCGATCGCGTCGCCCGCTGCGGCGCGGGTGTTTTTCGACGCGCTGGGCGCCGCCGACAAGCGCCTGGTCACCTTCCCCGGCGCCGGCCACGAGCTCTTCCACGAGCTGCCGGAGACGCGGCGCGCGGCGATCGCCGAGGTGGAGCGGTTCGTCGCGGAGCGCCTGTCCCCGGCGGGGATCGCCGGCACGATGTGATAAGTCGTCCCCGCACCGAGGGGCGCCGCCTGCGGCGCCGTGGCGAGGGAGTCGCATGAACGGCGCAGAGATCCCGGCTGGGATGACGATCCGAGGCGAGGTCGAGGTGCAGGGCGATCTCGTGGTCGCCGGGCGGATCGAGGGGAGGGTGCGCGTGGGCGGCAGCTTGCGCGTCGAGGCCGGCGGCTTCGTCGAGGCCCGGGTGCAAGCGGCGAGGGCGCAGATCGGCGGCGAGGTGAAGGGCGACGTCATCGCCACCCAGTCGATCCACCTCCTCGCCGGCTGCCGCGTCGAAGGGGAGCTGCGGGCGCCGCGCCTCGACATCGAGGAGGGCGCGGTGGTGCG
>DATMSB010000130.1:0-10088 GCA_035565615.1 Vulgatibacter sp. | reverse complement strand
CCCCTGGCGGCCTACCAGCAGTTCCTCGTCGCCACCAAGGGCCTCGGCGGCGCCACGGTCCACGGCATCGTCGACACGGGCGAGGGCTGCCCCGAGGGCGCCGGCGTGGGCAGGCGCTACCTCGACACGATCCGCGCCACCGGCGGACTGGCCGCGTCGCTCTGCGCGTCGGACTGGTCCGGGATCATGCGGCGGCTCGCCGATCGCGCCTTCGCCGATCCGCCGCCGTTCGTCCTCGGCGCGGTGCCGGGCCCCGGCGGCGTGCAGGTGGCGGTGAACGGCGCGCCCGCCGACCCCTCGTCCTGGCGCTACGACGCCGGTTCGAACTCGATCTCCTTCGAGCGGGGGCGCGAGCCTTCCGCCGGATCCGAGATCGAGGTCCGGTACGAGGCCCGGTGCGAGTGAGCGGGGCCTCGCGCGCCCCGGCGCGCGGCTGATCGCGCGGATTTCGGAGCGAAACGGGCGCCGGGTGGCGTGCGGCGGGTCCGGCCGCGGCGAATAGGGGAGGCGAGCGGCGGGTTCTCGAACGCACGCCTTCGCTTGCGCGTGGAGCGCCGGCAGGCTACCGGATCGTCTCCATGAGCCCGATCGACGCCAAGGACCTCACCTGGGAGGAGCTGCGCGACCTCGCCGCGGGCGGCGCCGCGGCGCTGGTCCCGGTGGGATCCACCGAGGCCCACGGGCCGCACCTGCCCCTGGACACCGACGTGGCGATCGCCCGGGCGGTCGCCTCCCGGGCCCAGGCGCTCCTCGCCGAGCGGGGCAGGCGCTCGGTGATCTTCCCGCCCCTCGCCTACGGCGTCACCGAGTTCGCCAGGGGGTTCACGGGCACGGTCTCGGTCGGCGCCGAGGCGCTGGAGTCGCTGGTCGAGGGTCTCGTCCGCTCGCTCGACGAGCAGGGTTTCTCACCGGTGGTGCTGGTGAACCATCACCTCGAGCCCGAGCACTTCGCCGCGCTCCACCGCGCCGCGGCGCGGGCGGCGCCGGCCCGGGCCATCGTCCCCGACCACCGCCGCAAGCCGTGGGCGCTGGAGCTGGGGGAGGAGTTCTGCCGCGGCGGCAGCCACGCGGGCCGCTACGAGACCTCCCTCATGCTCGCGGCGGATCCGAGCCGGGTGCGCGGTTCGAGGTCCTCGCTCCCCGTGCTCGACGTGAACCTGGGCAAGGCCATCCGCGACGGCGCCCGCAGCTTCCTGGAGATCGGCGGTGAACGGGCGTATTTCGGGGATCCGGCGGCCGCCACCGCGGAGGAGGGGGAGAAACTTCTGGGGCTCCTCGCCATGCAGGTCTGCGATGAGGTCCTCGCATAGGAAGATCGCCATGCAGCTCGAGACCCTGAAGGTGTTCTGCGACGTGGTGGACTCGCGCTCCTTCTCCAAGGCGGCGCGCCTCAACCGCGTCACCCAGAGCGCGGTGTCCCAGCAGATCCGCTCCCTCGAGAAGCGCTACGACCGCAAGCTCCTCGACCGCGCCCCGCGGGCGATCCAGCCCACCCCCGCCGGCGAGAAGCTCTACGAGGGGGCGCGGGAGGTGCTCGCCCGCTTCGAGGAGTTGGAGGCCCGGATGCGCGCCGAGAGCGACGAGGCCGAAGGTCCCGTCACCCTCGCCACCATCCACTCCGTGGGGCTCCACGAGATCCAGGCCCACCTCAAGGAGCTCCTCCGCCGCTACCCCAAGGTCAACGTGCGGGTCGCCTACCGCCGCAGCGACGAGGTCTACGACGCGGTGGCCGCGGGCGACGCCGACGTGGGCCTGGTCGCCTACCCGCGGGAGAAGCGGGAGCTTGCCACCCTGGCCTTCAGCGAGGATCGGCTCGTCGTCGCGGTGCCGCCCGACCACCTCCTCGCCCGCAAGTCCGAGATCTCCCTGCGCCGCCTCGACGGGATCAACTTCGTGGCCTTCGACCGGGACATCCCCACCCGGCGCGCGGTCGACAAGCTGCTGCGCGATCACGACGCCGCCGCCGAGGTGCGGATGGAGTTCGACAACATCGAGACCGTCAAGCGCGCGGTGGAGATCGGCATGGGCATCTCCATCCTCCCACGGGCGTCCATCCAGACCGAGGTGGCGGCCGGCACCCTCGTCGCCGTGCCCATCTCCGACGGCGACTTCACCAGGCCCATCGGCCTCCTCGTCCGACGGGGCCGCTCGCTCTCGCGGGCGGCGGAGGCGCTCATCGAGGTCTTCGGCGGCGACCGGGCCGGCGAGGTCCTGGGCGCGCGGGCGGAAGGATGAACCCGCAGGCGCTCGATACGGTCCCGTCGCGGGGCGGCGAGTCCGGCGCGGCGAGGCGCGTCACCTTCTCCCGGCGCCTCGCGTGGGGCAACCTCGCCTACAACCTCGGCGTCATCGCGTGGGGCGCCTTCGTGCGCGCCACCGGCTCCGGCGCGGGCTGCGGCGAGCACTGGCCGCTGTGCAACGGCACCGTCATCCAGCGGGCCCCGCGCATCGAGACCCTCATCGAGCTCACCCACCGCGTCACCAGCGGCTTCGCCCTCCTGCTGGTCGTGGCCGTGGTGGTCTTCGCGAGGCGCGCCTTCCCCAAGGGGCACGCGGCGCGGAGCGGCGCCTGGGCGTCCCTCGCCCTCATGATCGTCGAGGCGCTCCTGGGCGCGGGCCTCGTGCTCTTCGGCCTGGTGGAGAACGACGACTCCATCGCCCGCGCGGTGGCCATGGCCCTCCACCTCGTCAACACCCTCCTCCTGCTGGGCGCGCTCACCCTCACCGCCTACTGGGCGTCCGGCGGCAGGCGGCCCATCCTGCGAGGGCACGGCGTGGCCGGCTGGATGATCCTGGCGAGCCTCGCCGCCATGCTCGTCCTGGGCGCGAGCGGCGCCGTCACCGCGCTGGGCGACACCCTCTTCCCGGCGGGCTCGCTGCGGGAGGGCATCGCCCAGGACTTCTCGCCCACCGCGCACATCCTGCTGCGCCTGCGCGTCCTCCACCCGCTGCTGGCGCTCGGGACCGGCGCGTGGATCCTCGTCACCTCCGTGACCACCGCCGTGCTGCACCGCGGCGCGGTGCGCTTCGCGCTGGCCCTCAGCGGGCTCTTCGCCCTCCAGCTCGTCGCCGGCATCGTGAACCTGGTGCTGCTGGCGCCGGTGTGGATGCAGCTCGTGCACCTGCTCCTCGCCGACCTCGTGTGGATCGCGCTCGTGCTCCTCGCGGGCGCGGTGGCGGGGGAGCCGGCGCCGGCGCCGAAGGCGGAGCCCGCGCTCGAGGCCGCCTGATCCCGCGTCGCGGCGCCCGGACTCGAGTTCGCGCCATTCGGATCGGTGCAGGCGAGGCGGCTCGCAGCGTCGCGGGACCTCGCTGGTGCCGACGCGGTCACCGCCAGCTCGACGGCGAGCACGGCCCTTCTGGCGTGAAGGCGAGGTGCTCGAACCGCAGCGTCTCCCTCCAGGACATGGACGGAGACGGCCGCGAGGACCTGGTCGTGACCCCCGTCGACGAAGCGTCGGTGATGCCCGTCTGGCATGTCCACATGCGCGAGGAGGGGGGCTTTCGAGACCAGCCCGAGGTCTGGGCGATTCCGCGGCCGGGAGATGATTTCCCTTGGGCTCGAGGCACCCGACCGCCGGCGACGCTAGGCGCCGAGGTCGACGCCGCAGGTGTCCTTCAGCAGCGCCCGCAGGTGCGCGAAGAGCTCGGTGTCGGGATCCTTCTCGTCGAGCCAGGCGCCGCGCTCCTCGTTCCAGTCGAAGTGCCAGGCCCTGGAGTGGGCCGCCATCCAGATCTGGCGGGTGGGGCGTTGGGGGTTGACCACGCACTTCGAGCCGTCGGCGAAGGTGATGTGCAGGACGTCTCCCGCCATCTCGTAGTCGGCCAGGTCGGGGTCGACCGGCTCGAGGAGATCCTCGATCTTTCGGAAGGTCTCGTCCGCGAGGAGCTGGAAGCGCTGTTCGTCCATGGCCGGTGACTCTAATGGGCGGATCGGCCCGCCGCCAGCCCGCGGCCCGCCGATTCCCGCCGCCCGCCGAGCGGGAGGGGAGCGATCCCGCCATCCTCCGGCGGCAGGCGTGTTAGATCGAGCCCTCCCCCTCGCCAAGGGTCTCGAGTGGCCGTTCCTCCGCAGTCCCTCTTCGAACTCGCCAGGCGGCTGTTGTCGCCGGAGGAGCAGGAGAAGCTTCGCCAGCTCGAAGTGAAGGACGCTGGCACAGGCTACGACGCCTTCGGCCTCAGCGCCGATCACGTCGCGCTGGGGATGGCCCTCGCCAAGCCCTTGTACGAGCGGTACTTCCGGGTGATCTCCAAGGGGGCGGAGAACGTCCCTCGTCAGGGCCCGGCGATCCTCGCCGCCAACCACTCGGGGACGCTGCCTTTCGACGCCGCGATGCTGTGGGCCGACTGCGTGCGCCACGTCGGCCGGGTGGCGCGCCCGGTGGGAGATCCCTTCGTCTCGGACCTCCCCTTCATCGGCACGTTCTTCACCCGCGGCGGGATGGTGGGCGCCGCCCGCGAGAACGTCCGCGCGCTCCTGGACGCGGGCGAGCTGGTGATGATCTTCCCCGAGGGCGTGCCCGGGATCGGGAAGCCCTTCCACGAGCGCTACCGCCTCACCCACTGGCGGGTGGGCCACGCCGCCCTCGCGATCCGGCACCGGGCGCCGGTGGTGCCGGTGGCGATCGTGGGCGCGGAGGAGCAGATGCCGCAGGTGGCGAAGCTCCGGCGCCTGGGCCAGCTCCTGGGCGCGCCGTACGTCCCCGTGACCCTGACGCCCTTTCCGCTGCCCGTTCGCTATCGGATCCATTACGGTGAACCCATCGCGCTGCACGAGAGGTTCGAGGCCGCGGACGCGGACGATCCCAAGAAGGTGAAGGCCGCCGCCGGGATGGTCCGGACCGAGGTGGAACGGCTCATCGAGAAGGGCCTGCAGGAGCGGAAGGGCATCTTCCGGTAGAGAGGATTCATGTCGACCGCCACCACCGAGGGGATCCGCGTCGTCGTCCGCCCCGCCTTCTGGGAGGAGCGCACCTCTCCCGCCATGGGCATCTTCGCCTTCACGTACACGGTGCGGATCACCAACGTGGGGGATCAGCCCGCCCAGCTCCTCCGGCGGAGGTGGATCATCTCCGACGGCGCCGGCAACGTGCAGGAGGTGGAGGGGGAGGGCGTGGTCGGAAAGCAGCCGCATCTTTCGCCCGGCGAGACCTTCGAGTACACGAGCTGGGTGCCGCTCCCGACGCCGATCGGCACCATGAGGGGAGAGTTCCTCATGATGCGGCCCAACGGCGTCTCGTTCGCAGCCCGGGTGGCGGAGTTCGTCCTCACCCAGCCCCACGGGCTCCACTGAACCGAAAGAAGGATCGTACGCCGTGAAGAAGCCCTCCTTCGAGACCCTCGCGGTCCACGCCGGCCGCGAAGACCTGAAAGACCTCGGGGTCCACGCCCTCCCGATCGACCTCTCCACCACGAACCCGATGCCGGACCCCGAGGCGGGAGGCGAGGCCCTGGGCCGGATGGCGATGGGCGGGACGCCGGACGGCGACAGCGCCGTGTACGCGCGGCTGCACAACCCCACGGTGGCCCGCTTCGAGAGCGCGCTGGCGAGGCTCGAGGGCGCCGACGCGTCGGTGGCGTTCTCCTCCGGCATGGCGGCGCTCACCGCCCTCCTGATGGCCGCGCGGCAGCAGGGCGGGCACATGGTGGCGGTGCGCCCCATGTACGGCAGCTCGGATCACCTCATCTCCTCCGGGCTCCTGGGACTGGAGGTGAGCTGGTGCGCCGCCGACGAGATCGCGGCCCACGTCCGTCCGGACACCTCGCTGGTGTACGTGGAGACGCCTGCAAATCCCACGGTGCAGCTCCTGGACGTCGAGGCGGTGGTGCGGCAAGCGAAGGGCGTGCCGGTGGCGGTGGACTCCACCTTCGCGACGCCGGTGCTGCTCCAGCCGATCCGGCACGGCGCGACCTTCGCGCTGCACAGCGGTACCAAGTTCCTGGGCGGCCATGGCGACGTGATCGCCGGGGTGGTCGCGACGAACCACGAATGGGCGTCCCGCCTGCGCCACCTGCGCGTGGTCACCGGCGCGCTGCTGCACCCGCTCGGCGCCTACCTCCTCCACCGCGGTCTGCAGACGCTCCCCATCCGGGTGCGGACCGCGCAGGAGGGCGCGAAGGTGATCGCCCGCCGCCTCGTCGAGCACCCCCGGGTGGCGAGGGTCCACTACCCGAGCCTGCCCGGCTGCGATCCCGCCGGCGTCCTCGGCCGCCAGCAGAAGGGGCCGGGCGCCCTCGTCTCGTTCGAGGTGAAGGGCGGCTACGAGGAGGCCTGCTCGCTCCTGCGCAAGGTGAGGCTCGCCACCGCGGCGGTGAGCCTGGGGTCGGTGGACACGCTGATCCAGCATCCGGCGTCGATGACCCATCGGGTGGTGGACGCGGAGGCAAAGAAGAAGGTGGGGATCACCGACTCGCTGGTGCGCCTCTCCGTGGGGCTGGAGGATCCGGAGGACATCTGGGCCGACCTCGCCCAGAGCCTCTGACGCCTTCGACGCGGCCGCGTCCCTCCGGTCCCGCCTCGGACGCGACTCGCCGCCGTCTCGACACCGGGCCTGTCGCCGCGGGCCTTCACGCATCTTCACGAGGCGAAAAGAGTCTCGCAACGTCGCCGATCCATCCTGCATCGTGTCGCCCGATCCCCGGGCGCTCGGTCGCCGAGAGAGCGGCGACGGGAGAGACGCGAGATGAAGAGGTTCCGCACGACGTTGTTCGTGGCCGCCGTCGGGGCGGCCGCCTTCCTGGCCCTCACCGGCTTCCGCCACGCCCGAGGGGGGCCCGATGCGTGGATGACCCGGAAGCTCGATCGCATGCTCACCGCAATCGACGCCAACCCCGAGCAGCGCAGCCAGATCGAGGCGATCCGCGACGAGCTCTTGGCGTCGCGCCCCCCCCGCGGCGGCGAGCGTGCCGCCTTCGCCCAGCTCTGGCTCCAGGACGAGCCCGACGCCGCCGCGATCCACGCCCGCATCGCCGAGACCTTCGAGACCCGCCGCGCCTACGCCGATCGCGTGGCCGACGCCCTGATCCGCGTCCACGGGATCCTCACCCCCGAGCAGCGGGCCGAGGTGGCGAAGCGGATCGCCGAGAAGCCGCACGGCCGCAAGGGCGCCGGCAAGGCCGGGAAGGCGAGGCACGGCGACGGGAAGTGATAGCGTCCGGGCGTGAAGGCGCGCCCCGGGCCCGGGCGGCCCGGGGCGCGTACGCTCGCTTCCTGCCGCGAGGGGGCGAGCCACCCGACCGCCCTCCCCCCGGAGGCCGGACGATCCCCGCCCGCGCAAGGGTTCCATGAAGCGATGAGCCACCCCTCCACCACGTCCGCCTCCGAGCCGTCGATCACCGCCCTCCTGGTGGAGGACGACGACAAGCTCGCCCGCCTGGTCGCCGGCTACCTCCAGGGCCACGGCGTGATCGTCACCCGCGTGGCCGACGGCGAGCGGGGCCTGCGCGAGGCGATCGCCCATCGCTTCGACGTGGTGCTCCTCGACCTGATGCTCCCTGGGAAGGACGGCCTCGAGGTCTGCCGCGAGCTGCGCACCCGCTCGGACGTCCCCGTGATCGTCCTCACCGCCCGCGGCGAGGAGGCCGATCGCGTCCTCGGCCTCGAGCTGGGCGCCGACGACTACCTCGGCAAGCCGTTCTCACCCCGCGAGCTCCTCGCCCGGATCCGCGCCGTGGTCCGGCGCGCCCGCGGCAAGGCGGGGCCCGCGTCGAAGGTGCTGGAGATCGGCCCCCTGCGCCTGGATCCCGGCGCCCGGAGCGCCCGCCTCGACGGCGAGCTCCTCGACCTCACCTCCTACGAGTTCACGCTCCTCTACGCCTTCGCCGAGCGGGCGGGGCGCGTGCTCTCCCGCGAGCAGCTCCTGGACGTGGCGAAGGGCAGCGCGGAAGACGCCTTCGATCGCTCGATCGACGTGCACGTCTCCCGGCTCCGCCACAAGCTCGGCGACGACGCGCGCAACCCCCGCTGGCTGAAGACCGTCCGCGGCGCGGGCTACCTCTTCTCCGCGCCGGAGGAGGCGTGAGCCTGCCGGCCCGAGAGCACCCCGCGCAGGGAGGCGAGGCGTGACGGCGCCGCGCAAGGGGCCCAGGCTGGTCAGCCGGGTCCATCTCTTCGGCTTCTTCCTGCTGGTCTCCGTGTGGATCGCGGTGGTCGGCGTGGGCGCCGCGTTCGGAGGCATCAAACCCCGGCGCGAGATGCCACGGCGCATGCTGCAGCACCTGGCGGCCGACTTCGCGCCGCTCGTGGAGCGCCCCGAGGAGCTGGCCGCCGCGCTCTCGGCGACGAGCGCCGATCTCCTCACTGCCCTGTCGATCCACGACGCCAGCGGCGCCGTGGTGGCCTCCGGGGACGGGGCGGCGCGCGCCGTCGATCCGTCGCTCCTGCCCTCGGATGGCCGCGACGTGACCGTGCTCGAGGAGCCCCGCGGCATCATCGTCACCGTGCCCGGCGTGGAGGGGCTGTACCTGGTGGGCCTACGCCCCGCCTACGACGTGCCGATCGAGAGGCCGCTCGCGATCTTCGCCGCGGTCCTGGCGGTGCTCGCGCTGGTGTCGATCCCCTTCGCCCGATCGATCGCGCGGCCGCTGGAGCGCCTCACCGCCACGGCGGAGGAGCTCGGACGAGGCAAGCTCTCGGTGCGCAGCGGCCTGCGCCGCAAGGACGAGGTCGGCAGGCTCGCCCTCGCGTTCGACGAGATGGCGGGCCGCCTCGAGGCGCTCCTGCGCAGCGAGAAGGAGCTCCTCGCCAACGTCTCCCACGAGCTGCGCACGCCCCTCGCCCGGATCCGGGTGGCGGTGGAGCTCGCCGAGGAGGGGGATCTCGAGCAGGCCCGCGGCTACCTGCGGGAGATCGGCGCCGACCTGCTGGAGCTCGATCGCCTCATCGAGGACGTCCTCACCGCCGCGCGCCTCGACGTCGGCATCACCTCCGGCGGGGCGCCGCCGGTGCGCCTCGTGGAGCTCGATCCCGCGGCGGTGGTCGAGCGATCCGCGGCCAGGTTCCGCAAGGAGAACCCGGAGCGGGAGCTGCGGGTCGAGGTGGATCCGGCGCTGCCCGCCGTGCGCGCCGACGAGGTGCTCCTGCGGCGGGTCCTGGACAACCTCGTCGACAACGCCCGCAAGTACTCCGACGGCGCGATCGTCCTCGGCGCCCGGGCGGACGGCGACGCCGTCGAGCTGTGGGTGGAGGACGGAGGGATCGGCGTCGAGCCCGCCGACCTCGAGCGGCTCTTCGAGCCGTTCTTCCGCACCGACCGCAGCCGCGCCCGCCGCTCCGGCGGCCTGGGTCTGGGGCTCACCCTCGCGAGGCGGATCGTGGAGGCCCACGGCGGGACGCTCGTGGCCCGCAGCGAGCCCGGGCGGGGCTCGACGTTCACCGTGCGAATCCCCGCCAGCGAGGAACCTGCGCCTTCGCACCGAACTGCGCTACCATTTCCGAGATGACGTTCAAGAGCCTCGCACCATCGCTCCTTCTCGCGGCACCTCGGCTCGAGGATCCCAACTTCGAGCGCCGCGTGGTCCTCCTTGGACGGCACGAGGAGGAGGGCGCCCTCGGCTGGGTGCTGAACGGCGACGCGGTGGCCTCGGTGGCGGAGATGCTCTTCGCCGCCGACCTGGTGCCCCCCGGCATCGAGCTCCCCGAGACCCTGGCCTTCCGGCGCTCCGCGCGGATCGGCGGGCCGGTCCACGTGGAGAGCGGCTGGCTCCTCTACCGGCGCGCCAGCGCGTCCTTCGCCGGCGAGCTCTCCATCGGCGACGAGGTGGCGATCTGCAGCAACCAGGACGCGGTGCGGGCGATCGTGAAGGGCGAGGAGCCGAAGGACTTCCGCCTCGTCCTCGGCTACGCGGGCTGGGGCCCGGGCCAGCTCGAGTCCGAGCTGAAGGAGGGGGTGTGGCTGCCGGGGCCGGCGCAGACGTCGCTGATCTTCGATACGCAGCGGGCGGCCCTCTGGGACGCGGCCCTCCAGGAGGCGACCGGCGCGGCGAACGTCACCTTCCAGGGCAAGAGCTGGGGGCTCGCCTGAGCGCCCGCCCCCGGCGCGGCGACGCGTCCGGCCGAAACCTGGACCTGCCCGCGAAGCGACGCATCG
>DATMSB010000129.1:0-16236 GCA_035565615.1 Vulgatibacter sp. | reverse complement strand
CGACGGCGCCTTCGACGCGGTGGTCTGCGGCTTCGGGGTGCGCAACGTGGCGAGCCTCGAGGCCTGCTTCCGGGAGGTCGCCCGGGTGCTTCGGCCCGGCGGCACCTTCGCGATCCTCGAGTTCTTCCGGCCCGGGCGGAGGGTGACGAGGATCTTCCACCACCTGTACAACCGGCGGGTCCTGCCCGCGGTGGGCGCCGCCGTGAGCGGCGACCGGGACGCGTACCGGTACCTCGCGGAGTCGATGGAGCGCTTCCACTCGCTGGACGAGGCCGGCGCGCTCCTCGAGGCGGTCGGCTTCGCGGGCGTGCGTGGCCGCGATCTCTCCTTCGGCGTTGCGTCGATCCTCCAGGGCGTGAAGAGATGAAGAAGTTGAAGTTGATCGTAGGGGTCGGCGGCGCCTCGGGGGCGCCCTACGCGCGGCGGCTCCTCGAGCACCTCGCCACCCGGGACGACGTGGATCCCGCCGTCGTCTTCTCGGTGAACGGCCGGCAGGTCTGGGCCCACGAGATCGGCACCGATCCGAGGGAGTACGGCTTCCCGGTCTGGGGCCATCGCGACTTCCAGGCGCCCTTCGCCTCGGGGAGCGCGGGCTACCGGGCCATGGTGGTCCTGCCCTGCTCGGCGTCGGGGATGGCGCGGATCGCCCAAGGCGTCTCCAGCGATCTCCTCGGGCGGGCGGCCGAGGTGATCCTGAAGGAGCAGGGGAAGCTGATCCTCTGCGTGCGGGAGACGCCGCTCTCCCAGGTGCACCTGCGCGCGGCGCTCCTGGCGGCGGAGGCCGGGGCCATGGTGATGCCCGCCTCGCCCTCGTTCTATTCGCATCCGGCGACGATCGACGACCTCCTCGACACCGTGGTGGGGCGGATCCTGGACCGCTTCGGCCTCGGGAACGACCTGATGTCGCGCTGGGGCGCCGAGCCGTCTCCCCTTCGCCACATCAAGGCGGTGGGGGACGAGTCGTGAGCCTCTCGTTCGCCGTTCGCCTCCGCGCCCACGCGGCGGGACTCGAGGAGGTGGTGGAGCGGATCGCCGCCGGAGGCCGCGAACCCGCGGATCTCGCGGCGCTCGCGGCGGGGCCGCTCCCGCTCCTGGCGGCCATGGCGTCCGCCGCCGCGCCGAAGGAGGCGCAGGTGGTGGGCCTCCTCCCCCTGGACGTCGGCAAGCCGGCGTCCGACGCGCTCGCGCACCGGGCGGCGGCGGAGGCGGAGGTCGTGGTCCTGCGGGCGGGGGCGCCGAACGGATCGGGGCCTCGGGCGCTCGACGACGCCTGCGCCGCGGCGGAGGCCGTGCTGCGCGAGCTGCGCGGCGCCACCGCCCGCATCGACTCGGGATCGCTCTCGCGTCTGGCCGCGGCGGCCGGCGTCTCGGCGGAGGCCGTCGCGAAGCGGCTGGGCGAGGCGGGCGTCACGCAGCTCGAGGTGCTCCCCGGCGAGGCCGCCGCCGCGGGCCTCGCGCCGACCTTCGCGGTGGTCGCCCCCGCGGCGATCGACGCCGCGTTCGTGGCGTCGCTCCTGGGCATGCCCCGCTCGGCCCTCGTCGTCCGGGCGGCGGAGGGCGCCACGGGCGTGGCGCTCCTTCGGGCGGTGGCCCTGGCCAGGCTCGCGGGCCACGGCCCGATCGCGGCGGGCGGCACCGACGAGCTCAAGGGTCCGGACGCCTGCCTCGCCTTCGGGGCGGATCGCATGGAGGCCTTCCTGGATCCGCCCGGTTCGATGGGATCCCGCACCCGCGCCTATGGAGAGGCGGCGGTGCGGGGCGCACAGCTCCTCCTGCGCCCGCCTGCGCGCCGCGCCGCCGCGGGCGAGGCGGTCGCCCACATCCTGGACGAGCACGTCGATCCCGCCGCGCTCCCCGGCGGCGACGCCGCCTCTCCCCTTCCCGTCGTGGCGCCGAGCGCCCCGGAGGTCCGTTCGTGATGGAAGCGTCCATCCAGATCCGCAAGCCCGCCGCCCCCGCGTCGCTCCAGGCGATCGCGGAGAAGGTCCGCGAGG
The DNA here is from genome assembly GCA_035565615.1 of Vulgatibacter sp. Classification (GTDB taxonomy): domain Bacteria; phylum Myxococcota; class Myxococcia; order Myxococcales; family Vulgatibacteraceae; genus Vulgatibacter. The sequence goes on along the minus strand of DATMSB010000129.1, from coordinate 14,242 downwards.
GCGTCCGCCTGAACGAGGACGAGGCGATCGAGGTCTTTCGCAGCCGCGACCTGCTCACCCTCGGCGGGCTCGCCAACCTGGTCCGGGAGCGCCTGCATGGTGACAGGACCTATTACAACCGCAACTTCCACCTGAACCTCACCAACGTCTGCGAGGCGTCCTGCCGCTTCTGCGCCTTCGCGCGGCTGGAGGAGGGGATGCCGATGGCCAAGACCTTCACCGTGGAGGAGGCGGTGAAGTTCGTACGGGACCAGCTCCCCAACGGTCCCACAGAGGTCCACATCGTCAACGGCCTGCACCCGGGGCTGCCGTTCTCCTACTACGAGGACGTGCTCCGGGCGGTGAAGGCCGAGGCGCCCGACCTCCACATCAAAGGCTTCACCGCGGTGGAGATCCACTACTACGCCGGCAAGTACGGCATGAGCTACGAGGAGGTGATCCGCAGGCTGGTGGCGGCGGGCCTCGGCTCCATGCCCGGCGGCGGCGCCGAGATCTTCGCGCCCCGGGTGCGGCGGAAGATCTGTAAGGACAAGGCGAACGCCGACGAGTGGCTCGAGGTGCACCGGGTCGCCCACCGGATGGGCCTGAAGACCAACTGCACCATGCTCTACGGCACGGTGGAGACGCCGGACGAGCGCGCCGACCACGTGCTCCGCCTGCGGGCGCTGCAGGACGAGACCGGCGGGTTCCAGGCCTTCATCCCCCTCGCCTTCCTCCACGAGAACTCGCCGCTGCGCAAACTCCCGGAGCCCACCGGCTTCGACAACCTCCTCATCTACGCCCAGAGTCGGATCGTGCTCGACAACGTCCCGCACCTCAAGGGCTACTGGGTGATGGTGGGCGAGAAGATCGCCCAGGTGTCGCAGTCGTTCGGCGTCAACGACCTCGACGGAACCGTCGTCTCCGAGAAGATCTACAAGATGGCCGGCGCGGTGACGCCCAACGCCCTGTCGGTCGCCGAGCTCTGCCGGCTGATCCGCGACGCCGGGCGCACGCCGGTGGAGCGGGACACCGTCTACAACGTGCTGGAGATGCCGCTGTGAACGCGTTCGTGCCGGGAGGCCCGGTGCGCATCGCGGCCTCCAGCTTCCTGAACTCCAAGCCGCTCCTCCACGGCCTGGGGCGGGGGCCGGCGCGGGATCGGATCCACCTGGAGCACGCACCGCCTTCGGAGTGCGCCCGGCGCCTCTCGGAGGGCGAGGTCGACGTCGGCCTCCTGCCGGTGGCGGCGATCGCGCAGCTCGGCCTCTTCGCCCTGCCGGTGGGCTGCGTGTCGTCGAGGGGCCGGGTGGAGAGCGTACTCCTGGTGGGGCAGACGCCGATCGACGCCTGGAAGGCGGTGGCCCTCGATCGCTCCAGCCGAACCTCGGCCACCCTGGCGCGGCTGATCCTCGCCGCCCGCGGCAAGACCGACCTGCACTACGAGGTCCGGGATCCGCAGGAGGCGGCGGCGGTGGTCGACGACGAGCGCGGCGCGTTGCTCATCGGCGACGCGGCGCTGGAGCTGCAGCACAGGTTCCCGCATCGCTACGACCTCGGCGAGCTGTGGACCCACTGGACGGGCTTCCCCATGGTCTTCGCCCTGTGGGCGACCCGCGAGCCCACCGTCGATCCGCTGATCCTCGCGGAGATGCAGGAGGCGGTGGAGGCGGGCAAGCGCGCCTTCCCGCAGATCGCGCTCGCGCACGCGGTGGAGCGGGGCGAGACCGATCCCGAGCCCTACCGGCGCTACCTCGCCGAGTCGCTCGCCTTCGACCTCGGGCGCAAGGAACGCGAGGGGCTCGCCGAGTACCTGCGCCGCGCCAACGCCGCGGGGCTGTTGCCGCCCCAGCTCCACTTCGCCGCACCCGTCCCCAACCGCGCGCTGCAGCGGGCGGGGGTGGACGCGATCCTGGGTCGTGCCGCCACCGGCAAGCGCATCTCCGCCGCGGAGGCAACGCGCCTGCTCGAGGAGGCGCCGCTCGCCGATCTGGGGGCCGCCGCGGACGAGCGCCGCCGGCAGCTCCACCCCGAGAACCGGGTCACCTACATCGTCGAGCGCAACGTCAACTACACCAACGTCTGCACCACGGCCTGCCGCTTCTGCGCCTTCTTTCGGGCGCCGGGGAAGCAGGGCGGATACAACCTCTCCTTCGAGCAGATCGGCGAGAAGCTCCGCGTGCTCAAGGAGGCCGGCGGCGTGCAGGTGCTCCTGCAGGGCGGCATCAACCCCGAGCTGCGCCTGCCCTACTACGAGGAGCTCGTCCGCTTCATCAAGGGGCACGGCCTCCGCCTCAACGGCTTCTCCCCGGAGGAGATCCACTGCCTCGCCGAGCTGGAGGGGATGAGCGTCGAGGAGATCCTGGTGCGGCTGAAGGACGCCGGCCTCGACTCGGTCCCCGGCGGCGGCGCGGAGGTGCTCATCGATCGGGTGCGCTCGCGGATCGCGCGCAAGAAGGTGACGAGCGCCGAGTGGCTCGAGGTGATGCGGGTCGCCCATCGCCTGGGAATGCGCGCCTCCGCCACCCTGATGTACGGCGTGGGCGAGACCATGTACGAACGCGCGCTGCACCTCTCCAAGCTGCGAGACCTGCAGGACGAGACGGGCGGCTTCACCGCCTTCATCTGCTGGCCCTACCAGGACGGCGGGCTGAGGTTGCGCGGGGATCAGGAGGGCGCGGGCGAGTACCTGCGCACCCTGGCGGTGTCGCGGCTCACCTTGGACAACATCCCCAACATCCAGGCGTCGTGGCCCACCATGGGACCCACCGTCGGGCAGGCGGCCCTGCACTTCGGCGCCAACGACTTCGGCCAGGTGATGTTCGAGGAGAACGTGGTCTCCGCGGCGGGCTCGGTGTTCTCGATGAACGCCGCGGGCATCGAGCGCCACGTGATCGACGCGGGCTTCACGCCCGCGCAGCGCGACGGCCTCTACGGCCTCGTCGGAGCGACCGCATGAAGGCCCGCCGGGGCGCCAGGCTGCTCGTCGGCGAGGCGCTGTGGTCGCCGGGGACGGGCCTCCTCGAGCCCGAGGGCGGCGCCGCGGTCCTGGTCGACGCCGACGGAGGAGAGGTCGAGAAGGGCCCCGCCGCGGAGCTGATCGAGCGGCACGCCGGGGTCCCGAGGGACGAGGGCGACGGGCTGCTCATGCCCGGCCTCGTCGACTGCCACGTTCACCTGGAGTGCGCGGTGCTCGCCGGCCAGGTGCCGGGCGGGGTGGGGATGGCCGGCTGGATCGCCCGGTTGCTCAAGGTGCGATCCACCTACACCTTGGAGCAGACCGAGGCCGCGGCCCGCGAGGCCGCTCGGGCCATCCACGGCCTGGGGACCGTGGCGATCGGCGACGTCTGCACCTTCCTGGTCACCGCGCCGATCCTCGCCGAGGCGGGCCTGCGGGGCGCGTCCTTCCTCGAGATCCTCGCCATGAACGAGGAGGAGGCGAGGGCGGCGTTCGCGGACGCCCGGAGGAGGCTCGAGGCCGCGCCGGCCACGGAGGCGATCGACGTGCGGATGGTGCCGCACTCGCCGTACGGGACCACCGCCTCCGTGATCCGCGCCCTCGCCGGGCCCGTGCGGAGCCGCGAGGCGGAAGGGCCGGTGGAGGTGGCGCGGCCGGCGTTCGCCGGTGCGGGGGTGTCGTCGGAGGCGCTCTCCGAGCTGGAGGTCCCCGGGGTGTACGCCGCCGGCCTGGCCCTGGAGGGCGGCATGCCCTCGGTCCCCGAGGGCGCGTGGGAGGAGCCGGCGCCGGGGGTGCGCAGCGTCCACGCCGCCGAGCACACCGACGAGGTGGACTGGCTCGCGAACGGGGAGGGCGCCTTCGCGCCGATCCTCACCCGGAAGGGTGCCGTCTCGCCCGGCGAGACGCCCGTGCGCCATCTCGACTCCCTCGGCGCGATCGGTGCCGAGACCCTCCTCGTGCACCTGGTGGTCGCCTCACCGGAGGAGCTCGCCCTCGCGGCGTCCCGAGGGGCCACCGCCGTGCTCTGCCCGCGCAGCAACCTCCACATCGGCGGCAGGCTTCCGGACCTCGCCGCGATCCGCGCGGCGGGGATGCCCTACGTGCTGGGGACGGACTCGCTGGCGTCCACCCCGGACCACGATCTGCTCGGCGAGGTGCGCACCCTCGCCGCGGCCCACACCGAGGTCCCGCTGGGGGAGCTGCTCGCCGCCGCCACCACCGGGGGCGCCGCGGCGCTGGGCTTGCGGGTCCACCCCTGGGTGCGGATCGCGAAGAACCGCATCCCCGAGCTCTTCGGAGGTGCGAGATGATGCGCCTGCGCGGCCGGCGCCCCCGTCCTAGCGCGGGGGCCACGATCGCCCGCACCGGTCCTCGCGCGGGGATCACGATCGCCAGCACCCGTCCCCGCGCGGGGATCGCGATCGCCCGCGCCCGCGGGCGCACCGACCCCGCCGGCGCCTGCAGGCGCGAGGGAGTCCCGCGATGAACACGGCCACTCCGGCGCGGGTCGAGGCGCCGCTCGTCCTGCGCCTGGGACGCCTCGTGCGCTTCTCGCACACGATCTTCTCGGTGCCCTTCGCCGCCGCCGCGGCGGCGGTCGCCGCGGTCGATCATCCGATCGGCTGGCGGCCGGCGGTGCTGGTGCTCGCCTGCGTGGTGGCCGCCCGCACCGCCGCCATGGGCTACAACCGGATCGCCGATCGGGAAATCGACGCCAGGAACCCGCGCACCCGCTCCCGGGAGCTCGCGGCGGGGACCGTGCGCCCGGCCGCGGCGTGGGCGCTGACCCTGGGGGCCGGGATCGCCTTCCTCGCCGCGGCGTTCGCCATCTCCCCGCTCACCGGCGCCCTCGCACTCGTAGCACTCCCCCTCGCGCTGGGTTACAGCCTCGCCAAGCGCTTCACCTGGCTGTGCCACTTCTGGCTCGGGGTCGTCCTGGCGCTCGCCCCGATCGGCGCCTGGGTGGCGGTGGCGGGGGGCTTCGCGCCGTTCCCGCTGCTGCTCGGCGCGGGCGTGCTCTGTTGGATCGCCGGCTTCGACGTGGTCTACGCCCTGGCAGACCTCGAGTTCGACCGCAGGGAGGGGCTCCACTCCTTCCCCGCGCGCTTCGGTCCCAAGGCCACCCTCTTCGCCTCGCTCGTCCTGCACGTCCTGGCGCCGGCGTTCTTCCTGGCGGCCGGCCTCGCGGCGGGGCGCGGCGCCGCGTACTTCGCCGGCGTGGTGCTGGCGGCGGCGGCGCTGCTCGCCGGGCAGGTGGCGACCTGGCGCGGCTCGAAGGGGGATGCGGTATTCATGGCCAACGGCTGGGTATCGCTGCTATTTGGCGCCGCCGTGGTGATCGACGTCCTCTGGAAGGGAGCCGCGCTTTGATCCTGCTGCTCGACAAGACCGCCCCCGAAGGCGCCGACCGCGAGCTCCTGGGGCTGGCGGCCCGGCTCGGGCTGCCGGGCAGGCTCCTCACGGGGAGCTGGGGCCGTCAGGCGGTCGAGGTCGACGATCCGGTGCCGTCCCGGGCACAGCGCATCTTCCGCGCGTCCGCCCACGTGGAGGAGATCCTCGACAGGCTCACCGCCACGCCCCTCTCCGACGCCGGCGGCGAGGACGTGGTGACGCCGGTGCACGTCGGCGACCTCGTCGTCGGCGGCGACGAGCTCGTCCTCGCCGCCGGCCCGTGCGCGGTGGAGAGCGAGGAGCAGGTCGAGGCGGCGGCGCGGGCGGCGGCCCGGGCGGGCGCGCGGCTGCTCCGCGGCGGCGCCTACAAGCCGCGCACCCGCCCCGGCGACTTCCAGGGGCTGGGCCTCGAGGCGCTCCGCTGGCTCCGGGAGTCCGCGGATCGCCACGGCCTGAAGGTGGTGACCGAGGCCCTGGACCCCGCATCCTGCGGCGAGGTGGCGGCCCTCGCCGACGTGATCCAGATCGGCGCCCGGACCATGCAGGCGACCGCGCTGCTCAAGGCCGCCGCGCGGGCGGGCAGGCCGGTGCTCCTCAAGCGGGGGCTCTCCGCCACCCTGGAGGAGTGGTTGGGCGCGGCCGAGTACCTGCTGCAGGGGGGCGCCCCCGGCGTGATCCTCTGCGAGCGCGGATCGAGATCCTTCGAGACCGCCACCCGCTTCACGCTGGACGTGGGGGTCCTCGCCGCCGCCCGGCTGCGAACCCACCTCCCGATCCTCGCCGACCCGTCGCATCCCGCCGGCAGGCGCGACCTGGTCCGGCCCCTGGCGCGGGCGGCGCTGGCGGCGGGGGCCGACGGGCTCCTGGTGGAGGCCCACCCCGATCCGTCCTGCGCCCGTTGCGACGGGCCGCAGGCGCTCCTGCTCGACGAGCTCTCGCTCCTCGCCCAGGAGATGGGGGCGATCGGCGACGCGGTGGGCCGCCGCTTCGGCGGGCCGCGGGCGGCGCGGGCCGCTGCCGGGGGGTGACCCCGGCCTCCCCGGAGGATCGATCCTCGTACTCGCCGCAGAGGCGGCGCAAAGGAGCCGACATGCGCACGATCCAGCTCGCCTACTCCGACGACGCCGACGACGCGGCGATGTTCCTCGCCATCGAGCGAGGGTACGTCTCCATCCCGGGCATCCGCTTCGATCACTTCCGATCCGACATCCACACCCTCAACGGCATGGCGTCCCGCGGCGAGGCGGACGTGTGCGCGGTGAGCGTGGCGCACGTTCCCCGGGTCGCCGATCGCTACGACCTGCTCCCGCACGGCGGCAGCGTGGGCCGGGGCTATGGCCCTGTCGTCGTCGCTCTCACCAAGAGTGCGCCCCTGGGGCGCGTCGGCGTGCCGGGCCTGTCCACCACCGCCGCCGCGGTCCTGCGCCTCGCCGCCCCGGACGCCGAGCTGGTGGAGATGGCGGGCGCCTCCATGGCGGAGTCCGTCGCCGCCCTGCGCGCCGGCGAGATCGACGCCGCCGTGCTGGTGCACGAAGGCCGCCTCGTCTTCCGCCAGGCGGGGCTCGAGCTCCTCCTCGACCTGGGCGAGTTCTGGGAGAAGGAGACGTCCCTGCCGCTCCCCCTGGGCGCGAACGTGATCCGCCGGGATCTGGGCGAGGCGCTCGTCGGGCAGCTCGTGGACGCGATTGGCGCCTCCATCCGGTGGTCGGTCGAGAACAAGGAGGTCGTCCTCGACGCCCTCGCGCCCCACGGCGAGGAGCGGGGCCTCGACCGCGGCGGGCTCTCCCACTACCTGGACCTGTACGCGAACGACGACACGGTGGGCTACGACGAGACCTGCCAGCGGGCGATCGCGGAGCTGCTGCGCCGGATCGGCTGAGGCTCGATCGATCGGCGCGGGTCAGCGGAGGGAGCGGAGGAGCGCGCGCAGCGCCTCGATCGCCGCGGCGCCGGCCGTGGCCGCGTGCCGCTTCCACTGCTCGTGTCCCTCCGGGCCCACCTCGTTGGCCACGCCGAGGAGGCAGGCCGCCGGGACGCCCGCCCGTGCGGCCGCGCGCAGGAAGCCGTACGCCTCCATGTGCTCCACGGCGGCGTCGGCCTCGGCGGCGAGGGCCGCGGCGCGGTCGCCGTCCTTGGTGATCGCCACGACGGTGGCGCAGGTCGCCGGCGCCAGGCCCAGGCGCGTCCGGATCTCCTCCACGAGGCGCGGATCGGCGAGGCAGGCGCCGGCCGCCGGGGCGGGGACGTAGGCCAGCCCGGCGGCGGCGTCGGAGGAGGTGAGCAGCGCCCGCTCCACCAGGGAGACGGCGCCGATCGCCAGGCCCGATCCCGCGAACGCGCCGCAGGTGCCCACGAGGATCGCGGCGTCGAAGGGTTCGCGGAGGAGGGCCGCGGTCCCGAGCGCCGCCTCGACCGGCCCCACCCCGACGGCGGCGGCGTGCACGAGGCAGCCCTCGACCTCGACGCGATCGTCCGGGCGAGAAGGGGGCGGCAGCGCCTCGAGTTCCGACTCGACCGCCGCGCAGACGAGCAAGTTCCGCATCGCCCACTCCATACGCGGCGCGCGGCCCCGGCCGCAAGGATCGCCCCGGGGAAACTTGCGGATCGGCGGGCTTTTTGGCGAAGTTGATCCACCGATGTCCGAGGCACCGTTCGACTTCTGCGACGCACGCAGCGCCTCCCGCACCCTGCTCGCCGCCCGCTTCACCTGGCGCGGCGGCGACGAGGCGACCGGCTCGCTCACACCTGCGGCGCTCGTCCGGGAGGTGGTGGTCGCCCACGGCGGGCGGATCGCGACCCTCTCCGACGAGGCGCTCCTCGCGGAGATGACCTCGCCCACGGACACGCTGCAATGCGCCGCCGCGCTCCAGGATCGCTTCGCCCTCGAGCGGGCGCGGCTCGGTCCCGGGGCCACGCTCCGGGCGGCGGTGGCCGCCGGCGAGGTGACCCGCCACGGCCGCGAGCTCATCGGCGAGCCGGTCGATCTGGTGAACCGCCTGGCGGAGCGGGCCGCGCCGGGCGAGGTGCTCTTCTCGCAAAGCGTGCGGCTATCGATGACCCGGAGCGAGATCAGCTTCGAGCGCTTCGCCGACGCCGATTCGTCGCTGGGGCAGCCGATCCACCGCCTGGTCCAGCCGCCCGGCGCCGCGAACCCCGAGCTCCCCTTCGGCGGCATGGGCCTGCGCCGATCCCGGGCGAGGCTGCGGGTGCGGAGCCGCCGCCGTGGCCGGGCGAGGCCGGCGCTCCTGCTCCGGCGGACGATGCGATCGCTCGCCGCCCTCCCGAGGCGGGCGCGCGGATGGGGCGCGCCCCTCCTCACCTCGATGCTGGTGGCCGGCTTCACCGTGGCCGGCGTGATCGGGATCCTGCCGGTGCGGCCGAGCCACGCGATCGGCAAGGAGATCGCGGAGGGGCGGCCGCGGGAGGCGCTGCGCCTCGCGGAGCGATGGGTCTCCGAGTCGCCGGACGCGGAGGCGCGCGCCTGGAGGGGGGCGGCCCTGGCCGCCGTCGATCGCGTGGAGGAGGCCCGGGAGGCCCTCGCCGCCGCCCTGGCGGAGAGCCCGCGCCTCGCGCATTCCCCCGCCATCGCCAGGGGGGTGGTTCGCACCCTCGATCGCAAGGGCGCCGACCGCTCCGTGGTCATGGCGAACCACACCCCGGCCATCGAGCGAGCGCTGCTGGAGGCCGCGTCGTCCGAGCGGTACTGGCTGCGCTGGAACGCGATCGCGGCCCTGGAGAAGCTGGGCCTGGGCGATCGGGTCGATCGGGTCCAGGCGCTCTCCCTCGATCTTCGCCTCGCGGGCTCCTGTGGCATCCGGGTCCGGGCGGCGCGGGAGCTCGCGAAGCTCGGCGATCCGCGCGCGGTGCCGGCCCTCGAGGAGGCGAAGGAGAAGGGCTTCCCGGGGGCGGCGTGCAACCTGAAGCGCGTCGCCGAGGAGGCGCTCGCGTCGCTCCCCCGCCACCGAGGCTGACGGCGACGCGCCGTGGAGGCCGGGGAGCGCAGACGCGACGCGCGGGGATCAGCCGATCACGATCCAGGGGGCGGCGAAGCGCGGATCGAGCGCGTCGGCGCCCTCCGCGATCACCTGCGGGCCCAGCTCCGCCTCGAGGCGATCGAGGGCGGCCGCCGCTTCGCCCTGGATCGCCGGGCCCGCCGAGGCGAGCACGTCGTCGCGAAAAGCCGGCGCCAGCTTGCCGTCGTCGCCGAAGGCCGCCCGCGCCGCCGTCGCCAACGAGGCGGCAGGGAGCGCCTCGGCGCCGAAGGCGGGCGGCAGGCCCGCGGCGGAGCGGGCGGCGGCGGTGAGGAGGAGCTCGCCGAAGCGGACGCGGGTGAGGCCGGCGTCTCCCCACGCCCGGGTGACCATCGCGGCGGCGCGCGCGGGTTCGAGGCCGAGCTCGGCGAGCCGCTTGCCCAGCGCCTCCACGCGATCGAGGGCGGCGGAGGTGCGGGCGAGATCGGCGAGGGTGGCGAAGGGCCACACCTCGGCCTGCCCTTCGGGACCGCCGAAGCAGCGGGGCCGGCGCCGCAGCACCGCGGCCAGCGCCTCGCCGTCCGGCGGCTCGGGGAGGAAGCCGTCGGCGCCGGGGAGGCGCAAGGGGAGGGTGTGTACCAGCCGCTGGGCCCGCCACTGCAGCTCGAGGGTGCGGGTGAAGCCGATCTGGAAGATCCGCTTCAGCGCGGTCGCCGCCAGGTGGGCGGAGGCCGCGGCGGCGTCGTCGCCGGCCAGGTGGGCGAGGCCGAGGGAGAGGGTGTCGCGGACCATCCGGGCATGCTCGCGCACCCCGTCGACGTCGGCGGGATCGACGCGGTCGGCGACCATCGCCGCGTTCACCAGGCCCACGAGGTGGAGCTGCAGCTCGTCGCGCTTCTCGTCGGCGAGCAGCCCGGCGGCGCGGTCGAAGAGGGAGCTCGACTCCAGGGCGGCGAGGAAGAAGCCGGGCGGCTCCTCGGGAGGGGCGCCCGGCGGCGGCAGCGGGGCGTGGAGATCGACCTTGGCGTAGAGAGAGAGGGCCTCCTCGAGGGAGGGGAAGCCCAGGTCGGCGAGGCGCGCGTTTCGCCAGCGCAGCCCCGTCTCGGTGAGCTCGCTGGGCAGCTCCCAGCGAACGGCGTAGAGCAGCCGCGCCGCCCGAAAGGGATCCTCCGCGTACAGGTCGTCGATCAGGCGCCGGGCGGCGGCGTACTCGGCGCCCGCCGAGGGATAGACGAGCATGAACCGCCCCTCCGGCGTGCGCTCGACGGTCCCCTCCACCTCGTCTCCCGGTTCTCCGTCCTCCTCGAGGTCGTGGATGCGGACGATCGAGCGGATCAGCAGCTCGAGGACCTCCACGTCGAGGGCGGAGAGCTTCGCGCGGTACGCCTGGTCGTCGTCGCCCCGGGCGAGGCGGAGCCAGAGGAGCACCTGCCGGGTGTCGAGCTCGTCCGCCTTCCAGGCGTCGAGGTCCACGAAGGTCCGGAACTGCTCGGGGGTGGCGAGGCGCACCAGCGGCGCGGCGTCGGCGAGGCCGACGTCGTGGATCGCGAGGAAGAGGTCCTCGGCGGGGAGCTCCCGGACGAGCCGCTCGGGATCGCGGCTGTCCAGGATCACGTCCAGGCGCTTGCGCCCCCTCGCCCTGGCGAGCGCCGCGCGCTCGGCGCGGAGCCACTCGGTCGACAGCTCACCCATGGCGGTCTCCTTCGCTCAGGGCCCGGTGCAGGCCGATGCCGGGAGGACGAAGCAGGTGGTCCGGCTCGAGCTGCAGGTGGAGTCGCACTCGACCCGCTGCCCCTCGAGCCAGCAGCGCACCGGGGCGCAGGCGTCGGGGCAGCCGTCGCCCTCGATCTCGAAACGGGTGCAGGCCTGTTCGCCGTCCCACTCCGCCGGGATGGGGCTCGGGTTCGCCTCGTTTCGACCCGGAAAGACGAAGACCTCGCTCGGGGGGCAGAGATCCGCCGCACCGACGAGGCTCGTCGCGAGGGAGCGGAGGTCGCAGACGGGAGGGGGCAGGCCGCCCGCCTCCAACGCCTCCGAGGCGCCGCAGCCGGCGAGGATCGCGAGGGCCGCCGCGAGGGCCCCGCGGATCATCCGCCGAAGGAGGCGGCGAGGGGCGGGATCGAGCGCTTCGGATCGCGCGTCGCGAGGGAGGCGCCCGCTGGTGCTCGGTCGCCTCCGGATCGCGGGTTCGTGGGCCACGAACCCGCTCTCAGCCGGCCTTCTCGACCTTGTTGGCCTTGAGGCAGCGGGTGCAGATGCGGACGCGCATGGTGCGACCCGAGACGTTGGCCTTGATGCGCTGCAGGTTCGGGAGCGAGCGGCGCTTGCTCTTGTTGTTCGCGTGGGAGACCTTGTTCCCCACGAGCGGACCCTTGTCGCAGATGTCACAGCGGCGAGCCATGTTCGACTCCATTGCCAGGCTCGAAAGTCCGGCGAAGACTCGGTCGGGCGCGCGGGCCCCGCGGGCCCCGCCCCGAAAAAGAGCGCGCAAGGTAGCAGAAAAATCCGAATGATCAAGCGATCACAGCTTCACCCTGGCGACCGCCTCCGCCGCCAGCGCCGCGATCCGTCCGCCCGCCAGGAAGGTCCCCTCCAGGCCGAACCCCGGCAGGATCGCCGCGTTCCCGACGAGCAGGCGGGAGACGGGGCTTCGGATCGGCAGCGTCGCCGGGGCGCGTCCGTCGGGCGCCCGGTGGACCGCCTGCCGCGAGGGCGCCCGGGCCTGGTGGCGGAGGTGCCGCTCGTGGAAGGGCATCGCCTCCTCCAGGGCCGCGTCCACCCGGCGCTTCGCCTCGACCTCGTCCGCCGCGATCCGGGACGCCTTCACCGCGACCAGGCCCGAGGCGATCCTGCCGTCCTCGTCCCGGGCGGGCTCCCGCTCGAGGAGGGTGACCTCGCCGTCGTCTCCTGCCACCGCCGCCAGCTCTCCCAGGCCCGGCGGGATCGCCTCCTCCGAGAGGACGAAGTTCCAGGTGGCGACGTGGCGCTCGGCGGGGAGCCGCTCGTCGAACCGCTCGAGCGCCGCGCGCAGGCGGGGCGCGGCGATCAGGGGGGCGATCGCGCCCAGCGGGCAGGCGACGAGCCCGATCCGGCCCCGGTGGATCGCGCCCTGGCCCTCGAGGCGGATCCCCGCGAACCTCCCCCTCTCGATCGAGACCTCCTCGATCCGCTCCGGGGCGTCCGGCTCGCCGAGGGTGTCGCCCCGATGCCCGCGGATCGAGGCGCGCAGCATCGAGACGAAGCCGCCGTCCGGCGGCCTCGCCGGCTCGAAGAGCCAGGGCGCCGTCGCCCGGGAGAAGTCCAGGGCGGACGGACCGCCCTCGAGCCTCGAGGAGAGGCGGTGCAGCGAGGCGATCGCGAGGAGGAGCGGCGAGCCGCCGGCCACCGGTCCCAGCTCGCCCGTCGCCCTGCCGATGAAGCGGGACGCCTTCCACCGCTCCAGGAGGCCGCTCGCCGGGAGCGGCGGCGCGTCCTCGAAGAGGCCCGCGGCGCGATCCGCGAGCGCGCGGAGTCGCTCGACCTCTCGGGCGAGGCCCGGCCCCGCGGCGCCGAACGCGCGGGCCAGCTCCGCGGCCCTGGCGTCGGCCGAAGGCGGGAGCGCGATCCGGGCCGACGGCAGCAGGATCTGGAGGCCGCCCGGGAAGGGCGCCATCGAGCGGCCGATCATCGGGAGCACGCCCAGCTCCTCCGCGACGGCGTGGAGCGAGCGGCTCGCCCGGGGCAGCGGGGACGGCATCGGGAGGCTCTGGAGCCGGAAGCCGCCGGAGGTGTGCCGATCGTGGGGCGCGCCGTGGTCGACGTGGAGGATCCGCAGGCCTCGCTTGGCGAGGAGCGCGGCGGCGACGAGGCCCGGGAGATCGTTGCCGATCACCACCACGTCCCAGAGCCGGGTGGGGCGGGATCCCCGGCCAGGCGGAGGGGTCCGGGCGTCGGGGAGCGGGATCTCGCCCCCTCCCTTCACCGCACCTCCGGCTCGGGGCAGGCGAGGGCCTTCGCCGCGCAGGACCCGTCGACGGCCCGTTCGTAGATCACGCGGCGGCCTTCCAGGCGCACCTTCCCATCGGCGATCAGGCCGATCGCGTGGGGGAGGATGAGGTGCTCCTGCGCCTGGATCCGGATCCGGAGGCTCTCCTCGGTGTCGTCGGGGAGGACGGGGACCGCGGCCTGCGCGAGGATCGGGCCGGTGTCCTGCCCGGCGTCCACGACGTGGACGGTGCAGCCGGAGATCCGCACCCCCGCCGCGAGGGCCTGCCTCGGCGCCGCGAGCCCGGGGAACGAGGGGAGGAGGGAGGGGTGGACGTTGACGATCCGGCCCTCCCACTTCTCGACGAAGGCGGCGCCCAGCATCCGCATGAAGCCGGCGAGGATCACGAGATCGATCCCCCGCCGGGAGAGCTCGGCGTCGAGGGCCGCCTCGAAGGAGGGCCGATCGGGGAACGCCGCGTGATCGAGGAGGACCGCGGGAACGCCGGCGTCGCGGGCGCGCTCGAGGGCGCGGGCGCCGGGGACGTTGCAGACGACGACCGAGACCTTGGCGGCGATCCGCCCGCTGGCGCAGGCGCCGAGGAGCGCGGCGAGGTTGGTGCCGGAGCCGGAAGCGAGGACTGCGAGGGAGAGCATCGCGCGCGAACCTAGCACGTCGAGAAAGAGAACGGGCGCCGGCATGCACCGGCGCCCGCTCCTGCTTCGCGCGTTCCCGTGCGCGGGGTGGGGCTACTCCTTGCGCCTGCGGAGGAGGAGCGGGAGGACCGCCACCTGCGCGATCATCGGGAGGGCGGTGCTCGCGAGCCGGCGCTTGCGGGGGTTGCGCGGATCGTGCATGTCGCCGCCGCAGCCGACGGGATCCTCCGCGCCATCCTTGCCGCCGGAGCCACCCGAGCCGCCCTTGCCGCCGTCGCCGCCGGAGCCACCCGACCCGCCGGAGCCACCCGAGCCGCCCTTG
>DATMSB010000128.1:0-18551 GCA_035565615.1 Vulgatibacter sp. | reverse complement strand
ACGGGGATCTTGAGCTCGTCGCTGATCCCGATCACCACGCCGCCCTTGGCGGTGCCGTCGAGCTTGGTGAGGGCGATGCCGGTGACGCCGAGCGCCTCGTGGAACTGGCGCGCCTGCTGGATCGCGTTCTGGCCCATGGTGGCGTCGAGCACGAGGAGCACCTCGTCGGGGGCGCCCTCCCGCGCCTTGCCCACCACGCGCTTCACCTTCTTGAGCTCGTCCATCAGCGACGCCTTGGTGTGGAGGCGCCCCGCCGTGTCGCAGATCACCACGTCGAAGCCCTCGCGGCTGCCGCGCTGGACCGCGTCGAAGAGGACGGACGAGGGGTCGGCGCCGTGCTCGCCCTTCACGATGGGGACCTGCGCCCGCTCCGCCCACACGTCGAGCTGCTCGGTGGCGGCGGCGCGGAAGGTGTCTCCCGCGCCCATGAGGACCTTGTGGCCGCGGGCCTCCAGCTTGGCGGCGAGCTTGCCGATGGTGGTGGTCTTGCCAGCGCCGTTGACGCCGACGACCAGGATCACCCACGGCTTCCGGGACGGATCGAGGGGGAGGCCCACGCCGGGTTCCACCGGGCGGGGGTCCGAACGCTGGGCGTCGGCGAGGATCGCCGCCACGTCGGAGCGGATCGCCGCGCGCAGCTTGTCGGCGTCGCCGAGTTCCTTCTTGCGCAGGCGCTCCTGGGCGCCCTCGACGAGGCGCATGGAGGTCTTCACGCCGATGTCGGCCGTGAAGAGGATCTCCTCCAGCTCGCCGATGGTATGCTCGGAGATCGCCGCGCCGCCGCCGCCGAAGAGGCCGGCGAGCTTCGCCACGAAGCCGCCCTCGCGGGTGCGGGTGAGACCCTCGATCAGCGTGCGGCCGCTCTCCGCCTCGATCTTCCTGCGGCGCTCCTCCTCCTGCCGGAGGCGCTCGGCCTCCTGGCGGGCGCGCTCCTCCTCCAGCGCGCGCAGCCTCGCCGCCTCCGCCTCGGCCTTCTCGCGGGCCTTGCGCTCCTTCTCGGCGCGTTCCGCCGCCTTGCGGGCCCGGTAGGCCTCCTTGCGAAGGGCCTCGGCCTCCGCCTTGGAGAGGGGGGCCTTCTCCGGGGCGGCCGGCGCAGGGGCCTCCTCCTTTTCCTTCGGAGGCGGCGGGGGAGCGGGAGGGTGCGCGGGGGGCCTCTCCAGCTCGGGGGGCCGGCGGGCGGCGGCCTTGCGCCCCCGCAGGAACCAGATCGTGAAAGCGATCGCGATCGCGGCGGCGATCACCAGGATCGACCAGCCGACGATCTCCCCGTTGAACGTGTTTGCGGTTTCCTGCATGGGTCCTTCTCGCCAAAGAGCGGGCCAACATAACCGACTCGGCGCGCTTTTTCGGGGCCAAAGTTTCTCTCGCTCGGGGCGGCCGGGCGCGAATTCGCTTGCCGATCCGGGCGCTGCGGCCGAAGCTCTCGCGAGCGGAATGGGCGGCGTCGGCATCGGGTTCGCCCGTCGTTCACCGGAGGCTCGTACCCATTGTCGAAGCGCAACCTCGCCCTCGCATCCGGGCTCTTCGCCGTCACCGCAGCGCTGGACTGGTCGACCAAGGTCCTGTCCGAGGAGCGGCTCGGCGACGGCAGCGTCGTCACCGTCGTCCAGGGCTGGGCGTGGCTGAAACTCGCCTACAATCGCGGCGTCGCCTTTTCGTTCCTCGAGGGCGTCCCCCACTGGCTGCTCGGCGCCGGGGCGATCGTGCTGCTGGGCGTGGTCGTGTGGAGTCTGCGGCCCCTGGCCCGGTCCGCGGTCGGCGCCGCGGCGCTGGGGATGGTCGTGGCGGGCGGGCTCTGCAACGCGATCGATCGCCTCCACGACGGGCAGGTGACCGACATGATCGCGGTGTGGAAGTGGCCCGTCTTCAACGTGGCCGACTCCGCCATCACGGTGGGGGTCGCCATGCTGCTCCTCGCCTCCCGCAGGGAGAAGGCGCCGGCCACGGCGCAGCCCTCCGCCGAGATGGGCCTGCGCCGGTCGGACGAGGACCCTCCCGCGATCGGCCCCTGAAGCCGGTGCCGCGCCGAAACTCGTCGATGAAAAGCCCCGTGCCTCGTGTTACACCTCGAGGCGCCGAAGTCGTCCGGACGGACGCCGGTGGGTGCAGGAAAGGGCCCACGGGAGGCAAAGTCCGGGCTTCGCAGGGCAAGGTGCTGGCTAACGGCCAGGCGGGGCGACCCGACGGAAAGTGGCACAGAAAAGATACCGCCGAGGGGCTCGCTCCTCGGTAAGGGTGAAAAGGTGCGGTAAGAGCGCACCGCACCTCTGGTGACAGAGGTGGCAGGCCAAACCCCACCTGAAGCAAGGGCGAATAGGGAGGCGCCTTCCCCCGCGAGGGGGAGGGCAGGGATTGCCCGTCCCGAGACCTCCGGGTACGCCCGCTCGAGCCTGCCGGCAACGGCAGGCCTAGACGAATGTCCGTCGCCCGCCGCGAGGCGGGTCCAGAACCCGGCTTACAGGGCGGCTTCGGCGCTTTCCTTCCCTCCCACCCTCCCGACCCGCCGCCGGCGGGTTCCTCCTTTCGAACCGGCCGGTCCAAGCGCGGGGATTCCCTGGACGCTTTCGCGTCTCCCCGCGGCTCGCGCCATGCTGGCGTACGAGGGAGCGGTTGAGCACGCCGTCCGAATCGATTTATGGTGCAACCATCGACCGCCCCAGGGGCCGAGCGTGGATCGGTGGCGCGGCTTCGGTTGGAAAGGAAGGCAGATGGAAACGAGACACGTGCACGCGTGGTTGGCGGCATTCGCCCTGGCATTGGG
Organism: Vulgatibacter sp.; assembly: GCA_035565615.1. Taxonomy (GTDB): domain Bacteria; phylum Myxococcota; class Myxococcia; order Myxococcales; family Vulgatibacteraceae; genus Vulgatibacter. The sequence continues at coordinate 15,790 of DATMSB010000128.1, read as the reverse complement.
AGTGGCGGGCTGCGCCGATCCCGAGGAGGGGAAGAAGGGCGATTCGCCCCGGATCGTCTCCTTCGAGGCCGCGCCGGACCAGGTGGTGTCCGGCGGCGAGGTCACGCTGAGCTGGAAGACCGCGCATGCCTCCTCCCTCCAACTGATGGCGGGCGACGTGGAGGTGGACGTCTCGGGTCTGCCCGTCGCCGAGGGCAGCGTGGTGCGGCTGGTCACCCAGCCCACCACGTTCACGCTCACGGCGAGGGGGGACGGGCCGGACGCGACGGCGAGCGTCACGGTCGAGGTGGTCGAGCCCAACCGGCCCGAGATCCAGCTCTTCACCGCCACGCCGGAGGAGATCTCCGCCGGCGAGTCCGCGACGCTCGCCTGGAAGACGGAGCGCGCCGTGTCCATCGCGATCGCCGCTGAGCCCGGCGGTCCGGTCGACCTCGAGGGGGCGGCCGCCGACGAGGGCTCGATCGCCGTGGAGCCCGCGGTGACGACGACCTACCGCCTCACCGCCACGGGCGCCTCCGGCACCTCGGTCGAGCGGACGGCCAAGGTCACCGTCCGCGCCGGGCCGACGGTGACCCTCGCCGCGGATCCCGATCCCGTGCCCTTCGGCGAGTCGACGACCCTCACCTGGACCTCCACCGGCGCCACCAGCATCGAGGTGTCGGGGCCCGAGGGCGTGATCCGCCAGGGTACGGAGCCCTCCGGCGAGATCGAGGTCTCCCCGGTGGAGAAGACCACCTACACCGTGGTCGCCGAGGGTCCGGGCGGGTCGGCCACCGCGTCGGTGGAGGTCGCGGTGGCGCCCGTGATCGAGGAGTTCGTGGCCACGAGGCCCGGCGCCTGGCGGGTCGGCATGGACGTGGAGCTCTCCTGGCGCACCCGGGGCGCCCACGCCCTCTCGCTCTCGAACGGCGACGGCTTCGAGGTCGACTTCTCCGAGGAGTACTTCGAGGAGTGGACCCTGCGCGCCCCCGTCGGCCCGTCGGGCGTCTTCGTGCTCCGGGCGGTGAACGGCGACGAGGTGGTGACCGCCGAGGTGGAGGTCGACCTCACCGACCTGCCCGTGATCGCCGAGTTCGACGTCGATTCCGCCGCCGTCACGGCGGATCCGGATCACCCGGCCTCGATCCTGGTCACCTGGTCCGTCGTCGGCGCCGACGAGCTCACCCTCGCCATCGATCCGGGCGAGGAGGAGGTCCTCGCCAGCGCCTCCGGCTCCATGCGCGTGTCGGTGACCGAGACCACGTCGTTCCGCCTCGTGGCGGAGAGCGCCACGGGCACCGTCGAGGCCGAGAAGGTGGTGCTCGTCGGCGGGACGCCGGCCATCCTCACCTTCACGGCGTCTCCCAGCCGCGTGGCCACCGGCGAGTTCACCGTCATCGAGTGGGACGCCGTCAACGCGGCCCACGTAGTCCTCGAGCAGGACGACGTGGACGTCGGCATCGATCCCGGGACCTTCCGCGGGAGCTACGAGGTGGCCCTGGCCGCGGACTCGACCTTCCGCCTGATCGTGGAGAACGTCGCCGGTGAGCGCGTCTCCAGCCCGCCGCTCCCGGTCACCATCGGCGCTCCCATCATCCGGACCTTCTCCTCCACGCCGAGCGCCGCCGCCCCGGGCACCGATCTCGAGCTGGCCTGGGAGAACGACGGCGGGACCTCGCTCGAGCTGGCGGTGGACGGCGAGGTCGTCTGCGCCAGTGCAGAGCCGGCCAACATCCGGAAGGGGAGCTGCATCGTCGCGATGCCCGCGTCGGTGGACGACGTGACCTTCACGCTGACGGTGACCAACAGCGCCGGCTCCGACTCCGTCGACCTCCAGGTCGGCAACCTCGGCGGCCCGCAGATCGACTCCTTCATCGTCTCGCCGGGCCTGGTGGAGGCGGGCAAGCCGCTCCACTTCCAGTGGAGGGTCCGCAACGACGCCGACGGGATCATCCCGACCATCTCGCTGACCGACGATCACGGCGGGACGTACGACGTCTCCCTCGTCCATCCGAACCAGGGCGACGTCGACTTCGTCGTCTCGACGCCGGGCACCTACGTCTTCACCCTCGAGGCCACCACTCCCGGGACCAAGCCCGCCAGGGCGCTCCAGAGCGTGGTGGTGCAGGTGATCCCGAAGGTGCTCTCCTTCGTTGCCACCCCCGACACCGCGACCTCCGAGACCGATCCCGTGCTGCTCGAATGGACGACGCAGGACGCGCTCCACCTGCGGATCTTCCAACTCGCGGCGGACGGCACGATCGCCGGCGCGCCGCTCTACACGACCTCCGTCCAGGCGGAGGCGGACGAGGGATCGTTCTCGGTGCAGCCCACCTTCGACGATCCCGACTTCCTCCTGGAGCTGGAGAACGCCGCGGGCACCATCGTGCAGGAGATTCTGCGGGTGGGCGTCAACCGGGCGGACGTGCTCAGCTTCACGGCGACGCCGGACCAGTTCCTCCGCGGCGAGACCACCACCCTGGAGTGGTCCACCGCGAACGCCACCCGGGCGGAGTTGACCACGGCCCAGCGCTGGGTGGAGATCGACGAGCCGTTCATCGACCTCACCGGGATGCCCGGCGTGGAGGCCTTCGAGATCGGTGGCTCGCACGCCGGCGTGTGCAAGAAGCTCGATTTCCCCGACGGCTTCACCTTCCTCTTCGACGGCTTCCGCCGCTCCTCGGTCACGCTCTGCCACGGGATGTTGTCGTTCGACACCACCATGACGTCCACGACGACCATCAACCGCCCGATGCCGAGCGCAGACTACCGAGCGCTCAACCTGATGCCGTTCTGGGACGATCTCGTCTACGCCGGGGGACAGATCCTCACGGGCTTCGTCGGCACCGGCGCCGACCGCGAGTTCGTGGTCCAGTACAAGAACTACGCGCAGAAGGAGTCGCCATCCACCGTCCTGAACTTCGAGGTCGTGATGCGCGAGGACGGCACCTTCGACTTCCGATACGGCGAGATGTCCGACAGCTCGGGCAGCGACAAGGCCGACGGTGGGTCGGCCACCATCGGATGGCAGAACGGGGCCCTGGACGAGTTCGCGGTCCTCTCCCACAACGCCCCCTTCCCCGGCGGGCTCTCGCACCGCTCGTTCCATTTCCCCAGGCTGCCTCTCACCCGGGCGCCCGAGTCGATCCCGGGCGCCTACGTGGACCTCGAGGGCGCGCCGGATGCCCAGCAGCTCGTCCCGGGGTTCCAGGGAGGCACCGGATGGGCGGAGCTCACCTTCCCGCAGGGCTTCACCTTCACCTACGGCGGTCGGACCTACTCGTCGCTATACGTGACGTCCTCGGGCTACCTCACGATCGAGGCGCTGACCGGCAACCCCAGCGTCAAGTCCACCAACGGGAGAATGCTCGTCGGCGGCGGCATCCTGGGGAACAACCAGCAGGTCCACATCGCGCCCTACTGGCAGAACATCACCAACCAGAACACCAACAACGGCGGGGACGGCGGCAAGCTCTTCTACGCGCTCCGCTCCGACGCGGAGGGCCGCTACCTGATCATCCAGTGGAAGGGATACTCCGGCCAGGGCGTCGCCGATTCGGACCTGAACTTCGAGGTCTTCCTGCGGGAGGCGAACGGGTCGTTCGAGTTCCACTACGGACCGATGACGAGCCCCACTACCCCGGGCGTCGCGGACGGCAGCCTCGCCACCATCGGCTACCAGGACAAGTCCGGGACCTGGGGCTGGGAGCACTCGTTCGAGACGGCGATCCCCAACCTGAGCGGCACCGGGCTGCGGTTCCACCAGAGGCCGACCGTGCCGCTGTCCGGGAACCTGGATGTCCGGCCGCTGGGCAGCGTCGAGTACCGGCTCGAGGCCTCCAACGCCGGGAGCTTCCACGAGGTCGGGGTCCAGGTCTCCGTGGCGACGCCCGTGCAGATCTTCGCCTCCGTGAGCCCGACGGAGCCGGCGCCGTTCGAGGACTTCTGGATCGAGTGGGAGGCCCACGGCGCCATGGCCCTGCGGATCTCGGACGACTCCGGGCGGGTGCTGCACTGGGCCCTGCCCGACGAGCTCGCCGGCGGCTCGTTCCCGATCGTCGGCGGCCTCCCCCGGGGCGAGCACACCTTCCACCTCTGGGGCGTGGGGGCCGCAGGGGACACGCAGGACGTCTCGGTCGAGGTCGTCGTGGAGGATCCCTTCTCCATCGACACCTTCGAGGCGACCCCGAGCCGCATCAAGGTGGGCGAGACCGCGACGCTCGTCTGGTCGACGACCAACACGACGAGCGTGTCGATCGAGCTCCTCGACGGGACCCCGGTGGGCACGCCGCCCCTGGCGGGCAGCGGCTCCCTCCCGGTGTCGCCCACGGTGACCACCACCTACCGGCTGATCGTCGAGAGCCACGGCCGCGTCGCCACCAGCGAGGAGACGGTCGAGGTTCGGACCACCTGGATCGACGAGCTCGAGGCCGATCCGGAGACCTTCGCCGGCGGCTCCGTGGCGCTGAGCTGGGACACCTCCGGCGGCGGGACCGCGTTCTTCCGGCAGCCGGCCGCGATCGTGGAGGACGTCTCCGCCGAGAACCCCTTCGTCGACATCGACGGGACCACCGGCGCGACCAGCGTGACCATGCCCGGGACCAGCAGCTTCGGCTCGATCACCTTGCCGTTCCCGTTCCCGGATCCGACCGGCGGCTCACCGAAGACCGCGATCCGCGTGAACCCCCGCGGGATCGCGAACTTCACCACCTTGGACTTCACCACGACGAAGACGACGTTCCCGCCCTCCTCGGGTGCGACCAACGATCGGGCCCGGATGGGGATCTTCTGGGATTCCAACCTCCAGGTGAACGGGCCGGCCGGGACCACCCCGGCGACGCTCACCACCAAGCACGTGACCGATCCCGGCGGATCGCAGTCCTTCATCATCCAGTGGAAGAACCTGAAGCTCGGCTCCACGACGGCCTCGGCGCGGGGCAGCCTGAACTTCCAGCTCGTGCTCCATGACGACGGATCCTTCGAGTACCGCTACGGCACCATGGCGCCCGGCGACGCGATCAACGCCGCGACGCCGAACACCATCGCCCAGGCGAAGGGGAGCACGGCGAGCATCGGCTTCCAGCGGTACGACGTCACCCAGGCGTACCAGCTCTCCTACAACCAGGAGTTCCCGGGCGGGCTGGAGAACCGCTCCTTCCGCTTCGGCCGATCGCTTCCCGCCGGCGGTCAGCTCAACGTGCTGCTGTTGCAGTCCACCGACATCGAGCTCTGCATCGAGGACGACGACTGGATCGAATGCGAGACCCGCAGGATCGTGGTGCCCCGGACCGGCGATCTCCTGATCTCCGAGATCATGGCGGCTCCGGCCTCGGATCCCGACGCCCAGTGGTTCGAGGTCCGCAACGTGTCGCCGGATCCCATCGACCTGGACGGCAAGGTGATCCGCGCCGGCGACGAATCGGTGACCATCGCGGCGCCCGGTGGCGCGGCGATCGTCCCCTCCGGCGGGTACGCCACCCTCTCCCGGACGGCGACGGTCGCCTTCGTGCCGGACGTCGTCTACGGAACGGCGATCGACCTCGCGGAAGGTGACATCCGGATCGACCACGGTCCGGTGACCCTGGCATCCGCGGCGTGGGACGCGACGTGGTTCACGGTGCCCGGGCTCTCCCGGTACCTCGACCCGTCGAGGCAGATCCGCGGCGCGGTCTCCTTCCCGAACCTCACCGACTGGTGCGAGGAGAGCCTCCAGCCCCTCGGCAACGGCGACTTCGGCACGCCGGGCTTCCACGGCTCCACCTGCCTGCAGTCGTTCTACGAGGTGGACTACCTGGCGAACCTGCCGTTCATCGACATCCTGGACTCGGGGACTCGGCTGCCCGACATCACGATCGCCTTCAAGTACGCCGAGGTGCCGGGCGGTCTGTCGTTCGACTTCCCCTTCTTCGGCAACGTCCTGCCCGCGGGTCAGGAGTTGTGGGCGGCGGTCAACGGCACCCTCGGTTTCGGCTACTTCGGGGACACCAAGGGCCTGAAGCTCGGCGCGGACGCCCCGGTGTTGCCCCAGTCGGAGGTGGACAACGTCGGCCTGGTGGTGGCCTTCTGGAACGACCTCCGGCCGCAGACCGGGACGAGCTTCAACTACGAGACCCTCACCATCGACGGCAGGCAGGTGATGGTCTTCCAGTGGACCGGCTACACCTACAACGCCCGGACCGGCTGGCTCACCTTCCAGGCCCAGCTCTGGGAGGACGGCGACATCGTCGTCGTGTACGACTCGGTCTCCGGGAACGACGCGAAATTCCTGGGGAACACCTCCACGGTGGGCCTGGAGGACGTGGGCGGCGGCGCTGCCATCCAGGGCTACTACAGGCAGCCCATCCTCTTCCCGGGCCAGGCGATCCTCTTCCGGCCCAAGGGCCCCTGAGGCTGCGCCCGGGACGCGAGGGCTCCGCTCCTCCCCGAGGAGCGGGCCCCTCCGCACGCGCTCGGGGGCCGGGCCTCGACGCGGCGGCGCGTTACATCCGCTCGTCGATGGCCCGGTTCGACATCTCGTCCGCCTCGGCGTTGAGCTCCCGGCGGACGTGGGCGAGGCGGACGCGGTCGAAGCCGCGCAGGAGGGCGGTCGCCCGGGCGAAGAGGGGGCGCAGGTTGGGCGCCTTCACCTGGTAGCGTCCCTCGAGCTGGCGGATGAGGAGCTCGCTGTCGGCGAAGACGTGCACCTCCTGGGCGCCCAGCTCCCTCGCCCGCTCCAGGCCGAGGATGAGCCCCATGTACTCGGCGTAGTTGTTGGTGTTGCGGCCCAGGTAGCGGCCGAGCCGCTCCACCACCTCGCCGTCCGGGGTGGTCAGCACCGCCCCGGCGCCGGCGGGGCCGGGGTTGCCGCGGGCCGCGCCGTCCGAGTAGACGCGCAGCACCCGATGCTGGCCGGCCTCGCGGCCCCTGGCCCGGGGAGGAGGGGAGGGCGGCGCCGCCGACGCGACGGCGGCCTCGCGGGAGGCGGCGGCCCGCGCGAGGGCCTCGAGGAGGCCCGCGAGATCGGCGCGGGTGATGGTGGGGAAGCGGCGGAGGGTCCGCTCCAGCGGCTCCTCTGCGGCGATGAACCGCAGGACCTCTGCGGGCGAAGGCTTGCTCATGCAGCGCAATCTGCCACGCAGCGCCCCAATTGGGCGAACCCGATCTCGTCTCCCGCGGGCGGGAGGGGTCAGGCCTCGGCTTCGGACTCCGGCTCGAACGCCTCGGGGGCGTAGATCATCCGGCCGCAGGAGGGGCAGCCCTCGATCCGGGCGTGGGTGCGAAGCTGGTTGTACTGCTGCGGCGGCAGGTTCATGTGGCAGCCGCTGCACGCGCCGTTCACCACCGGCACGATCACCGTCGAGCGCCGCTTCAGGATCACGTCGTACTTGCGGAGCATCGCCTCGGGGACCGTCTTGGCGGCGGTGGCGCGCTGCTTCTCCAGCTCCTTGCGCCGGCCCTCCAGGGCGTCCATCTCGTCCCGCAGCGACTTCATCTCCGCGCGGAGCGTGGCCTCCGTCTCGGCGAACGAGGCCTCCTTCGCCTCGAGGTCGCTGCGGGTGGCCTCCACCTGCCTGGCGAGCTCGACGATCTCCTCCGCGCCCGTCTGGTTCTGCTTCTTGGCGATGTCGATCTCGCGGGCGAGGGCGGTGTACTCGCGGGGCGAGCGCTGCTCGGTCAGCCGCGCCTCCCACTTCTTCACCTTGTCCCTGTCCGCTGCGAGCAGCTCTTCCGTGGCCTTCTTCTGCTTTTCGATGTCCTCGAGCTTGCGCCGCTCCGCCTCCACCGCCGACCGCACCGAGCCCAGCTCCGCCTCGAGCTCGGCGAGCCGCTTGGGGTTCTCCGAGCCGCTCTTGACGAGTTGGCCGATCTGGACGTCCACCTTCTGCAATTCCTCGAGTGCCTTCAGCGTGTCGCGCAACTTCTTGCTCCTTCCCTTTCCTCTTTCGATCGTCTTGGTGGGCCCAGCAGGATTCGAACCTGCGTCTGTTCGATTATGAGTCGACGGCTCTACCGCTGAGCTATAGGCCCTGTCCGGGGCCTTATACGCCTGCGCCGCGTCGGTTGTCACCGATGCGGCGCAGGTTGGAATCCTCCTAGGTGTCCACGAAGCTCTTGAGGCGCTTGGAGCGGCTCGGATGCCGGAGCTTCCGGAGCGCCTTCGCTTCGATCTGTCGGATGCGTTCTCGGGTGACCTCGAAGTCCTGGCCCACCTCTTCGAGCGTGTGGTCGCTCTTCTCGCCGATTCCGAAGCGCATGCGGAGGACCTTCTCTTCACGAGGAGTCAGGGTGGCGAGCACCTTTCTCGTCTGCTCCGCGAGGTTCATGTTGATGACGGCGTCGGCGGGGCTGACGATCGCCTTGTCCTCGATGAAATCCCCGAGGTGGCTGTCCTCTTCCTCGCCGATGGGGGTCTCGAGCGAGATGGGCTCCTTCGCGATCTTGAGGACCTTGCGGACCTTGTCGAGCGGGAGCTCCATCTTCTCGGCGATCTCCTCCGGCGTGGGCTCGCGGCCGATCTCCTGCACGAGGTAGCGGCTCGTCCGGATCAGCTTGTTGATCGTCTCGATCATGTGCACCGGGATGCGGATGGTGCGGGCCTGATCGGCGATGGCGCGGGTGATGGCCTGGCGGATCCACCAGGTGGCGTAGGTCGAGAACTTGTACCCGCGCTTGTACTCGAACTTGTCGACCGCCTTCATCAAGCCGATGTTCCCCTCCTGGATCAGATCCAGGAACTGGAGACCCCGGTTCGTGTATTTCTTCGCGATCGAGACGACGAGGCGCAGGTTGGCCTCGATGAGCTCCTGCTTCGCGCGGTCGGCCTGGCGCTCACCCGCCACCAGTTCGTCGTAGTTCCTGCGCAGCTCCTCGATGCACTTCTCGACGCCGCCCGTCTTCCGCTCGAGCTTCTCGCCGAGCTTGGCCTCGGTGAGCGCGTTGCGGATCCGGCGGGTGGCGCTGCGGAGCTGCCGATCGAGCTCCTCGATCTCGTCGTCGGCGAGCTTCAGCTTCTTGAGGGCCTTGTGGGGCACCCTGGTCTCGCGGACCTGGCGGGCGGCCTCCATGAACTCGGCGGCGGTCATCTTCACCCGCGCCTCGACGGCGCGGATCTCGCCCTCGGCCTCGTCGACGCTGCGGATGATCCGCTTCAGGTCGTCCACGATGCGGTCGATCTGCTTCTTGTTGAGCTTGAGGTCCTCGAGCACCTCCGCCATCTCGTCCTGGGTGGCGGCGAGCTCGTTGCGCAGCGCCTTGGCCTTGGCCTCGGAGAGCTTGCCGCGCTCGAGCTGCTCGTCGATCTTCTGGCAGGTCTTGTCGAGGCTCTCGATTCGCCGGATGGCCTTGATCACCTGATCGGTCTTGGACGCCTCGGCCCCCGTCCGCGTCGGCGTGGAGGGAGCGTCCTCGTCGGCGTCGGTCTCGGTCTCGGGCTCGCTCTCCTGCTCGCCCTGGGCCTCGGGGGCGTCCTTCACCACGTCGCGGACGCGGATCTTGCCCCGGGCCAGGCGGTCGCCCAGCTCCACGATGGTGGCGATCGCCATGGGCGCGCCCATCACCGCCCGCAGGATCGCCTTCTCTCCTTCCTCGATGCGCTTGGCGATCTCCACCTCGCCCTCGCGGGTGAGCAGGGAGACCGAACCCATCTTGCGCAGGTACATGCGCACGGGATCGTTCGACTTGGCGTAGGAGGCGTCCTCGTCCTCGTCGTCGTCCTTGTCCTTCTCCTTGTCGGCCTCCGGCTCGACGAGCGAGGGCTTGGGTTCGGCCCCCAGCCCCAGCGACCCCACCTTCGCGGCGTCGACCACCGGGATGTCGTGCTCGCCGAACATCGACATCACGTCGTCGATCTGGTCGGACGAGACCATGTCGGCGGGGAGCGAGTCGCTGACCTCCTCGTAGGTGAGGAAGCCCTTCTCCCGTCCCATCTCGAGGAGGGCCTTCACCTCCTTGCGATCGCCGGGGCGGGCGTCCTCGTCGTCGTCGTCGTCGAGGGTGAGCTCGAGCTGCTCGTCCTCCTCCTCGTCGATGTCATCGCCGGGGAAGGGGAGCCTGGCCCGCTCGGCGGAGGTCATGGGCCTGCGCCGACCGCTGGCGGCCTTCGCGGCGGCGACGACCTTCTCGAGCTTCGCCGCCTTCTCCGCCTTCGCCTTGGCGGTCTTGGTGGCCCTGGTCGCCTTGGCGGGCTTCTCGGCCTTGGCGGCCTTCGCCGTCCGGGCGGGCTTCTCGGCCGTGGCCGCCTTGGTCGCCTTGGCGGTCTTCGCGGCCGTGGTGGCCTTGGTCGCCTTGGCGGTCTTCGCGGCCGGGGTGGCCTTGGTCGTCTTGGCGGTCTTCGCGGCCTTGGCGGGCTTCTCGACCGCGGCGGCCTTCGCCGCCTTGGTGGCCTTGGCTGCCCTGGCCGCCTTGGCGGGCTTCTCGGCCTTGGCAGGCTTCGCCTCCTTGGTCGCCTTGGAGGCCGCCTTCGCCTTGGAGGCCGCCTTCGCCTGGGCGGGCGCCTTCTCGGCCTTCGCGGCCTTGGCGGCCGGCGCCCTGGCGACCTTGGCCGCCCTGTCGGCGGCCTTCACCCGTGGCGCCGGCGTCTTCGCCGTGCCCTTGGAGGAGGCGGTCTTCGCCGCCGTCTTCACCGGCTTCTCTGCGGTCTTGCTCTTCGCCTTGTCTGCGCTCTTGCCCACTGCAGCCTTCCCGAGGCCCTTGGCCTTCGTTGCGGTCCGGGCGGCGACCTTGGTCGCGCCCTTGCCCTTGGCGGCCGTCTTCGCGCCGGCCGTCCGGTCCTTCCGCTTCTCGTCCACGTCGCGGCTCCCGGCCGTCTTCCGCCCGCCCCCCGACCGCGCGGCGGTCTTCGACCGCCCCTTCGATCCACTCGACTTGGGGCCGGCGGCCCTCGTCTGCTGCGCCATGGACATCTCCTGTAGTCGAATCTCTTCTTTCTGGCCGCCCGCCCGGGAGGCGAGCGCCGCTCGCGCTTCAAACGGCACCGGGGAGCCGTCTATGCCTCTCCTCGCAGCCGCTCGCGCAGCCGCTCCATCTCGACGCGGATCGCCTCCGCGTTCCTCGTGCACTCTTCCATCGCTTCCTCGAGGCGTTCCCGCTCCTCGGGGTCGACCGCCCTGGCGAGGCTCGACGCCAGCGCCTCGCGGTCCTCGATGCTCGCCCGCCTCTCGCCCTTGAGCCGCTCGAGCTCGAGCTGTAGGAGGCCTCCCTCGACCTCGGCACGCCAGTCCTTTTCGGGGATCCGTCTCGCCTCGCGGATCCGCGCCTGCAGCGCCTCTCGCAGCCCCGGCTCCACCCGGCCCAGGAGCTCGTCCGCGCCCAGGTCGCCTGCGAGCAGCGCGCCCGCCAGCCCCCGCAGCGCCGGATCCGAGACTGCGGCGGCGACCGATGCGCCCAGCTCGGCGGCGAGGGAGGGATAGGCGAAGAGGCTCGCCACCAGCTCGAGCTCCCTGCGGTGGACGGGCGCCCGCCCCGTCGAAGGGCCGCGGCGCGAACGCGGGGGTGCCGAGGGATCTTCCCTGCGGCCGGTCGGTGCGGTCGCCGCGGGGCGGCGAGGGCCCGGCGCCTCGGCCGGCCTGTCGCCGCGGAAGAAGCCGGCCACGTCCCGGACGCCGATCCCCAGCCGGCGCGCGATCTCGGCCAAAAAGAGCGAGCGGGCGGCGTCCTCCGGCAGCGCGGCGACCACCGGCCGCAGCCTCCCCAGCGAGCGCAGCTTGTCCTCGTACGCGCCCTCGGCGTCGCCCAGCGCGCCCTCCACCACGTAGGTGGACAGCGGCGGAGCGATCTCGGCGAGGCGATCGTATCCCTCCCGGCCCCTCGCCTTCATGAAGTCGTCGGGATCCTGTCCCTCGGGCAGCTCCACCACCCGGGCCGCGAGCCCGGCGGCGAGGATCGGTCCGGCGAGGCGCACCGCCGCCTTCCGGCCCGCGTCGTCTCCGTCGAGGAGCAGGGTGAGGTCGGTGACGTCCAGGCGCCTCAGGAGCGCGAGGTGGTCGGCGGTGAGCACGGTCGAGCAGAGGGCCACGGCGTTGGGGATCCCGGCCTCCCACAGCGCGATGGCGTCGAAGTATCCCTCCACCAGCACCGCGGACTTCGAGCGGCGGATGGCGTCGCGGGCGACGTCGAGGCCGTAGAGCACGCGGCTCTTCACGTAGAGCGGCGTCTCTCGGCTGTTGATGTACTTGCGATCGTCGTCCCCCTCGACGACGCGGCCGCCGAAGGCGATCACCCTCCCGTCGGGATCGCGGATGGGGATCATCAGCCTGCCGCGGAAGACGTCGTAGGCCCGGGCGGCGTCGTCTCCGCCTCCGCGATCGCGCAGGCCCAGGAGCCCGGCGCCCACCGCGTGCTCGATCCCGACGCCCTCGCGGACCAGCCGATCCCGCAGGCCCTGGAAGCCCGCGGGGGCGTAGCCCAGCCCGGCCGCCCTGGCGGTGCGCTCCGAGACGCCGCGGGCGGCGAGGTGTTCGCGGCCGGCGCGGCCGGCGGGGGCGTGGAGCTGCTCCTCGAAGAACGCGGCGGCGACCTGGCAGGCGCGCAGGAGCTGCCGCCGCTGGGCGAGGCGCCGCTCCTCCTCCGGATCGAAGGCGATCGGCACGCCGGCGTCCTGGGCGAGGCTTCGGACCGCGGTGAGGAAATCCTTTCCCTCGTACTCCATGAGGAAGCGGATGGCGTCGCCGCCCTTCTGGCAGCCGAAGCACTTGTACGAGTGGCGTTCGGGCGTCACGTAGAAGGAGGGGGTCCGCTCCCCGTGGAAGGGGCAGAGGCCCTTGAAGCTGCGGCCGGCGCGCTTCAACTGGACGTGTCGCCCGATGAGCTGGACGATGTCCGTCCGCTCCACGATCTCCCGGATCTTGTCCCGTCCGATCAGCAAGGAAGGATCTGTCCAGCCCGTCTCGCCATCCTAGGCGAGCTTCTGCTTCACCAGGTCGGCGACGGCCCTTCCGTCGGCTCGGCCTTGGATGCGCGGAGTGAGGATCTTCATCACTTTGCCCATGTCCCTGGGGCCGGAGGCCTGCACCTCGGCGATGGCGTCGTCCACCAGCTTTGCCAGCTCCTCGGCGGAGAGCTGCGCGGGGAGATAGCCCTCGAGCACCGCGATCTCGGCCCGCTCCTTGTCGGCCAGATCCATGCGCCCGGCCTTCTCGTACTCGGCGACCGAGTCGCGGCGCTTCTTCAGCTCCGATCCTATCACCTGGAGGATCCCGGCTTCATCCAGGGGGCCGGAAGCGCCCGGCGCAGTCTCCCGGTACTTCATCGCCGATTTGATCATCCGCACCGTGGAGAGCCGGACCGGATCCTTCTCGCGGAGGGCGGTCTTCAGATCGGCGTCGAGCTGCTCGCGAAGCGACATCGCTCATCCTCCCGGGGCGATCCTGCGGCGCCGTGCGCCGGAGGGAAAAACGGCCACGCGCCCGCGGCCTCAGCGAGGGCCTGCGGGCGCGCGATTCGGACCTTTTCGATTCGATCGGAGAGGGCGCGGGGTCCGACCGCGCCCTCGGATGCGAAGGGATCAGAGACCCGCCTTGCGGAGCTTCTTCAAAGCGCGCTTCTTCGCGGCGATCGCCTTCTTCTTCTTCTTCACGGAGGGCTTCTCGTAGTGCTCGCGCTTGCGGATCTCGGAGAGGATCCCAGCCTTCTCGCACTGCTTCTTGAAGCGCTTCATCGCGTTCTCGAAGCTCTCGCCTTCCTTGACACGTACGCCCGGCATTCGTCACACCTCCCCTCGGCCGTCTGGGGGCGGGCCGGCGCTCGCGCGCGGTCCGCCGAGGGTCGCAAGATCGTTCGACGCTTCACGCGGGAGGCGCCCGCGTGCGGTCGGAAACCGGCGACTCTAGGGATTCGACGTCCGCTGTCAAGCGCTCGTTTGCGGGCGGGCCCCCCGAGGCGGCTCAACCCCCTCGGTGCCGATCGAGCAGGGGCTGGGGCGTGTGCCGCCTGCGGCAGGCCTCGAGCTGGTGGAGCAGCTCCCGGATCCCGGGGTCCTGGGGGACCTCGTCGGGATCCCGGTGCTCCGCCTCCAGGTCCGTGGGCCAGACCTCGAACTGGTGGCGGGGCGGCTCGACGTCCCGGAGCTCGACCTCCATGGGGGGCGCCCGGCAGTCCTCATCGTCGGGGTGCTCGACGCAGCGGCGCATCGCCGCGAGCAGGCGCAGGGCGTTCGCGTCGGCCTCGTCCTCCACGTAGGCGAACGAGTCGCGCTCCGCCGCCACCCGGCGCAAGTAGTCCATGCGGGCGTCGATGCGGGCCACGAGATCCGCGCACCGCGCGGTCTCTCCCGCGGGCTCCGTCTCCCGGGCCGGCTCGCCCCGCGCCGACCGAAGGGCGCCCGCCGCCTCGTCGTCCGCCGGTCCGCCGCGATCGGGGGAGGCGGGCGGATCGGCGTCGACGATCGAGGCGAAGGAGCCCTCCTCCTCGGAGCCCTCCTCCTCGATGCGGACCTGCCGCATCAGCGCCTCGAGCGATTCGTCCCTCGGGCCGGCGCGGGCGGGGGTGGAGGCGGCGCCGCCGGGGGGGGACGCGCGGTCGCCGTCGGAGGCCGCGGACCGAGGCGCGCGATCGTCGTCCGGCGCCGCGGTCCGTGGGGCGCTCTTCCCCGCGGAGCTCGCCGGCTCTCCCGAAGGAGCCACCGCGCCCCCCGCCGGCGCGAGGAATGCGGGGATCTCGTCCGGGGCGGGGAGGGGCGCGTCCTCCGGGGCCACCTCGGCCTCCGCCCACCCATCGGCGCCGTCCGCCGGCGCCGCGCGGGGAGCCGTGGCGGTCGCACCGTCCGCGTCGGATCGGTCGCGAGGAGGATCGGATGCGGGCGGCGCCGGGTCGGAGGCGCCGGGCGGCGAGGGGGCGTCCCCGGGGGGCTGGGAGCGGCAGGAGGGGGCGATCGAGAGGAGGGCGCCCCAGAGCGCGATGGCGCGGAGGCTACTCGTCGCCGGTGGCCGCGAGATCGCCATCGTCGCGGTCCTCGTCGTCCTGCGGGAGGGGCTGGCCGGCGGAGCGGTTGACGCGATCGCGCAGCTCCTTGCCGGTGCGAAAGAGGATACCGCGCTTGGGCTTCACCGGGATCACCTCGCCCGTCTTCGGGTTTCGCCCCTGGTAGCCGTCGTAGTGCTTGACGTGAAACGCGCCGAAGCCGCGGATCTCGATGTTCTCCCCGCGGACGAGCGCCTCCTTCATCGAATCGAAGATCTGCTCGACCGTCGCTTCCGCCTGCTTCTGGGTGATCCCCTTCTTCTGGATCAAGACGCTGATCAGGTCGGACTTCAGCATGTGGGAGGAGCTCCTGCGCCGATGGGGTCTGGGCGAAAGTTGCCCAACCTTATCAGAACCTTAGCTCCCCGCAAGGCGGCGACTTCAGGAGTCGCGATCGGAGGCGGCGCGGGTCGAGGCCGGTCCCTCCGGCTCCCCCAGGGCGCGCGGCGTACCCGGCTCCCGGACGCCGGCGTCCTCGCCGGTTCGGGGTTCGTCCGCCCGCTCGCCGCCGGCCCGCTCTCCCTCGGGCCCTCGGTCCCCGCCGCTGGCGTCCGCGGGGCGGGGGGAACCCTCGCCGCCGCGCGGCTCGACGGCGGGGGCCTCCCGGCCCCCTGCGCCACGGGCGTCGTCGGCGCGGGCCTCTCGTTCTTCGCGGCTCCGGGACTCGCCGGCGGCGGCCTCCCGGCCCTCGCGACCGCGGTCGCCGGCGCGGGCCTCCCGGCCCTCGCCGCCCTTGCCGTCCCGGCGCTCGCGGGGGCTCTCCCGGCGCTCGGCGCCGCCCTCTCGCTTCTGCTGGCCGCCCGGCGCTGCGCCGCCGCGGGCCTCCTTCCGCTCCTGGCGCCCGTAGAAGTCGTACTGCTCCAGGTGGTAGTGCTGC
>DATMSB010000127.1:0-5290 GCA_035565615.1 Vulgatibacter sp. | reverse complement strand
CCTTCGAGAAGATCTTCGCGGGCACGAGCCACACCTGCGGCCTCACCTCGGAGGGCGCCGCGTGGTGCTGGGGGAAGAACCTCGCGGGCCGGCTCGGCAACAACTCGCAGCGCGATCCCGTCGCCGCCGTGGCGGTGGTGGGCGGCCACGTGTTCACGGACCTCGCGCTGGGCCTGCTCCACACCTGCGGCTTGGACGACGTCGGCGACGTGTGGTGCTGGGGGGACAACGACAAGGGGCAGCTCGCCAAGCCAAAGGCGCAGTATTCGTCGAGCCCCGCGCCCCTGCACGTCGACTCCGGCGGGTACACGAAGATCTCCGCGGGCGACGACTACACCTGCGCCTTGAAGGAGAGCGGCGAGCTGATGTGCTGGGGCACCATGACCACCGGGACGAACCCGACGATTCAGCCGTCGACGGCCGGCACCGCGACGCCGGTTCGGATCGGCGGGGCCTCCGCGGTCTGGACCGACATCAGCGCCGGCAGCGACTTCGCCTGCGGCCTGCAGGGCGAGGAAACGAAGTGCTGGGGCGTCGCCGGCCTGAGCCGGCTGGGCGATGGCGGCCCCCCGAACCGGGACAGCGTGACGCCGGTCACGGCCATCACACCGGTGCCGCTCGTCCATTTGTCCGCAGGGGCCACGCACGCCTGCGGTGTCACCGAGGAGGGCGAGGCCTTCTGCTGGGGCGGAAACGCGGACGCGTTCGGGCTGACGGGCCAGCTCGGCCTCGGCGACAGCGACGACGATCCGATCCTCGTCGAGTACAAGACCGAGCCCACCCCCGTGAACACGGCGCTTCGCTTCACCGAGATCCACGCGTCGCAGCACTCCTGCGCGATCGCGACCGACGGGATCGTCTACTGCTGGGGCCCGAACACCTCCGGGCAGATCGGCGTGGCGAAGACGAACACGAAGCTGACGAGGCCGACCCGCATCACGGGACAGTGACCGGACCCTACGCCCGCGGGTGGAATCGATCGTAGAGCCCGCGGAGCCGCCGCGAGTCCACGTGGGTGTAGATCTGGGTGGTGGAGACGTCCGCGTGTCCCAGCATCTGCTGGACGGCGCGCAGATCGGCGCCCCGCTCGAGGAGGTGGGTGGCGAAGCTGTGCCGCAGCTTGTGGGGCGAGATGGGCCGGTCGATCCCCGCCGCGATGGCGTGGCGCCGCAGCCGCCGCCAGAAGGTCTGCCGGGACAGCGGCTTGCCCCCCGGCCGCAGGAAGAGGTGCCGCGGGTCTCCGGCGCCGCATAAGGCGAGCCGGGGGCCGCCGAGGTAGTGCTCCACCGACGCCCGGGCGATCGCGCCCACCGGCACCATCCGCTCCTTGCCGCCCTTGCCCCGGGCCACGAGGTAGCCGGCGGTCAGGTTGAGGTCGGCGACCTCGAGGCCGCAGAGCTCGGAGACGCGCAGGCCCGTCGCGTAGAGGAGCTCGATCATCGCCTTGTCCCGCGCGCCGAGGACGGTCGCCGGCTCGGGCGCGGCGAGCAGCGCCTCCACCTCGGCGACGCCGAGGTACACCGGCAGTTTGCGCTCCGGCTTGGGCCTCTCGATGGCGCGGGCCGGGTCGGAGTCCGCGATCCGGTCGGCGAGCAGGAACCGGTGCAGCATCCGAATGGAGGCGAGGTGCCGCGCCTGGGATCGCCCCGAGAGCCCCCGAGCGGCCAGCCGCTCGAGGTGCCGCTCGACGTGGCCGGGATCGATCTCGCTCGCTTCGCGCACCCCCTCGCGGTGCAGGTCGTCGAGGTAGTCGCGCAGATCCTCCCCGTAGGCGTCGACGGTCTTGGGCCGGAGCCCGCGCTCCACCCGGATGTACTCGAGGAAGAGATCGAGGAGCGGATCGAGGGGTCCCGGGACGGGGACGCGGGTGCGCGGGCGAGCCATCGTCCGCGCATCTTTGCACCCTGCGGCGGGGAGCCGAAGGATTCGCTTGTGGAGACCGACGACCGCTACTCGAGCCCCTCGACCTTGCCCTTGCCGACGCGCAGCACCTCGACGCGATCGTCGAGGAGCGAGAGCACCGTCGACGGCTCGTCGAGCTGGTAGCCGCCGTCGATGATGAGCTCGAGGCCGTGGCCGAGCCTCGCCTTGATCTCGCGGGGATCGTCGAGGGCCTCCCCCTCGAAGGTCGCGGAGGTGGTGAGGAGCGGCCGGCCCAGCCGCTCCACCAGCGCGAGCGGGATCGCCGCGTGGGGCACCCGGATGCCCACCGTCTTCTGCCGGGTCATGGCGATCTCGGGCGTGAGGCGGGTCGCGGGCAGCACGAAGGTGTAGGGGCCGGGTACCAGCCGCCTCATGATTCGGTAGGCCTGGTTGGACACCTTGGCATACCGCGAGATGTCGGAGAGGTCGGCGCAGAGGAAGGAGAGCGGCTTGTTCGCCGCGCGCTGCTTGAGGCGGTAGAGCTTCTCGATGGCCTTCTTGTTCGAGAGGTCGCAGCCGATCGCGTAGTAGGTGTCGGTCGGGTAGGCGATCACCCCGCCCGCCTCCAGCGCGGCGACCGCGCGCTCGATGAGCCGAGGCTGCGGGTGATCCGGATCGATGGCGAGGATGGGAGCGTCGGCCATGGCGGGCGCACGCTATCGAAGACGGCGCATCGCGGCAACGCACAGGGATCCCTCGCGTTGCGAGGAGGGGCCCCGCGACGGGGGCCCCTCCAGAGGCTCGAGCGCCCGACGGACGCCGGCTACTTCTCTTCCTTGGGGGGCGTGCCCGCGGAGCGCTTTCCCTCTTCGATGAGCTCGCGCACCTTCTGGCCGCCCTTGCGGCCGATCTCCTCGTAGAACGGCATGCCCCGCTCGGCCTTCACGGTCTCGCCCCCCTTCTTGCCGATCTCCTCGTAGAAGGACGCGCCCCGCTCGGCCTTGACGGTCTCGCCGCCCTTCTTGCCGATCTCCTCGTAGAACTCCCGGCCGCGCTCCCGGGCGACGGTCTCGCCCCCCTTGCGGCCGATCTCCTCGTAGAAGGCGCGACCACGCTCCCGCTTGACGCGCTCGCCTCCCTTGCGCCCCGCTTCGGCGACGCTCATCGCGCCCTTGCTGCCCTTCTTCTCCTCGGCCATCGCCCTTCCCTCCCTTGGCGTGACGTTGCTCGCTCACGACCCGTTGAACCGTCAGACAGCCGCACGCCTGGCCGGCCTGCCGAGACCTCTCGCCAAACTAGCGGCTGCGCGACCGCGTGGATCGCGTGGATCGCGTGGTGCGCGTGGTGCGGCGGGTGGTGGTCCCCTCCTCCTCCATCGCCTTGGCGAGCTGGATGAGCTCGCGGACCCGCTGGCCTCCCTTCTTGCCGATCTCGCTGTAGAACTGCGGGCCGCGCTCGCGCAGCACGGTCTGGCCGCCCTTGCGCCCGCCGATCATGCCGCCCTTGCGACCGGCCTCCTGCACGGTCATGCCGCCCGTGCTCGCCTTCCGCGCGCTCGTCCTCGCGGCCGGCTTCGCGGCCCGGGTGCCGGTGGTGGCGCGGCCGGTGGTCTTGGTGCGGCTGGTGGTCTTGCGTGCCGTGGTGGACCTCGCCGGCGCGGCGCGCGTCGTCCGGCTCTTGGTGCGCTTGGTGGTCGTAGCCTTCCTCGTAGCCATCTTCTCAGCCCCCTTCGACGTGAGCCGCCCGCCGCAGGCCTCGCTGCGACACACGGCGCGCCGCATGCGCGGCGATTGCCTCGGCCATGTCACGTCCCGTGGCGCGGCCGATCCCTCTCCAGCTCGGACTCCCGTTCACCTCGATCACTTCAGGCCCATCGGGCCCGAACGCGAGATCGACTCCTGCCCAGTCGAGGCCCAGCGCGCGGGTGGCGCGCACGGCCAGCTCCTCCACTTCCGGAGCGAGCTCGATCTCGCGGCCCTCGCCGCCGATCGAGACGTTGGTGCGGAACTCGCCGGGAGGGGCGAGCCGCTCCATGGACGCCTCGACGCCGCCGTCCACGACGAACGCGCGCACGTCTCGGCCCCCATGGTCGACCCAGGCCTGCAGGAAGAGCGCCTTGCGCTCGTCCAGGATCTCCTCGGCGCGGCGGATCCCGGCGGCGTCCGGCTCGAGCCGCTCCACGCCGTCGCCCAGGGAGCCGCACTGCGGCTTGGCGACCGCCGGCCCGAGCCGCTCCAGGGCGCCCGGCAGCTCCCCCGCCCGCTGCACCACCGCCACGGCGGGCGTCGCCACGCCCGCTTCCGTGAGGAGCGCGCACGTGCGCAGCTTGTCCTGGGCGCAGAGGAGCGGCTCCAGGCCGTTCATCACCAGGGCGCCGCCCTTCTCCAGGAGGCGGTAGGCCTCGAGCTGAAAGTCGGCGTCCCCGTCGGCGCCCACGCCGCGCAGCAGCAGGAACGCGTCGAACTCCTCGGCGGGGGTGTTGGACACGCTCACGGAGATCCGCCCCGCGCCCACCTCGACCCGCAGATCGGCCGGATCCACGGCGACGATCTCCCCGTGCCGCTCGCAGGCGTCGAGGAGGCTCCGAGAGCTCGCGTCCTCCTGCTCGTACGCGGTGATGACCCCGAACCGGACCAACCTCGCCCCTCCTGCCCGCCCCTGGCGGCGGCGTGCACGATCTTCCGTCCCCCTCGTGCGCCGCTTCGAGACATACGTTCGCCATCTCCCCTGGTGGCGTGCAAGCCCTCCACACGCCCCCGGTGGGAGAACGCCACACACGCCCTCGCCGTGCCCTCCCGGCGGTCCTCGCGGCGGCGTCGACGACGCGGCGGAGAAGGCCCCTGGGACGCAGCCGGTGGGCAGTCGCCAGCAGCGCGCGGAGGGACTCCGCGGCGAGGGGAGCCGGTACCGGGCAGGCGGCAGGCGGCGGGTGCCTTCGGGACGGGACCCCTCAGGCCCCCGGGATCGCCTCGACGGCGCGTCGCACCAGCGCCTCGATCGCCGCCAGCCGGGACGGATCGGTGAGCTTCGCGCCGTCCGCGTCGCTCACGTAGAACGAGTCGATCGCCCGGTTCCCCTCGGTGGCGATGCGGGCCACCGCGATGGAGAGCCCGCCCTCGCGCAGCGCCGCCGTGATCGCCCGCAGGAGGCCGCGGCGATCGGCGGCGAAGACGTCGATCACGGTGAAGTCGCGGGCGACGCGGTTGTCGACCTTGACCTTGATCTGCACGGGAGGGACGTGCCGCGGCGGGAGGCCGGAGGGCCGCAGCGCCTTGGCCACCAGCGCCCCCGCGTCCACCTCGCCCCGGAGCACCCGCGAGAGGTCGCGGCGGGCCGCGCGCCATCTTCCCCGCTCGAGCCTGCCGCCCGCGGGGCCCCGCACCGAGAAGACGTCGAGGGCCATGCCGTCGGCGGTGGAGAAGACGTC
>DATMSB010000126.1:0-9090 GCA_035565615.1 Vulgatibacter sp. | reverse complement strand
GCGAAGAGCGAGTGGGCGGCGAGGACCAGGGCGACGCCCGCGAAGGTCTCGGCGCCCGCGAGGAAGGAGAACGCCACCGCGCCGCCGCAGCACGCGAGGCGCAGGAGGGAGACGGGGCGGCGGCTCCGATCGGCGAGGTGGCCCCAGATCGGCGGGACGAAGACGAGGAAGAGGGGCTGGATCGACGTCGCCATCGCGATCCGGGCGCCGTCGAGGCCGATGGACTGGAGCCACGTCGGCAGGTAGCCGATCGTGATCCCGGTGGCGGCGTAGAGGAGGAAGTAGAAGAGCGGGAGGCGCATGGGCGGGGGCCTCGTCTACCACCTTTCCGGCGGCCCGGGCCGGTGGGCGGCGGGCACGGAAAGGCCCCCGGCGAGACCCCAGGCGCGCGCTCCGCGAGGCGGGGGATCGGGCCTGCCCTTTCAGGCGGCGACGACGCGCAGCTTGGTGCCGGTGCCCGCCGGATCGTGGAGGAAGCACGCGGCCGCGTGGCCCTCGCCCCCCACCGGCGTCGGGTTCGGGCGCTCGCGGGTGCAGCGCTCGCCCGCGTCGGGGCAGCGCGGATGGAAGGCGCACCCCGGCGGCGGGCGGATCGGGCTGGGGACGTCGCCCTGGAGGATGGTGCGGTCCTTGCGCGCGCCGGCGTCGACGGAGGGGACGGCGGAGAGGAGCGCCCGGGTGTAGGGGTGCTGCGGCGCCTGGTAGAGGGCGGCGGCCGGCGCGAGCTCGACGATCCGCCCCAGGTACATCACCGCGATCCGGCTCGCGATGAACTCCACCGCGTGGAGGTCGTGGCTGATGAAGACGTAGGTGAGGCCCAGATCCGCCTGGAGGTCGAGGAGCAGGTTGAGGATCTGCGCCTGGATCGAGACGTCGAGGGCGGAGATGGGCTCGTCGGCCACCACCAGCCGCGGCGACACGGCGAGGGCGCGGGCGATGCCGATGCGCTGCCGCTGGCCGCCCGAGAACTCGTGGGGGAGCCGGTCCGCCATGTCGGGGCGGAGGCCGCAGCGCTCCATCAGCTCGGCAACCCTCCGCTGCCGCTCGGCGCCCGCCGCGATCCCGTGGATCGCGAAGGGCTCGCCGATGATGTCCCCCACCCGCATCCGCGGGTTGAGCGACGAGAACGGGTCCTGGAAGATCATCTGCATCTCGCGGCGCAGGGGGCGCAGCGCGCGCTGCGAGAGCCGGGTGATGTCGCGGCCGTCGAAGCGGATGGTGCCGTCGGTCGGATCGACCAGCCGCAGGATGGTGCGGCCCAGGGTGCTCTTGCCGCAGCCGGACTCGCCGACGAGGCCGAGGGTCTCGCCGGGCATCACCGTGAGGTCGACGCCGTCCACCGCGTGGACCTTGGCGACCTGGCCGCCGAGGATCCCGCCGTGCACCGGGAAGTGGGTGCGCAGCCCCTGGAGCTCGAGGATCGGGGTCACGCTGCCTCCTCGGCGACGGGCAGCGGGAAGTGACAGGCGACCTGCCGATCGGCGCCCGCCTCGACGAGGGCGGGCTGCACCTCGCCGCAGATCGCCTGGGCCCGATCGCAGCGATCCCGGAACCGGCATCCCGCGGGCATGTGGGCGAGCGCCGGGACCACGCCGGGGATCGCCTCGAGGCGGGTGCGCCCGAGCTTGCGCGCCACGCCCGGCAGCGAGCGGAGCAGCCCCGCCGCGTAGGGGTGCCGGGGGCCCGCGAAGAGGGTCCGCGCCGGCGCGCGCTCCACCACCTTCCCCGCGTACATCACCACCACCTGGTCGCAGGTCTCGGCGACCACGCCCAGGTCGTGGGTGATGAGGAGGACCGCCAGGCCGCGCTCCCGCTGAAGCTGGCGGAGCAGATCGAGGATCTGGGCCTGGATGGTGACGTCGAGGGCGGTGGTGGGCTCGTCGGCGACCAGGAGCTCCGGGTCGCAGGCGAGGGCCATGGCGATCATCACCCGCTGCCGCATGCCGCCGGAGAGCTCGTGGGGATAGGCCCTGGCCCGCTCCGCCGGGGAGGGAATCCCCACCAGGCCGAGGAGCTCGACGGCCCGCTGGTGCGCCTCCTTGCGGCTCTTGCCCAGGTGGAGCCGCACCGCCTCCGCGATCTGCTCCCCCACGGTGAACACCGGGTTGAGGGAGGTCATCGGCTCCTGGAAGATCATGGCGATCCGGTTGCCCCGGATCCGCCGCATCTCCGCCTCGCTCTTCTGGAGGAGGTCCTCCCCGTGGAAGAGGATCCGGCCGCCGGCGACGCGGCCGGGGGGCTGCACCAGCCCCATGACGGAGAGGGCGGTGACGCTCTTGCCGCAGCCGGACTCCCCCACCAGACCGACCGTCTGGCCGGCGCGGACGTCGAAGGAGACGTCGTCCACCGCCAGGTGGGCACCCTCGTCGGTGCGAAACTCTGTCCTCAGCCCGACTACGGAGAAAAGCGGCACGTCGCGAATCGATCCCTTCGCCGCGCTAGTCCTCGGCGAGCCCGTCGAGGAAGCCGGCGTCACGCACGATACCCTGTCGCACCAGAAGCCGCACCAGGGAGCCGACGATCTTCCACGCGGGGACCGAGCGGCCCCCTCCTCGCCCGGTGGCGAGGTCCTCGAGCTTCGCCAGGATCTCGCGCTCGAGCGCCGCCGCGTTGGCGGGCTCGGAGCGGGCCTCGTCCGCGAACAGGTCGGTGAGATCGACGACGGCGTCCTCGGGAGCCACCGGATCGGAGAGCCTCGGTGGGACGAACGGGCCCGTGGGCACGATCTCGCCCGGATCGCGCTCGCCGTAGATGTAGCGCCGGATGGCGGCGTCGACGGCCGAGGCCGGCGCCGCCGCGATGGAGACGTGCATGCCGCTGCGGAACCGCACCTCGTCGATGGCCTCGAGGTTGGTGGGATCGGCCATGGCCACCCACAGCCTCGCCGGCCCCTTCTCGGGTCGGGTCACGTCGAAGGGGAAGAGCTTGTACTTCTCGCACACCGCCCGGGGGACGGTGCGGATCACGTCGAGCGGGATCTCGCGGGCGCTCAAGTCCACCGCCGGCACCCCGAGCTGCCTGGCGAGGGCCCCGCAGATCCGATCGTCGCCGGTGAACTGCATGTCGACGACGATCTCGCCGAGCTTTCCGCCCCAGCGCTTCTGGTAGCCGAGGGCCGCCTCGAGCTGGTACCGGTCGATGGCGCCACTGGAGAGGAGGAGCTCGCCCAGCTTGAGCTTGGACCCATTGCTCGTCATTTCACGATCCTAACACCGGCTCTCGACATCGGCCCCAACGGCCACCAGCTCGGGCCGGGACCCTACCCTCGATTCCCCTTTGGAATCCATGGGATCGGGCCCCTCCCATGCATCGGGGCCCTGTGGATCCGGACCGGTCGCCGCGTCGCCCTCAGAGCCTGGGATCGAGGGCGTCGCGCAGCCCCTCCCCCACCAGGTTGTAGGAGGTGACCGTGAGAAAGAGGGCCGCGCCGGGGAAGACGGTGAGCCACCACGCGCCGCTGGTGACCGCGTGCTCGTAGGCCTGGGTGAGGAGCTCGCCCCAGGACGCGGTGGGCGGCGGGGTCCCGAAGCCGAGGAAGGAGAGCGCGCTCTCCACGAGGATCGCCCCGGCGAGGCCGAAGGTCGCCGCCACGAAGACCGGCGCGATGGAGTTGGGGATGACGTGCCGCAGGACGATCCGGGCGTCGGAGCCCCCCAGCGCCCGCACCGCGGCCACGTAGTCCAGCTCCCGCACCCGCAGGATCTCGCCGCGGATGAGGCGCGCCACCCCCGGCCAACCCGTGAAGCCGATCACGAGCATCAGGTGCCAGATCGTGGGGCGCTCCACGATCCCCATGATCGTCAGGATCAGGAAGAAGGTCGGGAAGACCATCTTCACCTCGATGAGCCGGGAGACGATCAGATCGATCTTGCCGCCGTAGTAGCCGGCCAGCGCGCCCAGGATGATCCCGATGAGGACGTAGAGGCCCACGGCGACCACGCCCACCGACAGCGAGATCCTCGTGCCGTGGATGATGCGGGCGAGGACGTCCCTGCCGATGGCGTCCGTCCCGAGCCAGTGGCGGGACGACGGCGGCTCCAGCCGGGCGAGCAGATCCACGTCGTAGGGCCCCCGTCGCACGGGCGTGAAGATGGCCCAGTCCTCCGGCCCCATCGCCTCCCAGAGCCCCTCCGGGTCGAGGCGGCGCAGCTCCGGCGGTCGGCTCGTCTCCGACCTCAGGTTGGGCAGCACGTGGGTCTTGCCGTCCAGGTGCAGCACGATCGGCATGTCGGAGGCGAGGAAGTCCGCGAAGACGGCGAGGAGCGCGAAGACCAGCACCACCACCAGGGCGGCGACGTTGAGCCGCCCCTTCGCGAACCGGCGCCAGATCGCCCGCCACTGGGAGGCCTGCCGCTTCGGCTCCTTCGTTGCGGGCACCGGCGGCTCTGCCCCCGCATGCACCGGATGCTGCTCGGGAGCAGCGATCTTCGCACCCGCTCTCATTTCTTCCCGTACGAGATGCGCGGATCCACCGCGGCGTAGAGGAGGTCGGTGACGAGGAGCGCCAGCATGGTGAGCATGGCGGTCACCGTGGTGATCCCCATGATGAGCGAGTAGTCGCGGGCGAGGATCGCCTCGAACATGAGCAGGCCCATCCCCGGGATGCCGAAGATCCGCTCCACGATCACCGTCCCGCCCAGGAGGAAGGGCACCATGGTGCCGAGGTGCGAGAGGATCGGGATGAGGGAGTTGCGCAGGGCGTGCTTGTAGACCACCACCCGCTCCGACAGCCCCTTCGCCCTGGCGGTGCGCACGTAGTCCTGGCGGATCACGTCGAGCATCCCGGTGCGCATGTAGCGGGAGACCGACGCGAGCGAGGCGTAGCCGAGCATCACCACCGGCGTGACCGCGTGCCAGACGAGGTCCCGCAGCCGGCCCATGGCCGACAGCGACTCCCAGCCCGGCGAGCGCAGGCCCTGCACCGGGATCCAGTCGAGGTAGCGCCCGCCGCCGAGGAAGAGGATCGCGAGGGTCCCCACCCAGAACGAAGGAAGCGAGTAGAGCACGAAGAGGACGACGGTGGTGGCCCGGTCGCCGAGGGAGCCGCGGCGCACGGCGCTGGCCACGCCCAGGGGGATGCCGATCAGGTACACGAGCACCATCGCCGACCCGCCCAGCGCGACCGTCACCGGGAGGCGCTCGGCGATCTGCTCGCCGACGCCGCGGCCGGTGCGCCACGAGGTGCCCAGATCCAGCGACGCGAGCTTGCCCAGCCAGATCCCGTATTGCACCAGGAGGGGCTCGTCGAGGCGCATCTCCTTGCGGAAGTGCTCGATCGCCTGCGAGCTGATGGCGTCCGCCCGCAGGTCGCCGCCCATGGCGGCCGACACCGGATCGCCAGGGGCGAGGTGCACCAGCAGGAAGGTCACGAAGGTGATCCCCAGGAGCGTGGGGAACATCACGAGGAGCCGCCTGGCGACGTAGGATCCCACCGTCAGCGCCCTCCCCCGTCCCGCCACTCGGGATCGATCCAGACGTCGCGCGCCTGGAAGCTCTCGATCGGCGACACGTAGATCCCCTTCAGCCGCCGGTGGACGAGGGCCCGCCGCGGCTTGTGGAAGAGCAGGGTCTGGGGGTTGTCCCGGACGACCATGCGGTTGATGCGCCGCAGGATCGCCATCCGCGCGTCCCGGGAGAACTCGCCCCGCAGCTCCTCGATGAGCGCGTCGACCTCGGGGTTTCGGTAGCCGGTGTAGTTCGAGCCCCCTTCCACCTGCGAGGAGTGCCAGAGGGTGTAGGGATCGCTCTCGAGATCCATCACCCAGGCGAGGACCCCCGCGTCGAGCTCGCGGCCGCGGAGGCGGGCCAGGAAGACAGACCACTCCAGCTTCTGCACCTCCATCTCGATCCCCACCCGGGTGAGGGTCTGTCGGTACACCAGGAGCGCCTGCTCCACCCATTGGTTTCCGGAGGGGATGCTGACGGTGAAGCGAAGCGGGAGGCCGTCCTTGTCGAGGACGCCGTCGCCGTCGCGATCCGCCCAGCCGCGCTCGGCGAGGAGCCGAAGTGCCGCGGGCGGATCGTAGGGCACCTGCTCGAACTCCGGATCGCAGGCGGGGCTGTCGAAGTAGAAGATGCAGTTCGCGGTGCGATCGAGGCCGGCGAGGAGCGTCGTCCGGATCTTCTCCCGGTCGAGGAGCATGGTGAGCGCGTTGCGCACCGCCGGATCGGAGAGCACCGGCCTGTCGGTGTTCCAGTTGATGAAGCCGTAGTTGGCGTCGAAGTACTTCACCCGGTGGTAGCGGTCGAAGAGCTTCCGCTCCTGGGCCACCTGCACGTATTGCTCGGAGGTGAGATCGATGTCGATGTCGATCTCGCCGCGCATGAGGAGCTGCTGGGCGACGTTGGCCTCCGAGACGAAGCGGTAGACCACCCGATCCACGTGGGCCTTCTCGCCCCAGTAGTCGTCGTTGCGGGCGAGGACGATCTCCTTCTTGTCCGTCCACGACTCGAAGCGGAACGGGCCGGTACCGATGGGCGCCCGCATGAACGGCGCGGTGTTGAAGTCCGCGCCCTCGATGCCGGCGAACGCGTGGGCGGGGTAGATCGGGATCTCGGCGAGCTTGGCGAGCGCCCAGACGTACGGCTTCCTCCATCGGAAGACGACCGTGTGGTCGTCCGGGGTCTCGAGCGCCTCCAGGTCGACGAAGGAGTTGGCGTGGCGGGCGGCGCGCACGGTGGGATCGAGGATCCGGTCGATGGTGAACTTCACGTCCCGCGCGCTGAAGGGCGCCCCGTCGTGCCAGCGCACGCCCTTGCGGAGGTGGAAGACGTGGCGGAGCCGATCCGGTGACTCCTCCCATCGCTCGGCGAGCTCGGGGATGAAGGGATACTCCGGATGCCGCCTCGGATCGGTGCGGATGAGGCTCTCGTTCACGTCGTGGAGGACGATCCGCGACAGCCACCAGTCGGACTCGATGAGGTAGCCGAGGCTGCCCGGCTCCGAGCGCACCCGCACGGTGAGGGTCCCCCCGGGCACCGGGTCCCCCTCGTCGACACCGGGCGGGAAGAACCCTTCTCGCCACGGCTCGTCGATCCACGCCGGGATCGTGGGCGCGGCCCGGGCCAGCTCCGCCCGGCGATCGGCCGCCTTCTGCTCGTCGGTCCTGCCCCGGGTACAACCGGCGGCCAGGGCCGCCAAGAGGACCATCCCAACCGCGCGGATCATCCGGGCTCCACGATCTTGGCGCCGGGCGGCGGTCGGAGGACGAAGTCCGAGGGATCGTAGGGAGGGTTCAAGGTGGCCCTTGTATACCGCAGCTTGACGGTGGTGCGCTGCGAGGGGACGGAGATCTCGATCGTGGTCGGGAACGGGAGGTCCTCCGCGAGCGACTCGTGATCGGAGCAGGCGACGTCCACCTCCGGCAGCCCCCGGGTCTGGATCGACACCAGGCGCAGATCCTTCGTCCCCACCAGGACGCGCTGCGACACCCCACCCTGCCGCATCACGATCTCGTATACGCCCCCATCCTCGAGGACCGTCATGCGGACGTCTTCGGCGTCCATGAGGGGAACCTCGCCGAGCATGGCGCCGGCCAGTCGCTCGGGCGGCAGCGCCAAGGGCAGGTACCGCCCCAGGTCCTCGGCGGTCGCAGGCCCGGTGTGAAACTCGTTCTCGTCGGGGCGATAGAAGGCGAAGGCCTCCCCGTCTGTGGCGAAGGTCCCGCGGGCGATCCCGAGGAAGTCGCGGGTCTCCAGGTAGATGCTCGCGGGCTTGCGCACCTCGGCCGCCATGCGCAGGGTGCCGCTGCCGTCGGGGGAGTCGAGGGCCAGCTTCCCTTCCGCGACCAGGCCCTGGACCCGCTCCCACCGCTCGCGGACCACCCGGAGGACGAAGCCGGGATCCTCGAGGCGGCCGTACGCGCCGAAGTCCGGACGATGAGCGCACGAGGCGAGGATCGGGAGGAGCAGCAGGAGGAGGAGCCTCGTCATCGGGGGGCGATGGTACACTCTGCCGCTCCGTCGCGCTCGCCTCGCGGGCGCCGGGCAAGCGCTCCCATGCTCCCCTCCCTCCTCCGGCGAACCTCGGCCTCCTCCTCCCTCGCGCGGGGGGCGACCCCTGCAACGCGCGGCCCGGGAGGGGGCTGCGGCCCGTCCTCTCTCGCACGGGGGGCGACCCTGGTCCTCGCGCTCCTGGCGGCGTCCACCCTCGCCTGTGGCGACGATCTGGGCGTCTCCGGGATCCCCCTGGGGGCCGATCCGCGGCATTTCGCCGACCAGCGCTTCTACTGCCCGCCGGGGGAGCCCGCGTGCCCGCCTTGGTACTGCGCCGTGGACGAGTCCGGGGCGGTCGTGGACTGTGACCCCTCCTGCGCGGCGGACCGCTCCACCGTCTTCGAGGCGCCCTTCGGCTACGCGCTCTGCGTCCCCGAGTGGTGCACGGTGGAGGCGGAGGGCGAGGCGCCGACCTGCAGCGAGCGCTGCGCGGAGGACCAGACCACGAGGTACGACTTCCTCTTCGACTGCCGCTGAAGAGGCGGGCGCGCAGGCGACCGGCCGCCCGCGAGGAGGGGTGCGCCGGGGCGGGCGCGCAGGAGGGAGGGTGCGCAGGAGGGAGGGCGCCGGCGCGAGCAATCGGGCGGCGATCCCCGGTGCCGATTCGCGTAGTGTCGGGATCGAGGCGCCCCCTCGGCGCCCCGAAGGAATCGAAGGCCGCGGCGCTTGTTTCCGACGGCTCGACGGAGGATCCGGGTGGAGAACTTCTCCGATGTGTGGACGGCGGCCCTCGACGGCGGCGCGGCGATGGCGATCATCGTCCTCTTCTCGCTGATCGGGGTCTTCGTCGCGATCGAGCGGGCGCTCGCCCTCTGGGGCCTCGGCGAGTCGTCGCGCCGGCTGTCGGATGCGGTGATCAAATGCCTCTACCGCGGCGACATCGCCGAGGCGCGGGCGGCGTGCGAGCGCTCCGGCACGCCCTTCGCCGACATCCTCCTGGCGGCGTTCGTCCGGGCGGGCAAGGCGACCCCCAAGGCGATGCAGGCCGCGGTGGATCGGGAGCGAGCGCAGGTGGGCCTCCGCCTGCGGACGAGGCTCTGGGTCCTGGGCACGATCGGCGCGACCGCCCCCTTCGTGGGCCTCTTCGGCACGGTG
>DATMSB010000125.1:0-73558 GCA_035565615.1 Vulgatibacter sp. | reverse complement strand
GTGACGCGGGGCTGCTGGCTCTGGGCTTCGCCCTGGGCGCGGCCGCGCTGATCCGCCGCCGGCGGTAGCGACACGGGTCGCCGCCAAAGATGGCGACCCTCGATCGATCCCCGAACCCTCTCGCGAGGAGGCCGACGCCTGAGGTCGGCCCCCTCGCAGGTTTGGAGAGCAGGGAAGGGCGGCTGCCGCGCCCCGGCGGCAGGCGTCGAAACGGCCACCGAACGATGCTTGACAAGTGTGGGGGCGATCCCCTAGATCAGCCGCTTTCGCGGGCGGCCCACCAGTCGTCGGGGCCGACCGGTGACTTCCGAGCCGAGGCAGTGGCTCGAGCGAACGATCGAGGTCTTCGATGTACGCCGTGATCAAGACGGGCGGCAAGCAGTACCGGGTCCAGGAGGGGGACACCCTCCGCGTGGAGAAGCTCTCCGGCGAGTCCGGCGACCAGGTGGAGTTCGCCGAGGTGCTGATGCTCGGTGGCACCGACTCCCCCAAGATCGGGATGCCGATCGTCGAGGGGGCCAAGGTCGTCGGCAGCATCCTCGAGCAGGGCCGCGGCAAGAAGGTCTTCTCCTTCCGGAAGAAGAAGGAGGGCTGGAAGCGAATCCGCGGGCATCGCCAGGCCTTCACCGCCGTCAAGATCACCCAGATCACGGGCTGATCGGCCCGAGAGAGCAGGAGCAGGCAATGGCACACAAGAAGGGCCAGGGATCGTCTCGCAACGGCCGCGACTCCCGTGGCCAGCGCCGGGGCGTGAAGCGCTACGGCGGGCAGGCGGTGATCCCCGGCAACATCATCGTCCGACAGCTCGGCACCAAGATCCATCCGGGGACCGGCGTCGGCATGGGCCGCGACTACACCATCTACGCGACCGTGCCGGGCGTGGTGACCTTCGAGCGCTTCGGCAAGGATCGCAAGCGCGTCTCGGTCATCCCCCAGGCCTGACCGATCGGTCCAGGCGCTTCTCCACGCGGACCGCGGGGCATGGACATGCCGCCGCGGTCTTCGTGTTTATACGACAGGCCACGCGCCCCGCCGCGGGAGGCGTGGGGACCGACCGCGTGGCGAAAGGCGTGGCAGGCATGAAGTTCGTCGACCAGGTCCGCATCTTCGTCAAGGCGGGCGACGGCGGGGGAGGCGCGATCGCCTTCCGTCGCGAGAAGTTCATCGCCAAGGGCGGCCCCTCCGGCGGCGACGGAGGAGATGGCGGCAGCGTGATCTTCCGCGCCGATCCCCAGCTCACCACCCTCCTCGACTACCGCTATCAGCAGCACCACCGGGCGCAGAACGGCCAGCCCGGGATGGGATCGGACTGCAACGGGAGGGCCGGCGAGGACCTGATCCTCCGCGTGCCGGTGGGCACGGTCTTCTTCGACCACGGGAGCGGCGAGCAGCTCGCCGACCTGGCGGAGCCGGGGCAGGAGTGGGTGGCGGCGAGGGGCGGCCGCGGGGGTCTCGGCAACATGAACTTCGCCACCTCGACCCGACAGGCCCCCCGCTTCGCCCAGCCGGGGACGCCGGGGGAGGAGGTGACTCTCACCCTCGAGCTGAAGCTCCTCGCCGACGTGGGCCTGGTCGGCTATCCCAACGCCGGGAAGTCGACCCTGATCTCGGTGATCTCCCGGGCCAGGCCGAAGATCGCCGACTATCCCTTCACCACCCTCGTCCCGAACCTCGGCGTTGTCGGATACAAGGATCATCGGAGCTTCGTGGTCGCCGACATCCCCGGGCTCATCGAGGGGGCGAGCGAGGGGGCCGGCCTCGGGCACCAGTTCCTCCGGCACGTGGAGAGGTGTCGCATCCTCGTGCACGTGGTGGACGCCTCCGCGCCCGACCTGGCTCCAGAGCGCGATCCAGCCGAGGACTTCGCGACGATCAACCGCGAGCTCGCCCGCTACTCCCCGGAGCTGGCGGGGCGGCCGCAGATCGTGGCGCTGAACAAGTGCGACCTCCCGGACGCGCGGGCGCGGGCGGATGCGTTCGCGAAGGAGCTGCGCCGGCGCGAGGATCCCCCCGAGGTCTTCCTGATCTCGGCCGCGACCCGCGAGGGCGTGGAGGCGCTGGTGGACGCCTGCGCCGAGCGCCTCTGGTCGAGCGCTCGCTGAGAGGTGGCGGCGTGAACATCCGGGCCGCGGGATCGTCTCCGAGGTCGTGGCGGTTGCTGGAAGGATCGGGAAGGGACCCCTCGGGCGTCGACGCCGCGGGGAGCAGAGAGGAGCGAAGATGAGGAACCACATCCTGGCAGCGCTGGTGTTCGCCGCGGTGCCCACCCTGGCCTCGGCCGCGCCGGCGAAGGCCGAGGGTCCCTCTACGCAGGCGGACCTCCCTGGGAAACAGAAGGCGAAGGGCTCGGTCGCCCCCGAGGTCGCCGACGTGGTGGCCCGGGTGCAGGCGTTCTACGAGAAGAGCCAGGGGTTCGACACCCGCTTCGAGCAGTCCTTCGCCCAGGCGGGGATCCCGTCCCGCCTCGGCGACTCCAAGGCCACCGGCAGGATGCGCTTTCGAAAGCCCGTCGGCGGGACGGGCCCGCTGATGCGCTGGGATTACGACGACGGCCGCATCCTCCTGCTGGTGAAGGATCGGAGCTGGACCTACGATCCCGACACCAAGCAGGCCACCGAGTATGCGGTCGACGTCGGGCAGCTCTCCGCCGCGGTGACCTTCATGTGGGGGAAGGGCCGCCTCGCGGACGAGTTCTCCATCGCCCGATCCTCGCGAAACCTGGGGGAGGGCGTGGTGCTCGAGCTGACACCGCTTCGGCCGGGCGGTGGCTTCACCAAGGTGCTCCTGCTGGTGGACGCCGCCACCGGACAGGTGTCCCGCTCGGTGGTGGTGCAGTCCAACGGCAGCGAGAACGATCTCTCGTTCCGCGACGCGGAGGTGAAGGCCGACGTCGCCTCCGCCGACTTCGATCCCGCCAAGGCCTTCCCCGCGGGCACCACCCGGGTACGGGCCGCCATCCCCGGCCGCTGATCCCCTCGCTCGGCCGGCGTTCCCTGCCATCCGCGCGGCGTGGCGGCGATCCGCGGATCGCCTTCGCAGCCCGGCGGCGATCAGGCGGGCTCGTCGTCCGCCGGGCCCGCCATGTCGCGGCCCAGGGTCGACGCCCGCCTCATCGCCCGGGCGGCCGGGCCACCCCCGATGCAGCTCGGCCCCCCCGGCGCGTTGTGCGGGAACGGACGCCACCGCCACGGCTGGATGTCGGCGTCCTCCCGCCGGGTGAAGGCGGTGGGCGCCCCCTCCTCGTGGAGCACCAGGATCCCGCAGACCTCGCAGGGGCGGATCGCCAGGTTCCCGGTGGATCGGTAGTGGAGCATGGCGTCCTCCTCCAGCGCGGCGGTCGGCCCCCGCGGGTGAGAGAGGGCCGGGTCGGCGATCATGGATGTCCATCGCCCCGCCCCAGGCGCAAGGGGGCAGTCAGATGGTGACCGGTGGCGGACGGCGCCTCCCTCTCGAGCGCGCCCCGCGGGCCGAGGCTCAGAGGATGCGGGCGTGGCGGCCGACGTCGGCGACGATCGGCAGGACGCGATCGACGATCGCGGGGTGGCAGGCGAGGAGGCCTCGGGTGTTCTGGAGCTCCCCGACGTCGTAGCGAAGCGCGGCGCCGGAGAGGTCGGCGAAAAAGCCCCCCGCCGCCCGGAGGATTGCCTCCGGGGCGCACGCGTCCCAGCGATAGCTCACCCGGCTGGGGTGCACGTAGAGATCGACCTCGCCGCTCGCGACCATGGCGCACTTGATCCCGACCGAGCCGACGCCCTCCACCCGCTCGATCCCCAGGGGCTCGCAGATCGCGGCGGTCCAGCGGGAGCGGTGGGAGCGCGAGGCCACCAGGCGCAAGGGCTCGTGCGGCTCCTTCGCCACCCGCACCGCTCGCGTCCTCCCCCCCGACCAGAGGACGCAGCCCTCCCCCACCACCCCGGCGAAGAGGCGATCGGCGGTGGGTTGGAAGACCACGCCCGCACGGGCCTCTCCCGCCACGGCGAGCCCCACGTGCACGGCGAACTGATCGTTGCGGCGGGTGAACTCCTTGGTCCCGTCGAGCGGATCCACGAACCAGCAGCGCTCGAACCGCTCCGGGTCCGCGTTCACCTCCGACTCCTCGGCGACCACGCCGTCGCCCGGGAACGCCTCCCGCAGGCCGGAGACGATGATCTCGTTGGCCCGGGCGTCCGCCACGGTGACGGGGCCGCCCCCTTCCGGCTTCTCGAAGACCTCGAACTCGCCGCCGTACACCTCGAGGATCGCGCGGCCCGCCTCGCGGGCGAGCCGGGAGGCGACCTCGACCTCCCTGGTGAACCGGCCGGTCACCGCTGCGCCACGAAGATCGGCAGCTTCACCCGGTGGCGCACCGGATGCGCCACCTCGGGGGCCCGGAGGACCACGCCGGTCGCCGGCCCCACCAGGTCGTACTCGTAGGCCTCCTCGACGAGGACCTTGACGATGTCGCCGGCGCCGACGCCTCCCTCGGGGAGATCGTTGATGATCACCTGGCCGTCGATCTCCGGCGCCTGCCCCGCGTGCCGGCCCACGAGGAGGTGCTCGGTCTCGTCGTGGGGCCCCTCCACGAGCACCTCGATCTCCTTGCCCACCCAGGCCTGCTGCTGCTCCATGCGAATGGAGGCCTGCAGGGCCATGGCCCGCTCCCACCGCACGAGCTTCACCTCCTCGTCGATCTGATCCTCCATCTCGCCGGCGAGGGTCTCCTCCTCCCTGGAGTAGCGGAAGATGCCGAGGTGGTCGAAGCGCTGCTCCCGGATGAAGGCGAGGAGCTCCTCGAAGTCACCTTCCGTCTCCCCCGGCAGCCCCACGATGAGCGACGTGCGCAGGACGATCCCGGGGATCTCCCGGCGCAGCTTGCCCAGCAGCTCCCGGAGGAAGGCGGAGTCCCGGCCGCGCCGCATGGCGCGCAGGAGCCGGTCGCTGGCGTGCTGCACGGGCATGTCGAGGTACTTCACCACCTGCGGCGTGTCGCGGATGGCGGCGACCAGCTCGTCGGGGAAGTTTCGCGGGTAGGCGTAGTGGAGGCGGATCCAGCGCACGCCGTCCACCTCGCCCAGCGCGCGGACGAGCTGGTGGAGCTTGGGTCGGCCGGGGAGTTCGTGCCCGTAGGCGGTGAGGTCCTGGGCCACCAGGTTCAGCTCCCGTGCCCCATCCGCCGCGAGCTTGCGCGCCTCGGCGACCACGTCGTCGATCGGCCGGGAGCGCTGGTGGCCGCGCAGGGTGGGGATGATGCAGAAGGCGCACTGGTTGTCGCAGCCCTCGGCGATCTTCAGGTACGCCGTGTACGACGGCAGCGAGTTGATCCGCGGCGTGTGGGAGGTGTGGATGTAGTCCGGATCCGGGATCACCTGCCTGGGCGCGCCGGCCACGTCGGCGAGCAGGGAGGGGAGCTGCGCGTACGCCGAGGTGCCCAGGATGTGGTCGACCTCGGGGATCTCCTGGGCGATCGCCTCCGGGTACCGCTGCGAGAGGCAGCCCGTCACCACGACCTTCCGCGCGCGACCTTTCTCCTTCCACTTCGACGCCTCGAGGATCGCCTCGATCGACTCGGTCTTGGACGCCTCGATGAAGGCGCAAGTGTTGACCACGATGACCTCGGCGTCGTCCGCCGCCTCGGTGAGCTGCCAGCCGTCCTCCACCAGGCCGCCGAGCATGATCTCGGAGTCCACCCGATTCTTCGGGCAGCCGAGGGTGACGATGTGGACGTTCTTCTTCTCGGTCACTGGGGAAAACCTGTTCGTTGCGCGGCCTCGCGGCAAAGCGCGCGGCCCGGGGTGGGGCGCTCGCTCAGTCGCGGAAGTTCTCGTACTGCATGTCGAGGTGGAGCGAGTCCGCCTTCTCGCGGCACAACCGGATGATGGCCTGGAGATCGTCCCGATCCCTGCCGGAGACCCGGACGGTGTCGCCCTGGATCGACGCCTGCACCTTCAGCTTGGTGTCCTTGATCAGCTTGACGAGCTCCTTGGCCTTGTCGGGCGGGATCCCCTGCTGGAGCGTGACGAGCTGCTTGAACTGCTTGCCGCCCACCGGCTCCTTCTTGCCGCGCTCGAGGGAGTTGGCGGTGAGGCCTCGCTTGAGGAGCCTGCCGAGCAGGACGTCCCAGACCGCGTCGAGTCGCTCCTCGCCGTCGGTCTTGAGGACGAGGCTCTTCTTGTCTTCGGTGAGGGCGATCTCCACCGGCACGCCCTTGAAGTCCCAGCGCCCCTGCAGCTCCTTGCGGGCCTGGTTGACGGCGTTGTCGATCTCCTGCAGGTCGACCTTCGAGACGATGTCGAACGATGGCATTGTCTTCCTCCGTTACAGCTCGATCACCAGCGGCAGCACCACGGGCTTGCGCTCGGTCCTGCGCTTATAGGCACGACGGACGGCCCTGCGCACCTCCTCCTGCACCGTCCCGGGGTCGGCGCGGAGCGCGGGGCCGAGCGCGCCCAGCGCGTCGTGGACCTCCCGGCGGACGTCGGCGAGGAGCTCCTCCTCGTCCGGGACGGCGGTGCCCCTCGCCGTGATCTCCGGCCCCCGGACCAGCGCCCCGCTCGCCCGATCCAGGACCACCACCGCCGTGACCAGCCCGGTCTCCGCGATGAGGGCCCGCTCCCGCAGGACCAGCTCCGGCACGTCGGGGCCGCCCCGTCGGTCGACGTACACCCGACCCGAGGGCACCGAGCCGTTCACGAAGGCGCACCCTCCCTCGAACTGCAGCACCTCGCCGTCGGTGATGAGGTGGCAGGCCGAATCCGGGATCCCCACCTCGTGGGCGGTCTTCACGTGCCGGGCGAGGTGCCTGTACTCGCCGTGGATGGGCACGAAGTGCCGGGGCTCCGTCAGGCGCAGCATCAGCCGCTGCTCCTCCCGATAGGCGTGGCCGGACGCGTGGATGTCCTCCGCCCCTTCGTAGATCACCTGCGCGCCCCGCATGGCCAGGCGGTTGATCATGGTTCCGATCGCCAATTCGTTGCCGGGGATGAACCGCGAGGAGAGGATCACCAGATCCCCCTCGTCGATCGGCATGGGGGCGCTCGGATCGCCCAGGGCCATCCGCACCAGCGCGGATCGAGGCTCCCCCTGCGCGCCGGTGGAGAGCACGGTCACCTCGCGGTGGCGGAGCCGTCGCGCCTCCTGCTCGTCGACGATCGCGCCCACGGGGACGTCGAGCAGGCCCAGCTCGGCGGCGATGCGCGCGTTCTGCTGCATCGAGCGGCCCACCAGCACCACCTTGCGACCGAACCGCCTCGAGGCGTCGATCACCTGCTGGATCCGGTGGACGTTGGAGGCGAAGGTGGCCACGAAGATCCGGGAGCGGGCCTCGGCGAAAATCCCCTCGAGCGCGGCACCCACCTGGCGCTCGGAGAGGCTCGATCCCGCCCGCTCGGAGTTGGTCGAGTCGGAGAGGAGCGCGAGGACGCCGTCGCCGCCGAGGCGGGCGAACCGCTTCAGGTCGGTGGGGAGATCGCCCACCGGGGTGTGGTCGATCTTGAAGTCGCCGGTGTGGACGACGAGCCCCTCCGGCGTGTGGATGGCGAGCCCCAGGGCGTCCGGGATCGAGTGGGTGACGCGGATCCCCTCCACGCGGAAGGCGTCGGACACCTCCACGCTGTCGCCCGCCGAGAGCTCGGAGAGCGCGGCCCGGACCCCGTGCTCCGCGAGCTTGGGCTCGAGCAGCCCGAGCGTGAACCGGGATCCCCACACCGGCAGCGACAGCTCGCGAAGGAGGAAGGGGAGGGCGCCGATGTGGTCCTCGTGCCCGTGGGTGAGGACCACGCCCTTCAGCTTGTCGCCGAGCTCCCGGAGGTAGGTGAAGTCCGGGAGCACCACGTCGACGCCGAGCGACTCCTGCGGGAACATGATGCCGCAGTCGACCAGGAACGCCTCGTCCTCCGACTCGAAGACCATGGCGTTGAGGCCGACCTCGCCGAGGCCGCCCAGGGGGACGATGCGGAGCATGGGCCTTCCTGCGTCGGGAGGGGGAAGGCGACAGGTAGCACCGGCCACGTGGGGCGATCAACCGCGAGGCCGGTCGTGGTGGAAAAAGTCTGTACCACCGTGTATGGCCGGTGCCGGGGACCTGGACGCCCCTGGAGGTTGCCGAATGAAGTCGACTTGGATCTTGGCTGTGAGCTGCTTGGCCGCCGGGGCGATCGCGATCGGCTGCGGGGGTTCGGATGGCGGCGGTGGCGGTGGGTCGGGGGGTGGAGGCTCCGGAGGGTCGAACGGAACGAACACCTGTACGGAGGACTCGGTCCCGGGCGCGCTCGTCGGCGCCTGCGAGCTGGAGGGCGTGAGCTGCCAGGAGTACCGCGGCTCCAGCGTGACGGCGGCGCAGATCGAGGCGATCTGCAACAACCTCGGGATCACCTTCCGGACCACGCCTTGTGAAAAGGGTGATGACTATCTCGGCACCTGCAGGCAAAGCTGCGGCACGCCCGACGAGTGGGCGTTCGTGCACTACTCGATGGGCGGACTGCTCACCGAAGATGAGCTCAAGGAATCCTGCGGCGGCCTGTGGGTCAAGTAGGGATCCGAGCCTCGGGGCCCCTGCCCGCGCAGGGGCCCCGGGTTCCCCCGGATCCCCGTCCTGCCCGTCGACGGCGGCAATGGGCCCGGCGCCGCGCGCGTTCTCGCTGGAAGACCAGCGTCGTTTTCGGCGCCTGCCGCCGCCGGCTGGCGTCTCGGCTCCATGACCTTCGATCCCTCCCAGCTCCCATCCCTACTCAACCCCGAGCAGCTCCGCGCCGCCACGCATACGGGCGGTCCCCTGCTCGTCCTGGCGGGCGCCGGATCGGGCAAGACCCGGGTGATCACCTACCGGATCGCGAACCTGGTCGTCGCCCACGGCGTCGAGCCGTGGCGCATCCTCGCCGTCACCTTCACGAACAAGGCGGCAGGCGAGATGCGGGAGCGGCTCGAGCGGCTCCTCGGGCCCTCGGCGGGCGAGGCCTGGATCTCCACGTTCCACGCTGCGGGGGCGCGCATCCTGCGGCGCGACGGCGAGATCATCGGCCTCCCCCGCAGCTTCGTGATCTACGACGAGGCCGATCAGCTCGCCGAGATGAAGCGGGTGATGAAGGCCGCCGGCGTGGATCCCAAGCTGGTGGATCCCCGCCGGGTGCTCCACCGGATCGACGACGCGAAGAACCACGGGCACACGCCGGACGACCTCGCCGCGCGTCCCGGCTGGGACGAGCTGTCGCGGGTGACGCCCGAGCTCTACCGCCGCTACCAGAAGGCCCTGGCCGCGGCGGGCGCGGTGGACTTCGGGGACCTCCTCTCCCGCCTGGTGGAGCTCTTCGAAGAGGCGCCGGACGTCCTCCGGAAGTACCGGACCCGCTTCCAACACGTGCTCGTGGACGAGTTCCAGGACACCAACCACGTGCAGTACCGGCTGCTGAAGATGCTCGCCGGCGCCGGCGCGGGGCTGTGCGTGGTGGGCGACGACGATCAGGCGATCTACCGCTGGCGCGGCGCCGACGTGACGAACCTGCTCTCGTTCCCCGAGGACTTCCCCGGCGCCGAGGTGGTGAAGCTGGAGCGCAACTACCGCTCCAGCCAGGTGATCCTCGACGCCGCCCACGCCGTGATCCGGCGCAACCCCAACCGGATGGACAAGCGCCTGTGGACGGACGCCTCCGGGGGCGCGCCCCTCGGGCTCGTCGTGGCTCGCGACGAGCGCGACGAGGCCGAGCGGGTGGCCGACATGGTGCGGGCCTCGCTGCAGCGGGGCGTCGACCCGCTCGAGATCGCGGTCTTCTATCGCACCAACGCCCAGAGCCGCGTGCTCGAGGAGGCCTTCCGCTTCGGCAGGATCCCCTACGTGATCGTGCGGGGACGCTCGTTCTACGAGCGGGCGGAGGTGAAGGACCTCGCCGCGTACCTGCGCCTCGCGCTGAACCCGCGGTCGAACGCCGACGCCCTGCGGGTGATCAACAAGCCCGCCCGCGGGATCGGCGACACCACGGTGGGCCGGGTGGAGGCCGCCGCCGCCGCGTGGGAGGTGTCGCTCGTGGACGCCTGCAGGCAGGGGCCCCAGGTGCCCGGCCTCGCGGCCGCCGCCCAGCGCAGGGTGCAGGCCTTCGCCCAGCTCGTGGATCGCCTCGCTCGCCTGGCCTCCGAGGCGTCCGCCGGCGAGGTGGCCGAGGCCGCGTTGCGAGAGTCGGGGATGGAGGAGGCGCTCCTCGCCGACGGGACCGACGAGGCGATGGATCGCCTGGACAACGTGCGCGAGCTCGTCGGGGCGGCTCGGGAGTGGGACGAGGGCTGGGAGCCGTCGCAGGATCCCGAGGAGGCCGCGACGCCCCTCGCCGCATTCCTCGAACAGATCGCGCTGCTGGGCGACGCCGACGAGAAGGTCTCCGGTCCCAAGGTGGCGTTGATGACGCTCCACGCCTCCAAGGGCCTCGAGTTCGAGGAGGTCTTCCTCACCGGGATGGAGGAGACGGTCTTCCCGCACGTGCGCTCGATCCGGGAGGCGGAAGGGGGCGAGGACGGCGTCGGCGATCCCGAGGGGATCGCCGAGGAGCGCCGCCTCTGCTACGTCGGCTTCACCCGGGCGAAGAGGCGGCTGGTGCTCTCCCTCGCGAACGCCCGCGCCCTCTTCGGCGAGCTCAGGTTCAACGAGCCCTCCCGCTTCCTGGGGGACGTCCCCCGCGAGCTCTTCGGCGCCGCGGCCTCCCTGCCCGCGGCCCGCGCGCCCGCGGGCGTCCACGTGGTCTACGACCAGTATCCGGAGGCGGAGGCCGACATCGACCTGGACGACGACGACGGCTTCGAGGATCGCTACACCATCGACTACTCCTTCGATCAGCGCCCCGCTCCGGCGCCCGCGCGACCCGCGGCCCGAAGGCCCTCGCGCCAGGGCGGAACCCCCTCCTTCACCCCCGGCACCCCGGTGCGCCACGCGTCGTTCGGCGTCGGCATGGTCGAGGACGTGGACGGCGACAAGATCTCGGTGCGCTTCCCGGGGGTGGGCGTGAAGCGGGTGGTGGCCCGGTTCCTCCAGGTGGTCTGAACCGGGAAGGCCCGCGGGCGAGGGGAGACCATGGACCTGCTGCTTCGGATGAGGCCTACTCCTGCTCGGGTGCCCGAGCATGGTCGTTCGTCCGCGGCGACACGATCCGGGAGCAGACGGGTGGCCGATGAGGTTCACCGGACGAGATGGAGAAGATCCTGATCAGCGCCTGTTTCCTGGGCGAGCGAGTCCGCTACGACGGGAGGGACGCGGCGATCGGAGACGGAACCATCGCCCGCTGGAAGGCGGAGGGGCGGCTCGTCCCGATCTGTCCGGAGGTCGCGGGCGGGCTGCCGATCCCTCGCCCCGCCGCCGAGCTGAGGGGCGGCGACGGCAGAGGCGTGTGGGCGGGCGGCGCCAAGGTGGTGACGATCGCCGGCGCGGACGTGACGGAGGCGTTCCGCTCGGGCGCTCGCGCCGCCCTCGAGCTCGCGGTCCGGCACGAGGTCCGCGTCGCGGTTCTCAAGCAGCGGAGCCCGTCGTGCGGGAGTTCGACCATCTACGACGGGTCCTTCGAAGGCAAGAGGATCCCCGGCGTCGGCGTGACCGCCGCGCTGCTCGCCGCCGAGGGCGTCCGGGTCTTCTCCGAGGACGAGCTGGCCGAGGCGGATCGGTGGCTGCGAGCGCTCGAGGCGAGGTGATCGCCTCGAGGGCGCGCGCGAACCTCCTCGGCGCTCAGTGGAGGAGCGCGGCGTCGGTGACGGCGTGCAGCTCGTGGGCGTCGGACTCGCGGGCCGCCTTGCGGATGTCGCGGGTGCCGATGAGGCCCGCCACCCGATCCTTCTCGAGCACCGCGATCCACCTCGTCCGCGCCTCGTCCATGCGGCGAAGCGCCACCGCCACCGGATCGTCCGGATCGCAGGAAGGCACCCGGCGATCGAGGATCAGCGTCACCCGGGTCAGCTTGGGATCGAGCCCCTCCGCCATCACCTCCCGCACCAGCGCCCGCTCGGTGACCAGGCCGAGGTAGCGGCCGTCCTCGTCGACGACGGGGAGCGCGCTGACGTCGGCGCTCTTGATCTTGCGGACCGCGGCCTGCGCCGTCTCCTCGGGCGCCAGGGTGACCGGGCTGCTCCACATCACGTCGCGACACTTCATCGATGGCCTTCCCTCCCCGGGC
This sequence comes from Vulgatibacter sp., assembly GCA_035565615.1. Classification (GTDB taxonomy): domain Bacteria; phylum Myxococcota; class Myxococcia; order Myxococcales; family Vulgatibacteraceae; genus Vulgatibacter. Next base: position 61,439 of record DATMSB010000125.1, on the reverse strand, counting down.
CGCCAGGCACCGGCCCCCCAAAGATGTGCAGCGGGGCGCGGATCCCAAAGCGGGCGCTGGGCGGGGCCCCGAGGGATCCCCGCGTTTCGGAAAGCCGACAGGACGCACGGCGGCCCGGTTGAGGACCGGCGAGGCGGTGCCTAGATCGTCGGCTCCACGCGACCTCTCGGGAACGAAGCCGCCATGTCGAGAACGCTCGCCTTGATCCTGGCGGGTGGCGAAGGACGCCGCCTCGAGCCGCTCACCCGCGATCGGGCGAAGCCTGCCGTCCCCTTCGGCGGCCGCTACCGGATCGTCGACTTCGTCCTCTCCAACTTCGCCAACTCCGGCTTCACCAAGATCAAGGTCCTCACGCAGTACAAGTCGGACTCGCTCAACAACCACATCAGCCGCGGCTGGCGCCTCTCGGCGATGCTGGGGAGCTACGTGGAGACGGTGCCCGCCCAGATGCGCACGGGCCCGGAGTGGTTCAAGGGCTCGGCGGACGCCGTCTACCAGAACCTCAACCTCGTCACCGACGAGGAGCCCGACCACGTCTTCGTCTTCGGCGCCGACCACGTCTACCGGATGGACCTGCGCCAGATGCTCCACTTCCACCGGGAGATGGGGGCCGACTGCACGGTGGCGGCGATCCCCATGCCGCGCTCGGACGCGCCGAGCTTCGGCGTGATCGAGATGGAGCCCACCGGCCGCATGGTGGGGTTCCAGGAGAAGCCCTCCGTCGCCGAGGCAAAGACGATGCCGAGCGACCCGTCGAGGATCCTGGCGTCGATGGGCAACTACATCTTCACGACCGACGCCCTGGTCCGCGAGATCGTCCGGGACGCCGGCAGGGAGTCGGCGCACGACTTCGGCAAGTCGATCATCGCGGAGATGTTCCAGCGCAGCCGCGTCTTCGTCTACGACTTCGCCCAGAACTCGGTGCCGGGACAGGGCCCGAAGGAGCGGGGCTACTGGCGGGACGTCGGCGAGATCGACACCTACTACAAGTCGAACCTCGACCTGGTGGACGTGGATCCGGTCTTCAACCTCTACAACGATCGCTGGCCGATCTTCACCATGCAGCACAACTTCCCGCCGGCGAAGTTCGTCTTCGCCGACGCGGAGAACGCCCGGGTGGGCAAGGCGACCGACTCCCTGATCTCGGAGGGCTGCATCCTCTCCGGCGGCAGCGTCCACCGCTGCGTCCTCTCACCGCAGGTGAGGGTGAACTCCTACGCCCGCGTGGAGGAGTCGATCCTCTTCGAGCGCGTGGACATCGGGAGGCGCTGCCGCATCCGCCGGGCCATCGTGGACAAGAACGTGGAGATCCCGCCGGGGACGGTGATCGGCTACGACCCCGAGGAGGACCGCCGCCGCTTCCACGTCTCCGCCGAGGGGATCGTCGTGATCCCCAAGGGCATGCGGATCGAGGGGGGGAGGGCTTGAGCCTCGCGCGCACGCTGGATCCACCGGGGATCCTTTGGCATCGTGCCCGGGTGGAAGAGCTCTTCGCCCGCAAGCGGCCGCGCAGCCGCATCCGTCTCCTCGGCAGCGCGGTCTTCGCGATCCTCGGGGGCGTCTCGAGCATCGACGCGATCCTCGACCACCCCCTGGTGCTGGGGGGGCGCTCGGTAGAGCCGCTCGCGGAGAGGCTCGGCTACCGGATCGGCGCGGCGCTCCTATGCCTCGCCATCGCGGCGCTCGCCTTCCCCTGGGCGAGGGCGCCGGGCGGAGAACGAGAGAGGCTCTAGGCGCCATGGCACGGGTCGAGCTGGCCTTCCTCTGGCACATGCACCAGCCCCCGTACCGCGATCCGGAGAGCGGGTCGTACGTTCTCCCCTGGGTGCGGCTCCACGCCACCCGGGGCTACCTGGACATGGCCCGCATCCACGCTCGCCACCCGACGGTGCGCGGGACGGTGAACTTCACGCCGGTGCTGCTGCAGCAGCTCGAGGACTACGCAGCGGGCAGGGGGCACGACCGCTACCTGGAGCTGACCGAGCTCCCCGCCGCGGATCTCGGCGCGCCCGAGCGCAAGTTCCTTCTCCGGAACTTCTTCATGGTGAGCTGGGAGCAAGGGGTCCGCCCGCTGCCCCGCTACCGCGAGCTCCTCCACCTCCGCGGCGCCGACATGACCGACGTCGATCTGGACGAGGTGGCGACCCGCTTCGGCGACGACGAACTGCGCGACCTCCAGGTCCTCTTCAACCTGGCGTGGATGGGGTTCTCCGCCCGCGCGGAGGAGGAGGTGGTCCGGGAGCTGATCCGCAAAGGGCGGGGCTTCAGCGAGGACGACAAGCGATCGCTGTTGGAGGCGCAGGCCCGGATCGTCGCCTCGGTGATCCCCGCGTGGCAGGAGGTGGCCGGCCAGGGCGCGATCGAGCTGTCCGCGACGCCCTTCTACCACCCGATCCTCCCGCTGATCTGCGATACCGACGTGGCGCAGGTGGCCATGCCGGGGGTGGAGCTGCCGCCGCGCCTTCGCGCCAGGGACGACGCCGAGGCGCACGTGATCCGCGCCTGCCGGGAGATGGAGCGGCTCTTCGGCGCGGCGCCCGAGGGCATGTGGCCCGCGGAGGGGAGCGTCTCGCCGGAGGCGCTCGAGGTCTTCGCCGGCGCCGGCGCCCGGTGGCTGGCGTCCGACGAGGAGGTGCTCTTCCGCTCCCTGCCTCACGGCGCCGATCGCGTCTCCTCGCTCTTTCGGCCGTGGCGGGTGCGCGCCGGCGACCGGGAGCTGACCATGGTCTTTCGGGATCGGGGGATCTCCGACGCGATTGGCTTCCAGTACGCGCGCAGCCCGGCGGTGGACGCCGTCGCCGACCTCCTCGGGAACCTCTCCCGGATCGCGGACGCCGCGCCGCGCACCGGCGGCGAGCCGCCCGTCGTCGCGGTGATCCTCGATGGGGAGAACCCCTGGGAGTTCTACCCCGAGTCGGGGCGCCACTTCCTGGAGGACCTGTTCCGGCGGCTGGAGGCCAGGGAGGCGGGGATCGAGACCACCACGATCGGCGCGAGGGCGGCGCGCGGGGCGCCGCCCGATCGGATCGAGCGCATCCACGCCGGCTCCTGGATCGACGCCAACTTCCGCATCTGGATTGGGCACCCCGAGGAGCGGGCGGCATGGGCGTTGGTGGGCGAGGCGAAGGAGGCGCTGCGGGACGCGGAGCGCACCGGGGCCTCCGAGGAGAGCCTGGCGGCGGCCCGCGAGCAGCTCCTCGCGGCGCAGGCCTCCGACTGGTTCTGGTGGTACGGAGAGGACTTCCTCACCGAGACGAAGAGCGACTTCGATCGGCTGTTCCGGTCCAGGATCCAGGCGGTCTTTCGGCTCCTCGGGCGCGCGTCGCCCACGGCGGCCTTCACGCCCATCGGCCTGGGGCGAGGCCTGGAGTCCTCCCCCTTCGTCCCCCCCGCGGGCTTCCTCCGCCCCCGCCTCGACGGCCGCGAGACGAGCTGGCTGGAGTGGCTGGGCGCCGGGTCCTACCACGCGTCTGAGGCGAGGGGCATCGCCATGCACCAAGCGGTGGGCAGCTTCGAGGAGCTGCGTTTCGGCTTCGATCCCGAGCACCTCCACCTCCGCCTCGACCCCAGGTGGGAGGATTCCGCACGTCTCCTCACCGAGGTGGACGAGCTGCGCCTGGACATCGAGCTCGAGGAGGGGCGGATCGAGATCGGCGTGAAACTCCGTGCGGGCCAGCTCTTGCCCTATAGTGCGGAGGAAGGGACGACCCTCGGCGCCGGCTGCCTGGGCAGCATCGTGGAGATGTCGTTCGGTCTCTCGGAGCTCGGCCTCCGGGCGGGACAGGCCGCCCGGTTCGCCGTGCGAGGGATGCGCGGGGCCGTCGAGGTCGAGCGCCTCCCGACGAGCGGCTGGCTGACGTTCGAGGTCCCGGACGAGAGCTTCGAGCAACGCACGTGGAAGGTCTGATGAAATACGAGCGAGGGCAGGAGACCACGGTCATCCGCACGGGGACCGGCGCGAACCAGTTGCCTTCCAGCGGCGGCGCTGCCGGCAGCCTGGTGATCATCTACGGCGCCGGCATGGGCAGGCTGATCCCCGTCGACGGCACCGAGCTGCTCATCGGCCGCGACCAGTCCAACCACGTGGTGGTGGAGCAGGAGAGCGTGTCCCGCAGGCATTGCGTGGTGCGCACCAAGGACGGCGCCCTCGTGCTCCAGGACCTGGGCTCGACCAACGGGACGTTCCTGAACGACGAGGAGGTGCGGCCGCCCCGCGAGGCGCCGCTGCGCTCCGGCGACCTCATCAAGGTCGGCGGCACGATCTTCAAGTACCTGGGCGCCGGCAGCGTCGAGGCCCTCTACCACGAGGAGATCTACCGGATGGCCATCATCGATGGCCTCACCGAGGTGAACAACCGCCGCTACCTCATGGAGTTCCTCGAGCGGGAGATGGCCCGCTGCTCCCGCCACGATCGGCCCCTGTCGCTCCTCCTCTTCGACCTCGACCGGTTCAAGAACATCAACGAGGAGCACGGGCACCTGGCGGGGGACGCCGTCCTGCGCGAGATCGCGACGCTGGTGCGCACGAAGATGATCCGCCGCGAGGAGCTGATCGCCCGCTACGGCGGCGACGAGTTCGCGATCGTCCTGCCGGAAAGCACCATCGAGCACGCCCGCCTCTTCGCGAAGCGGCTCCTCGGACAGATCGCGGCCCGCCGGGTGGTCTTCGACGACCGCGAGATCGCGGTGTCGATCTCGATCGGCATCGCGGCCATGTCCCGCGAGTTCACCGAGCCGTCGCAGTTCATCGACGCGGCGGACGCCAACCTCCTCACGGCCAAGCGCTTCGGCAGGGGCCGCACGATCGGGTGATGCCTTGTCCGAGCTCCGCAGGGATCCGATCACCGGGCGATGGGTGATCCTCGCGGCCGAGCGCGCGGCGCGGCCGAGCGACTTTGCGGAGGCGCCACCCCACGAGGAGGGGCGGTTCTGCCCGTTCTGCCCCGGCAACGAGGGGGCCACGCCCCACGAGCTCCTGCGCCGCCGCGCCGCCGACGCGGAAGGGGCCGAGGCGTGGTCCGTCCGCGTCTTCCCGAACCGGTATCCGGCCCTCCGGATCGAGGGGGAGCTGGTCCGCGCCGCCCACGGGCTCTTCGATCGCATCTCCGGCGTCGGCGCCCACGAGGTGATCGTGGAGACGCCGCGGCACGACCTCGCCTTCGCGGACATGTCCATCGACGGCATCGCGGAGGTCCTGCGGGTGTGGCGGGATCGGATCGTCGACCTCTCGCGGGACGAGCGCCTCGCCTACGTGTCGGTCTTCAAGAACCAGGGTGCCGCCGCTGGCGCCACGCTGGTCCACGAGCACAGCCAGCTCCTGGCGCTGCCCGAGGTGCCCCGCGACGTGGCGATCGAGGCCGAACTCGGCGCCGATCACTGGCGGCGGAAGCAGCGCTGCCTCACCTGCGACATCATCCGCCAGGAGAGGGGGGAGGGCGTGCGGATCGTCAACGAGGGCGAGCGCTTCGTCGCCGTCTGCCCGTGGGCGTCGCCCACGCCCTTCCTGGTGTGGATCCTCCCCAAGGCGCACGCCTCCCACTTCGATTCGTCCTCCGACGACCTGCTCGCGGCGCTGGCGGGGACGCTGCGATCCGTGCTGCGGAAGGTCGGCGAGGCCCTCGAGCAGCCGTCGTACAACCTGGCGCTGTCGAGCGGCCCCTTGCGCGGCGAGCCATCCCCCAGCGCCCACTGGCGGCTCGAGGTCGCCCCGGCCGTGACCACCTCGGGCGGGTTCGAGCGCGCCTCCGGCTGCTGGATCAACTCCACGCCTCCCGAGGAGGCCGCGGCCTTCCTCCGCAAGGTCGCGGCGCCGTGAAGATACTCTTCGCCTCCGCCGAGGTGGCGCCGTTCTCCAAGACCGGCGGCCTGGGCGACGTGGCCGGCGCGCTCCCCCGCGCCCTCGCGGCCAGGGGCCACGAGGTGGTGGTGGCCACGCCCCTCTACGGCAGCGTGGACCGCGCCGCGCACGGCCTCGAGCGACGCGACGATGGCCTGATGGAGGCGGCGCTGGGGGGCGCCCGGGTGGTCTTCGTGGAGGACGACGCGCTCTACGGCAGGCCCGGCGTCTACGGCGAAGGGGGTGAAGAGTACCCGGACAACGCGGCGCGCTTCGCCCACTTCTCGCGGCGCCTGCTCCCGATCGCCGAAGCCGGCTTCGGGAGGCCTCCCGACCTCCTCCACCTCAACGACTGGCAGACGGCGCTGGCGGCCCTCGAGCTGGCGCGCAGGAAGGGCGCCGTCCCGGGCGTCACCAGGAGCGTCTTCACCATCCACAACCTGGGCTACCAGGGGATCTTCCCGAAGACGGTCGTCGACGAGCTGGAGCTCGGTTGGGACGCCTTCACGCCGGACGGCCTGGAGTTCTGGGATCAGGTGAACTTCCTAAAGGCGGGGCTGGCCTTCTCCGACCTCGTCACCACCGTCTCGCCGACCTACGCGAAGGAGATCCAGGGGCCGGAGCAGGGCTTCGGCCTCGACGGGATGCTGCGCAGCCGGGCGGACCGGCTGGTGGGGATCCTCAACGGCGTCGACCCGGCCACCTGGAGCCCCGAATCGGATCCGCACCTCGCCTCCCGCTACTCGCGGGAGGTCCCCGCCGGCAAGCGCCGCTGCCGCAGCGCCCTCGTCGCCGAGCTGGGGATCGACGCGCCGCCCGGGGTGATGCTGATCGGGATCGTCTCCCGCTTCGCCGCGCAGAAGGGCTTCGACCTCCTCCTCGAGGCGCTGCCCCGGCTCCTCGAGCGGGAGGTCGCCTTCGCCATCCTCGGCAGCGGCGAGCACAGGTACGAGCACGGGCTGGAGCGCCTGGCCGCGGAGAGCGGCGGGCGAATCGGGCTGCGCGTCGGCTTCGACGAGGGCCTGGCCCACCGGATCTACGCGGGGAGCGACGCCTTCCTCATGCCCTCGCTCTACGAGCCCTGTGGCCTCAGCCAGCTCTACGCCCTGCGCTACGGCGCGGTGCCGATCGTCCGTCGCACCGGCGGGCTCGCGGACACGGTATCGCAGGCGGGGCGAGGCGAGGGCACGGGATTCCTCTTCGACGACTTCTCCGCCGAGGCGCTCCTCGCCGCGGTCGACGAGGCACGGGTCTGGTTCGCGGATCGCGAGGCGTGGGAGGCGATCCGCGCCCGGGGGATGGAGGAGGACCACTCGTGGGACGCAGCGGCGCGGGACTACGAGGGCGCGTACCGCCGCGCCATGGGGACCCTCGCCTGATCAGGCGATCCGGGCCCGAAGCGCCGGCGCCTCCACCCGCACCCGGATCACGCGGGTGGGGTTCCGCTCCAGCACCGTGAACGAGAAGCCGTGGCTTTGGAGCGTGGCGCCCGCCTCCGGGATCTCGCCGGCCAGGTGGTTGAGGAAGCCCGCGAGCGTGCCGAAGTCCTCGTGCGCCGGGAGGTCCGCGCCGAAGATCCCGTTGAAGCGCTCGATCCCGATCGCGGCGAGGACGGTGTGGTTCCCCTCGTCGTCCAGCTCGACCACGGGGTCCGGCGGGGCGGCGTCGTCCTCCTCGATGTCGCCCACGATCTGCTCGAGGATGTCCTCCAGGGTGACGATGCCCATGAACCCGCCGTGTTCGTCGACCACCATCGCCATGTGGATCCGATCCCGCTGCATCTGCTCCAGCAGCCTGCCGATCTTCATGGCCCAGGCGACGAAGACGGGCGGGCGGATCGCGTCGCTCACCTTGATGAGCTCCGGGTGGACGAGGAGCGGGACGATGTCCCGGGTGTGGAGCACGCCGACGATCCGGTCGATCGCGCCGTCGTGCACCGGGTAGCGCGAGTGCCCCTCCTCGGCCAGTAGCCGCACGAGCGCGGCCGGCTCCACGTCCAGGGGCACGGTGACCACGTCGGTGCGGGGGACCATCACCTCCCGGGCGATCCGACCCGGGAACTCGAAGATCGAGTGGAGGAGACGGGGCGCCGGTCCGTCGTCCTCCTCCCGCGCCTCGGCCAGGAGGATCCGCTCGATGTCCTCCAGCGCGGGGGCCGCGGCCTTGAAGGTCGCCCTGGCTCCGAACGGGGTGAGCAGGCGATCCGTCAGGGTGCGGAGGAGCCGCGCGGGCGGCCCCACCCAGGCGGCGCCGAGGCGAAGGGGGAGGGCGATCCGCAGCGCCCACGCGTCGGGGTGCGCGATGGCGAGGGAGCGGGGGAGGAGGTCGACGATCGAGAAGGCCAGCGCCGCCCCCACGCCGCCGGCGCCGGCGGCGGTGGCGATCGCCCAAGGAGGCGCGCCCGCGCCCAGCCGGAGGAGCGCCGCCGCGGCGGCGCAGGCTGCGCCGATCGCCAGGCCCAGGATCGAGCCGACCCGGGTGGCCGCGAAGGCCGCCTCGACGTCCCGCTTGAGCGCGAGGAGGGAGCGGGTTCGGAGGCCGGGCGCGGATCCGTGGAGCTCCTCGGCGCGCTCCGCCGAGACACCGATCAGCGCCGCCTCCGCCGCGACGCAGAGCGCGCGGACGACGACGGAGAGGGTGGCCAGCAGGGCCAGGGAGGCTTGGAGCGTCATCCTTGGGTGCGACCAGCATATCCCAACCCGGCGGCGAGGGCCCGATTGCCCCTTCGCATGCCCCGAGGTCCGTGCTATAGGCCCGCCGCGAACGCCCGGGATCGGCCCTCTCCGACCCGAAACGGGGCAAGGAGCCGGGCCACGCCAACAGAGGAGGAGGCGACGGATGCAGGCTCGCGTCTACGTTACGCTCAAGCAGGGGGTGCTCGACCCCCAGGGCAAGGCGGTCGCCCGCTCGCTCGGCACCATGGGCTTCGACGAGGTGAAGGACGTGCGCCTCGGCAAGTTCATCGAGCTGAAGCTCGAGGACGGATCCCCGGAGGCGGCCCGGGCGCGCATCGACGAGATGTGCAAGAGGCTCCTCGCGAACACGGTGATCGAGGACTACCGCATCGAGATCATCGGCGCCTAGGAGGAACTCGTGCGCTTCGGCATCGTCGTCTTTCCCGGCTCCAACTGCGACTACGACGCCCTCCACGTGGTGACGGAGGTGCTCGGCCAGGAGGCGAGGCACGTCTGGCACAAGGAGCGTGACCTCTCGGGCCTCGACTGCGTCATCATCCCCGGCGGCTTCTCCTATGGCGACTACCTCCGCAGCGGCGCCATCGCGAAGACGGCGCCGGTGATGGAGGAGGTGGTGGCCTTCGCCGGGCGGGGCGGCAAGGTGCTCGGGATCTGCAACGGCTTCCAGATCGCCCTGGAGTTGGGCCTCCTCCCCGGCGCGATGCTGCGGAACCGATCCCTCAAGTTCGTCTGCCAGGACGTACACCTCCGGGTGGAGAACGCCGACACCCCCTTCACCCGCGGGATCGAGGAGGGAACGGTGCTGCGGATCCCGATCGCCCACGCGGAGGGCAACTACTACCTGCCGGACGACGAGCTCGCGCGCCTGGAGGGAGAGGGGCGGGTCGTCTTCCGCTACGTCGACGAGGCGGGGAACGCCACCGACGCCGCCAACCCCAACGGCTCGCGCAACGGGATCGCCGGCATCGTCAACGCCCGCCGCAACGTCCTGGGGATGATGCCCCACCCCGAGCGCCTCGCGGAGAGCGTCCTCGGCGGCGAGGACGGCAGGCGGATCTTCGAAGCCCTGATCGGTAGCTGATTTTCAAGGAGTCAAAGGTGAGCGAGATCACGCCCGACGTGGTGGCGGGCCACGGCCTCACGGCCGACGAGTACCAGCGCATCCTCACCGCGATGGGACGCGAGCCCAACCTCCTGGAGCTGGGCATCTTCAGCGTGATGTGGAGCGAGCACTGCTCGTACAAGTCCTCGCGCAAGCACCTGAAGGGCTTCCCCACCTCCGGGCCGCGCGTCCTCCAGGGCCCCGGCGAGAACGCCGGCGTGGTGGACATCGGCGACGGCCTCGCGGTGGCCTTCAAGATGGAGAGCCACAACCACCCCTCCTACATCGAGCCCTACCAGGGGGCGGCGACGGGGGTGGGCGGCATCCTCCGCGACGTCTTCACCATGGGCGCGCGGCCGATCGCGTCGCTCAACTCGCTGCGGTTCGGCGATCCCTCCCACCCCAAGACCGCGTGGCTCCTCGAGGGGGTCGTCGCCGGCATCGCGGGCTACGGCAACGCCATCGGCGTGCCCACCGTGGGCGGCGAGATCGCCTTCGACGCCAGCTTCGACGGCAACTGCCTGGTGAACGCCTTCACCTTGGGGGTCCTCGAGTCGGACAAGATCTTCCGCGGCAACGCGTCCGGCGTCGGCAACCCGGTGATCTACGTGGGCGCCAAGACCGGCCGCGATGGCATCCACGGCGCCACCATGGCGTCGGCCGAGTTCGACGAGACGACCGAGGAGAAGCGCCCCACCGTGCAGGTGGGAGATCCCTTCGTGGAGAAGCTCCTCCTCGAGGCCTGCCTCGAGCTGATGAGGTCCGACGCCATCGTCGGGATCCAGGACATGGGCGCCGCCGGCCTCACCTCGTCGTCGGTGGAGATGGCCGGGCGCGCCGGCAACGGGATCGCGCTCCACCTCGACCGCGTCCCGATGCGAGAGGAGGGGATGACCCCCTACGAAATCATGCTCTCCGAGTCCCAGGAGCGGATGCTCATCGTCGCCAAGCAGGGCCGCGAGGCGGACGTCGAGGCGATCTTCCGCAAGTGGGATCTGGACGTGGCCGTGGTGGGGGAGGTGACCGACACCGGCCGCCTGCAGCTCTTCTGGCACGGCCAGCTCGCCGGCGAGCTCCCCATCGATCCCCTCACCGAAGGTGCGCCCGTCTACGACAGGCCGCGGCGCCGCCCGGCCGAGCTCGACTCGCTCCAGGCCTTCGATCCGCGCACGCTCCCCCAGCCGGACGACCTTGGGGAGGCGCTCCTGCGCCTGCTGGGGCGGCCCACCATCGCCAGCAAGGAGTGGGTCTGGCGGCAGTACGACCACATGGTCCGGCTCGGCACCGTCGTCCGGCCCGGCGGCGACGCCGCGGTGATCCGCGTCGACGGGACCAAGGGGGTGGCCCTCTCCGCCGACTGCCCCTCGCGGATGGTCTATCTCGATCCCTACATGGGCGGCATGCTCACCGTCGCCGAGGCCTGTCGCAACGTGAGCGTGGTGGGCGGGGAGCCCGTCGGCCTCACCGACTGCCTGAACTTCGGCAACCCCGAGAAGCCGGAGATCATGTGGCAGTTCGCCGATGCGGTGCGGGGCATCGCCGACGCCTGCCGTGCCCTCGACGTCCCCGTCGTCTCCGGCAACGTGTCGCTCTACAACGAGACCGACGGCGTGGGGATCTTCCCCACGCCCACCTGCGCGGTCGTCGGCCTCGTGCCGGACGTCCGCCGAGCGGCGACCACCTGGTGGAAGCAGGAGGGCCACGAGATCGCGCTCCTGGGCACCTGCACCGGCGAGGCGGGCGGTTCGGAGTACCTGGCGGCCGTCTTCGACAGGACCGCCGGGCTGCCGCCGCGCCTCGACCTCGCCAGGGAGAAGGCGGTGCAGGCCGCGGTTCGCGAGCTGGTGCGCGGGGGGCTGGTGGCTTCGGCCCACGACTGCGCCGAGGGGGGCATCGCCGTGGCGCTCGCCGAGAGCTGCGTGATGGGCCCCGCGAAGGCCGGGCTGGGCGCGAAGGTGAGGATCCCCGGCGACGCCCGCGTGGATCTGCTCCTCTTCGCCGAGGATCCGAGCCGGGTCCTGGTCTCCTACGATCCCGCCCGGCGGGCCGAGGTCGAGGCCGTCGCCGCCGAGGCCGGGGCGCCGTTCGCCGTGGTCGGATCGGTGGGCGGCGACGCCCTGGAGATCGAGGGCGCGCTGCGGGTGCCGATCAAGGACCTCGCTCGCCGGTGGCGCACGGGCCTCACCGAGGTCCTGGGCTTGGCCGACTCCCGCTACCCGGACGAGGTCGCCAGCACCGCCGCGCCGATCTGACGCGCCGCCCCCATCGCGACGGGAGGGGCCGACCCCCATCGACCCTCCGCAGGCGTGACGCCGCCCCGGCCCCGTGCCGAGGGCGGCGCCGTCTTTCGAGTGTCCTCTCGCGCCCGGACCCGGGCGACGAGAGCCCTCCGGGCGGATGTGGTTGCTCATCCTACATTTGGACCCCCAAGATGGAGGTGAGCGTTGACCCTCGCCACGGGAAATGGTTGTTACTCGTCAGGTTGAAACCCAAACTGTTTGTTCCCTGACAGGGGTCAATTGGATGAATCCTCTGAATAGGTGGTCTTTGAGCATCCTGGCGGCGCTCTCGACGGTGCTGTCCGCGTGTGGTTCGTCGGAGAAGGAGCCGGAACCGGTCCTGCCGGACGCGGCCGCCATCGTCTCGTTCGAGGTGGCCCCCGAGGCCGTGAAGGCCGGGGAGACGGTGACGGCGTCCTGGGAGACCAGGAACGCAGCCGCCATCCGACTGACCGCCAACGGCGAGCCGATCGAGCTGGGCGACGCCGTGCCGTCCCAGGGCTCGGTCACGGTCGAGGTCTCGGAGGAGACCCTCTTCGTCCTGGTCGCCACCGGCGCCGGCGGCGACGAGGCCACGAGCGAGAAGACCGTCCGCATCATCGGTGACGCCCCTGCGGTGATCTCCTTCTTTGCCGACCCCGAGGAGCTGGACGATCCCGGCGAGGTGACCCTCTCCTGGAAGACCCGGAACGCCGACGCGGTGCGGATCACCCGCGGCGGCGGTGTCGAGGTCGAGCTCGGCACCGCGGCCGCCGAGGAGGGCTCCGTCACGGTGATGGTCGAGGGGACGGAGACCTTCACGCTGGTGGCCGAGCGGGGCGCCGAGAGCGACGGCCGGAGCCTGACCGTGAAGCTGAAGGGCGCCCCGGAGGCCTCCCTCTCGATCGCGCCCGACCTCATCGCCTTCGGCGACGAGGCGACGCTGACCTGGGAGACCACGGACGCCGCGTCGGTGACGCTCGCCGACGCCGCAGGAAACGAGCTCGAGGGCGGTCCGTTCGAGGTCCAGGGCAGCCTGACGGTCCAGCCCGCCGCCTCGACCACCTACTGGCTCACCGCCGTCGGCGCCGGCGGCAAGGAGACCAAGGTCAGCGCGTCCGTCCAGGTGACGCCGGCGATCCTCGCCTTCGAGGCGACGGACCCGTCGCCCGCCGCCGTGGGCGATTCGAAGGAGCTCACCTGGAGGACGGGCGGCGCCCTCGAGGTCGAGATCTCGAACCTCGACGGCGAGGCCGTCACCTTCACCGGCGACGAGGCCCTCGAGGGGATGGCGACCCTGCCCATGGGCGCCGAGGGGACCTTCCGCATCCTCGCCAGGAGCGGGAACCTCACCGCGCAGAGCGAGATTCAGATCGAGGTGGTCGTCGATCCGGTCATCGGCTCGTTCACCGCCGATCGCGACGTCGTCAGCCTGGTGGACGGCAGCGCCACCGTGACCCTGTCGTGGAGTGGCGTCGCCCGCGCGGACGAGCTCGAGCTCGTCGGCGACACCACCGGCCCCATCGAGCTCGACGAGGTCGCCCCCGAGGGGACGATCGACGTGGCGATCGACGCCGACACCACCTTCACCCTGACCGCGCGCAACACCGCCGGTACGGCGAGCCGGACGGTGGACGTCCGCGCGGTGCCGCTCCCCGTCGTCGAGGACTTCCAGGCGCTCCCGGGCTACGTCGGCCCCGGTGAGGAGGTCCTGCTCTCCTGGACCACCTCCGACGCGACCCACGTCGAGATCTTCCACGACGGCGTCGAGATCGAGGGGCCCCACGATCCGAGCGGCTCCGTCACCGTGACCCTCCAGGTCTCCGCCAACTTCGAGATCGTGGCGTACAACGACGCCCTCGACACCGACACGGGCGCCACCAGCGTAACCGTCGGGCAGCCCCAGATCCTGGACTTCGACGCCTCGGACCTCCACGTGTGGGTCGGCGAGAGCGTGATCCTCTCCTGGGAGACCCTGGGCGCCTCGACGCTGGCGATCTCGACGGCCGACGGCGAGGTGCACACCACCTCGATCCGGTCCGAGGTCGACGGCGGCCAGACCGCGCCGATCGTCCTCTCCGAGGAGGGCCTCGTCACCTTCACCCTCGAGGTGGAGAACCTCTCCGGCCAGACCGCGACCCAGACCGTCACCGTGAAGGCGAGCACCGGCCCGGGGATCGCCATGTTCTCCATCGCCCCCACCGCCCTCCTCCAGGGCACGCCGATCGTGGTGAGCTGGTCCGCGACGCCGGACCCGGACGGGAACGAGCCGACGCTCTCGCTCACCGCCGATCGGGGCGGGCCGTATGACCTCCCCGCCGGCAGCGCGGGCACGACCCAGTTCACCTTGAACGAGACCGGCGAGTACGCGTTCACCTTCACGGCCTCCACCTCCGCCGCGTCCTCGACGCCGGCCACCCGGTCGGAGACGGTGCGCGTGCACGGCGTCCCCGGGGTGAGCATCGACGCCGATCCCCTCGTCTACGACGACGACGTCCACAGCGGCGTGACCCTCTCCTGGGTCTCGACGAACGCCGACCAGAGCCTCGAGATCTTCGAGGTCGTGCCGGACGCGACGGACGTCCTGCTCCACTCCGTCCCCGAGGACGAGCGGGCGGCCGGCTCGTTCGTCGCCAACGGGCCCACCGCCGAGACCACCTATCGGATCGTCGCCACCAACGGGCTGGCGATGACGGCCGAGGCCGAGGTCACGGTGACGCTGCAGCCCGCCGAGATCCTGACCTTCGACGCGACGCCCCCCGCCTACCCGGAGCCGCCCGCTCCCCCGACGATCGGGGTGGTCGCGGGCGACGAGGTCCTCCTCGAGTGGACCACCCGCAAGGCGGACAACGTCTCGCTCGACATCCTCGCCGGATACGTCTTCTCCGAGACCAGCGAGCCCTTCTTCGACGTCTCCGCGAACGGAGGCACGAAGGCCGTCATGACCCACAACTGGTGCTCGTCCTGCCCGACCGGTGACGAGGGGCAGGGCGTGATCACCTTCCCCGCAGGCTTCACCTTCCCCTTCGGCGGCGAGGATCGTGAAGAGCTGATGGTCTGGTCCAACGGCCTGCTGGGCTTCGACATGCACTGGGACGCGAGCAGCCAGACGAGCTTCTCGAACGACAACCTCGCGACCACCTCGAAGTCCTGGGTCCACATGGCCGTGTTCTGGGACGACCTGCAGGCCCAGGACACCGCCGCGAGCGACATCTGGTACGGGACGGGGTCGGACACCCGCGGCGATTTCTTCGCCATTCAGTGGAAGAGCATCGAATTCCCCACGTCGACGGCGAACATGAACTTCGAGATCCTGCTGCGCCCCGACGGTACGTTCGAGTACCGGTACGGGACCATGCAGGCCATCTCGGCGGCCCAGGAGAGGGTCGACGGCAACGGCGCCACCATCGGCTACATGCTCCCCGGCCGGACCTCGTACCACGTGTTCAGCCACAACACCGCCGTCTCGGGCGGGCTGCAGAACCGCAGCTTCCGCTACGAGGTCCCGCCTTCCCTGGCCCCCAACGGCAGCTACGCCTGGTCGCCCCTGGGCGGCGCCGGGCCCACGAATCGGTCCGTGACCCTGACCGCCAGGAATGCCCAGGGCTCCGACTCGGAGACCATCACCGTCGAGGTCCATCCCCGGGCAGCCGCCACCGCGACCGCTCCCGAGTCGGCGGTCCGCAACCAGGACTTCACCCTCTCCTGGACGACGCAGAACGCCACCGCGGTCGTCGTCGAAGATCAGACGGGGACGACGCGTTGCACCGCGGCGGCCGGCCAGATCGCCTCCGGGAGCTGCGTGCTCAGCGAGTCGACCGGCGGGCCCAAGACCTATACGGTGATCGCGACGGGCGCCCTGGGCCACACGGTCTCCGCCGACGCCGAGGTGACCATAGTCTCCGCGGACTTCGGGATCATGTCGTTCACCGCCAGCGCTGACGAGATCGACCTCAACGATCCCGTGACTCTCTCCTGGGTGACGGGCGACGCGGACGCGCTGCGCATTTTCGCCAACGGCGTGGAGGTGGCCCTTCCCCCGACGATCGACCTCGACGAGGACAGCGTCACGCTCACCCCGCAGGAGACCACCACCTACGAGCTGGAGATCGAGAACACGCTCTTCGGCACCCGCACCGAGACGCTCACGGTCGTGGTCCGCACCGCGACGGTGACCCTCACGCCCTCGGCGACCGTCGTGCACCCTGGCACCCCGGTCACGATCGCGTGGGCGGCGACCTCGCTGAACGGCGGCCCCGTGACCGTGGAGGTCCCCTTCCTCGAGATGGTGGAGGACGTCTCGGGGACGGCCCCCTTCGAGGACATCAGCCAGCTCCCCGACGTCGTCACCCTGCGCGGCAGCGGCACCGATACCACGGTGACCAGCCACGTCTTCGCCGACGGATTCACCTTCCCCTTCGACGGGGCCGAGCGGACCTCGGTCCGCGTCTCGCCCGACGGCTACCTCTCGTTCGACACCAGCACGACGACCGTCGCCAACAACGTGCCCTTCCCCGCGGACGGCTCGAGCGAGCGCAGGGTGCACCTGGCGCCGTTCTGGGACGACCTCCACACCCGATCGAACGGGCGGATCTACGCCGCCAAGGTCGGCGCGGACTACATGATCCAGTGGTCGACGATGAGCCCGACCACCGGCTCGTCGAACTCGGACGAGTGGAACCTGAACTTCCAGGTCGTCCTCCACGCGGACGGGTCCTTCGAGTACCGGTACGGGACGATGGCGCCGCGGACCACCCCGTCGACGAGCTGCTACCCCGACGACTGCACGAACGAGGCGAACGGCTCCAGCGCCACCATCGGCTACCAGAACACGACCGGGACCGCCGGCTACACGCACCACTTCGGCGGCACGTCGAACGCCGACGGCAACCCCGCGTTCCCCGGCGGCCTCAGCAATCGGACCTTCCGGTACGACCTCCCCGGGGCCAACGGCGTGGCGACCTTCACCCCTCGCGCGTCGGGTGACTACACGGTCTGCGTGAACCAGGGCGGCTACCGGACCTGCGAGACGGTCCGGGTCGAGGCCGAGTTCAAGATCGACTCGTTCGAGGTCGACGACGACTCGATCGACTGGAACGAGGCCGTCGAGTTCTCGTGGACCACGACCGGCGCCGACGCCCTCGTGCTCAAGAAGGGGAGCGACATGCTCGTCGACGACTCCACGGTCGGCATCGCCGCCGGGACGTTCCCCTACTCGCCCGAGGAGACGGCCACCTACACCCTCGAGATCTGGAACGACTTCCTGAGGCAGACCGTCACCGCGACCCGGACGGTCGACGTGCGGCAGTTCGATCTCACGCTGACGCCCTCGACCGCGGTCGCGAACCCCGGCGATCCGGTCACCCTGACCTGGACCGCGAGCATGCTCTCGGGCGGCGACTTCGTCCTCACGACGCCGATGACCGAGGTCTCGGGCACCGTCGGGTACACGGACATCTCTGGCCTGCCCGATGCGGTCGAGCTGATCGGCGCCTCCGAGGACACGAAGGTCGTCGACCACGTGTTCGCGGATGGCTTCACCTTCGACTACTTCGGGACCGAGCAGACCCAGGTCCGCGTCTCGACCGACGGTTTCCTCTCCTTCCAGTCCGGGGCGTCGACCACGTCCGGCAACGTGGCGCTCCCGTCGACGACCGAGAAGAAGGTCCACCTCGCGGCGTTCTGGGACGACCTCGGCACGAGGACCAACGGCCGCGTGCACGCCGCCCCGGTGGGCACGGACTACGTGTTCCAGTGGTCGAACATGAGCATGTGGAGCGGCTCGTCGACCTCGATGTTCCACAACCTCAACTTCCAGATCGTGCTCCACGCCGACGGCTCGTTCACCTACGCCTACGGCACGATGGAGGGGCTCTCGGGCACCGACACCAGCTCGAGCTGCCACCCGAACACCTGCGTGAACGAGGCGAACGGCGCCAGCGCCACCATCGGCTATCAGGAGCCCACCGGCGTCGCCGGGCACCTGGTGCACTTCGGCGGGACCTCCAACGGCGCGAGCAACTTCCCGGTCGCCGGCGGCCTCAGCAACCGGGCCTTCCGGTTCTCGCCTCAGTCGGCTGGGGGAAGCGTGGTGGTGAACCCCACCGACCGCACCTCCTATCGGATCTGTGCCATCTCGGGCACGCTCTTCGAGTGCACGGAGCCGGTGGTCGTGGATGCCGGATGGACGATCAAGTCCTTCAACGCCGACGCCTCGTCGGTGGTGCCGAACCAGCCGGTGACCCTGAGCTGGGACACCGCCGGCGGTGACGCCATCTCGCTGGTGGCCACGGTCGACGGGACGGACACCGTCATCCCCATCACCGACTTCACCGGCAGCCACGTGGACGTGCTCCAGGACAAGACCACCTACACGCTCAGCCTCAGCTCGTTCGGCCGCGTCAAGACCCGCACCGTCGAGGTCGAGGCGCGCAACGTCGAGGTGTCGCTCGCTGCGTCCCAGGAGGCCCTGCTGCCCGGTGAGTCCTCGACCCTCACCTGGACCGTCGCCACCCACACCGCGGGCGATCTGATGACGGAGGGGCCGCTCGTCGAGGTCTCGGGCGCGGGCACGTCCTTCGCGGACCTCGACATCTCCCAGGATCCGAACGTGGAGGTCCTCCACCTCGGAGGATTGGACGACGACCGGGCCACCGTGACCTTCCAGCCCGGGTTCGAGTTCCCCTACATGGGGACGCCCCGGACCACGATGGTGGTCAGCGTCAACGGGTGGATCTCCTTCGACACGGCGTCCACCGCGACCCGGGCCTCGAACGCGGTGATCCCGACCACCGACTCCACCAACCGGACGGTGCACCTGGCTCCGTTCTGGGACGACCTCCACACCCGGACCTCCGGGCGGGTCTACGGCCTGCAGGTGGATCCCGACACCTACGTGGTGCAGTGGTCGAAGATCAGCTCCTTGACGGCGTCCAGCAACACCGCCGAGTACGACCTGAACTTCATGGTCGTCCTCCACTCGGACGGCCGGTTCGAGTACCGGTACGGGACGATGGCGCCTCCCGCGACGCCCTCGTCGACCTCCTGCGAGCCGGACGACTGCGTGAACGAGGCGATGGGATCCAGCGCCACCATCGGCTACCAGGATCCCACCGGCACCATCGGCCGCACCCTCCACTTCGGCGGCTCCAGCAGCGCCGCGGCCAATGTGGTCTTCCCGGGTGGTGGGCTGGCCAATCGCACCTTCGTCTACCCCTGGAGCGCCGCCGGCAGCGCCACCATCACGCCGCGCACCTCCGCCACCTACCTACTCTGCGCCACCCTCGACGGGTACAAGGAGTGCTCGGTCGTTCCGATCGAGGTACTCGAGCCGGGCAGCGTGACGATCACCGAGCTCGTGGTCGATCCCGCGGGCGGTCCGGGCGGCGAGTGGTTCGAGGTCAAGAACGCCACCGGGGCCTCCGTGGATCTCGACGGCTGGACGATCACGACCGACGGCGGCAGCCACACCATCGCCGGTCCCCTCGTCGTGCCGCCGGGCGGCTTCGCCACCCTCGCCGCCTCGGCGACGGTCGGCTTCCCGCCGGACTACGTCTTCGGCGCCGGGCTGCCGTTCGATCCGACCGGCGACACCCTCTCGCTCGCGGCCTCGCCCACGGCGCCGATCGCGTCGGTGACCTGGGACGCGTCCTGGAACCATCCGGTGGATGGCTCCTCCCTGAGCCTCGACGGATCGTTCGTCCAGGTCGGCGTGGGCTCGCACGACGACGCCGACTCGTGGTGCACCGGAGCGCCGAGCCCCGGCGAGATGGGCGACGGGTGCGTGAACGCCTTCTACTCCCTCGACAAGTACTCCTCCGTCCCCTTCATCGACCTCACGAGCTCCGGGATCGTCCTCAGCAGCTTGCACGGCGACGGATCGACCGCCGAGATCCCGGTACCCTTCTCCATGCCCTTCTACGGGGAGACGGTCACGAAGCTCTGGGCGAACTCGAACGGCTACGTCTCGTTCTCGGCCACGTCGCCGGGCAACGGGCACTTCGCGCCGTCCGCGCTGCCCAGGACCGGTACCAGCAGCCCGACGGGTCCGCTCGTCCTCGCGCTCTGGGACGACCTCGGCTGCACCAACGCCGCGATGAGGTTCCGGTACGACCAGCAGGAGATCGGCGGAGAGACCGTCACGATCCTCCAGTGGAGCGACTACCGCCGCTGCGGCCGTGACGTCGTCACCCTCCAGGTCCAGCTCTGGTCGGGCGGTGACGTGGTGATCGCGTTCAGCGACGCCAACGAGAGCGGGCCCTGGGCCTCCGCCACCGGCCGCGAGGCCTGGACCGGGCTGGAGAGCCGGGATCGCTCCGAGAACTTCACGGCCTTCTTCCGGCAGGCGGCCATCCGGCCGGGACAGTCGATCCTCTTCCGCATGAAGTAGGTCGCGGCTCCCACCGAAGGCCGAAGGGGCCCGACTCCGATCTCCGGAGTCGGGCCCTTTCGCCATCGCCCCCACCACCCTCCTCCAGGGCACACCGATCGTGGTGAGCTGGTCCACGACGCCGGATCCCGACGGGACCGAGCCGGCCCTCCAGCTCACCGCCGACCGGGGCGGGCCGTACGATCTGCCGGCGGGCATCGCCGGCTCGGCCCAGTTCACCATGTTTACGCTGAGCGAGGCGGGGTCCTACGAGTTCACGCTCACGGCCGCCACGCCCGCCGCGGCGTCGACGCCCGTCGCCCGTACGGAGAGCGTCCGGGTGCACGGCGTCCCGTCGGTGACCCTCGGCGCCGATCCGCTCGTCTTCGACGACGTGCTCCACGGCGGCGTGACCCTCACCTGGGTCGCGGCGAACGCGAACGCAAGCCTGGAGATCTTCGAGGTCGTCCCCGGCGGGCCCGACGTCCTGCTCCACGCCGTGCCCGAGGGCGACCGGGCATCCGGTTCGTTCGTCGCCGGCGCGCCGGCCGCCGGGACCACCTATCGGATCGTCGCGACCAACGGGTTGGCGATGACGGCCAGCGCCGAGATCACGGTCGCGGTCAGACGACGGCCCGCGGAGATCCTGGCCTTCACGGCGACGCCGCCGGTCTATCCGCCATCGAGCTTCACCCCAGGGCGGCGGTCGAGGTGACCGCTCCCGAGACCGCGCCGATCGCCCATGCCTTCACCCTCGCCTGGACGACGCAACACGCATCGGCCCTCATCGTGAAGGATCAGAGCGGAGCGATCCGTTACACCGCCGGCCCCCTCGAGATCGCCTCCGGGAGCTGCCTGCTCGGCGAGGGGACCGGCGGGCCCAAGACCTACACGGTGATCGCCACCGGCGCCCTGGGGCACACCGTGGCGAAGGACGTGGAGGTGACCATCGTCTCGGCCGACTTCGTGATCTCGCAGTTCACGGCGAGCGAGGAGGAGATCGAGTTCGACGCCCCGGTGACCCTCTCGTGGAAGACCGGCGACGCGGAGGTGCTGCGCCTGTACGCCAACGGCGTCGAGATCCCGCTTCCCCCCACGATCGACCCCGACGAGGACAGCTTCACGCTGCTCCTCCAGGAGTCCACCACCTTCGATCTGGAGATCGAGCACACGCTCTACGGCACCCGCAGGGAGACGGTGTCGGTCGTCGTTTGCACCGCGACGCTGGCCCTCACGCCCTCGGCGACCAACGTACGCCCCGGCGTGCCGGTCTCGATCGCCTGGGCGACGACCTCGCCCGGCGGCGGCCCGGTGACCGTGGAGGTCCCGTTCCTGGAGATGGTGGAGGACGCGACGGGGGCGGCTCCGTTCGAGGACATCCGCCTGCTCCCCGACGCCGTCACGCTGTTCGGCGGCGGCACGGACACCGGGATTTCCCATCACGTCTTCGCCGGGGGGTTCACCTTCCCCTTCGGCGGGAGGACCCACTCGTCGATCCGCGTCTCACCCGACGGCTACCTCTCGTTCGACGCCGCCCTGTCGAACGTCGTCGCCAGCAACGAGCCCTTCCCCGCTGCGCACGGGACCCATCGCAGGGTGCACCTGGCACCGTTCTGGGACGACCTCCACACCCGGTCGAACGGGCGGGTCCATGCCGCCAAGGTCGGTGCGGACTACGTGATCCAGTGGTCGAAGATGAGCCCGACCGCCGGCTCCTCGGACGTGGACGAGTGGGACCTGAACTTCCAGGTCGTCCTCCACCCGGACGGGACCTTCGAGTACCGGTACGGGACGATGGTGCCGCGATCGACCCCGTCGTCGGATTGCTTCCCCGATACCTGCGAGAACGAGGCGAACGCCTCGAGCGCCACCATCGGTTACCAGGACACGACCGGGACCGCCGGCTACACGCTCCACTTCGGCGGCACCTCGAACGCCGACGGCAACCATGCGTTCGCCGGAGGGCTCGCCAACCGGACCTTCCGTTACGATCTGCCGTCGGCCAACGGCTCGACGACGTTCTTTCCCCGGGCTTCGGGTGACTACACGGTCTGCGTGAACCAGCGCCGCTACCGGATCTGCGAGACGATCCACGTGAAGGCCGAATTCTTCCTCCACCATTTCTTGGTGAAGCCCGAGATGGTGGACGTGACTGGGGTCCCGGACACTTCACACTGCCGTGGGGGTCGACGGGCGGCGACACCTTCGTGATCAAGGACGCCCCGGGTCGCGTGGTCGTGGACGACAGCTCTTCGCCCGACTACGGGATTCTGACCATGTACACCGTCCGGGCGGAGACCTACACCTTCACCTTCGAGGTCGAGAACCACTTTCTGAATCAGGTCCTCACGGCGACCGCCACGGTGACCGCCTATGGGCAATGACCGTCCACCAGCCGGGCCGACGGTCTTCGCCGCGCCGACCGGCGGGGTCGGCCACGCGGCGCCCCGGCCGCGTCAGGCCTCGAGGATCCGCAGCGACCGCTTCACTTCGTCGTGGGGGAACGACACGGGGTAGTCGCCGCTGAAGCAGGCGTGGCAGTACCCCTCCATCGATCCGACCGCCTGGTGGAGGCCCTCCAGGGAGAGGTAGCCCAGCGAGTCCGCGGTGACGTACTTCGCGATCTCGTCGACGGTGTGGGAGGCGGAGATGAGCTCGGCGCGCGAGGGCGTGTCCACGCCGTAGTAGCAGGGCCAGGACGTGGGCGGGCTCGAGATGCGCAGGTGGATCTCGGACGCCCCCGCGCTGCGGAGCATCTTGACGACCTTGCGGCTGGTGGTGCCGCGGACGATCGAGTCGTCGACCACCACCACGCGCTTGCCCTCGAGGACCTTGCGGAGGGCGTTCAGCTTGAGCTTGACCCCGAAGTGACGGATGGACTGGGTGGGCTCGATGAAGGTGCGGCCGATGTAGTGGCTGCGGACGAGCCCCATGGCGAAGGGGATGCCGCTGGCCTCGGCGTAGCCGATCGCCGCCGGGACGCCGGAGTCCGGGCAGGGGATGACGATGTCCGCGTCGACCGGATGCTCCTTGGCGAGCTGGGCCCCCGCGCGGGTGCGGGCCTCGTAGACGCTGGTTCCGAACACCAGGGAGTCGGGGCGCGCGAAGTAGACGTGCTCGAAGATGCACCGGGCCGGGGGCGCCTTGGGGAAGGGGAACGAGCTGTGGACGCCGTCCGCGTCGATCACCACCATCTCGCCGGGCTCGACCTCCCGCACGTACTCCGCCTCGATCAGATCGAGGGCGCAGGTCTCGCTGGCGAGGATCCAGGCCTCCTTGAGCCTGCCGAGGATCAAGGGGCGGAAACCCCGCGGATCGCGCACGCCCACCATGGCGTCGTCGGTGAGGAAGAGCAGCGAGTAGGCGCCCTGCACGCGCTCGAGGGCCCGCACGATGCGGGTGGGGAAGTCGCCGCTCTGCTGCCTGGCGAGGAGGTGGAGGACCACCTCGGTGTCCGACGTGGAGAAGAAGATGGCGCCGTCCTTCTCGAGCTCCGCCCGCCGCGCGGTGGCGTCCACCAGGTTGCCGTTGTGGGCGATGGCCACCGGCCTGCCGCCGCAGTCGACGGCGAAGGGCTGGGCGTTCTTGATGCCCCGCCCCCCCGCCGTGCCGTAGCGCACGTGGCCGATGGCCGCGCTCCCCGGCAGGCGGGCGAGCTTGTCCGCGTCGAAGACGTCGGTGACCAGGCCGAGCTCCTTGTGCATGTGGAGCGTGGTCCCGTCGCTGGAGACGATGCCGGCGCTCTCCTGGCCGCGGTGCTGCAGGGCGTGGAGGCCGAGGTACGCGAGGTTCGCTGCCTCGGGGTTCCCCCAGATCCCGAAGACACCGCATTCTTCCTTGAGCTTGTCGAACATGTGCGTGGTGAACACTACTCGCCGCGGCCCTGCTCCGCCAGAAGGAACGCGCGGCCGGCGGGTGGAGATCGCGGCGGGCCCGCCACGACCCTCATCGCGCCGCGCGAAAGGCCTCCATGGAGGCGACGAAGCGGTCGAAGAGGTGGCGGGCGTCGTGGGGCCCCGGCGACGACTCGGGGTGGTGCTGGACGCTGCTCGCGTGGAGGGCGGGCAGGGCGATCCCCTCCACCGTGCCGTCGTGGAGCGACTCGTGGGTCACCACGGCGCCGGTCCCCTCGAGGGAGGCGCGGTCCACCGCGAAGCCGTGGTTCTGCGAGGTGATCTCGATCCGCCCCGTCGCCACCTCGCGCACGGGGTGGTTCGCGCCGCGGTGGCCGAAGGGGAGCTTGAAGGTGCGGGCCCCCACCGCGAGGGCGAGGATCTGGTGGCCGAGGCAGATCCCGAAGATCGGGATCCGGCCGAGCAGCTCCCGCACGATCGGCGCCGCGTAGCCCACCGCGGCGGGATCGCCCGGGCCGTTGCTGAGGAAGATGCCGTCCGGGCGAAGGGCCAGCGCCTCGGCGGCGGGGAAGTGGGCGGGGACGACGGTGACGCGGCAGCCCCGATCCACGAGGATCCGGAGCATCGCCGCCTTGTGGCCGTAGTCGTATGCCACCACGTGGAAGCGCGGCTCCCTCGGGGGCCGCGCCCCGGCCCCCAGCGGATCGCCGAGGCCGGCCCGCAGCTCGAAGGGCGCCCGGGCGGTGACGCCGGTGACGAGATCGCGGCCGTCCATGCCGGGAAGGGCGCGGGCCCGCTCCACGAGGTCGTCGGGGTCCGCGCCCTCCGCCGCCGAGAGGATCCCGGGCATGGCGCCGCGCTCGCGCAGGTGGCGGACGAGCCTGCGGGTGTCGATCCCCTCGATCCCCGGCAGGCCGTGGCGCGCGAGCCACGCCGGGAGCGAGGACTCGGCGCGCCAGCTCGACGGCGCCCGCGCCACGTGCCGCGCGATCACGCCGGAGGCGCGGGGGCGCTCCCCCTCGTCGTCCGCCGCGTTCACCCCCACGTTGCCCAGCTCCGGGACGGTGAAGGCGACGATCTGCCCCACGTAGGACGGATCCGTCAGCGTCTCCTGGTAGCCGGTGAGGCCGGTGTTGAAGACGACCTCCCCGGCGACCTCCGCCTCGGCGCCGAACACGCGCCCGCGAAAGAGGGTCCCGTCGGCGAGGGCGAGGATGGCGCTTCGTGGCGCGTCGTGGCTCAACTGCGGATCTCCCGGGCGCCGGAGCGCGCGCCCGACCCGTACCCCTGCAGGGGCCGCACCTCTGGCTCGCCCTGGCGCAGGGCCTCGAGGGCCGCGATCGCCGCCGTGGCGCCGGCGATGGTGGTGAAGTAGGGGACGAGCCGGTCGAGGGTCGCGCGGCGGATGCAGGTGCTGTCCGCCATCTCCCGCTTGCCGGCCACGGTGTTGATCACGAGCTGGATCCGCCCGTCCAGGATCCGGTCCACCACGTGGGGGCGGCCCTCGCCGACCTTGCGCACCGGGGTCGCCTCGATCCCGCGTCGGGCCAGGAACGCCGCCGTCCCCCGGGTGGCGACGAGCTCGAACCCCAGCCCGACGAGGCGCGCCGCGAGCCGGGCCGCCGCGGGCTTGTCGCCGTCGGCCACCGAGACGAAGCAGCAGCCGCCGGAGGGGAGGGCGTTGCCCGCGGCGATCTGGCTCTTCCAGAAGGCGCGGGCGAAGTCGGCGTCGATCCCCATCACCTCGCCCGTGCTCTTCATCTCGGGCCCCAGCATCGGGTCGACGCCCGGGAACTTCAGGAAGGGGAAGACCGCCTCCTTCACCGCGCAGTGGCGCATGGAGGGGCGATCGGGGAGGTCCGCCGGCAGCTCGATCCCGGCCTGGGCGAGGGCCGCGAGCCGGGCGAGGGGTACGCCGGTGGCCTTGCCCACGAAGGGCACCGTGCGGGAGGCGCGGGGGTTCACCTCGAGCACCCAGACCTCCTCCCCCTGCACGGCGAACTGCGCGTTCATGAGTCCGACCACCCCGAGCTCCCGGGCGATGGCGGCCGTCTGGGCCTCGATGCGGGCCACGATCGCCGGGGGCAGGGAGAAGGGCGGGAGCGCGCAGGCCGAGTCCCCGGAGTGGACGCCCGCCTCCTCGATGTGCTCCATCACCCCGCCCACCACGACCCGCTTCCCGTCGCAGAGCACGTCGATGTCCACCTCGGTGGCGTCGCGCAGGTAGCGATCGACGAGCACCGGCCTGGCGTCGGAGGCCTCGATGGCGAGGCCGAGGTACGAGCGCAGGTGCGCCTCGTCGAGGCAGATCTCCATCGCGCGGCCCCCGAGCACGAAGGAGGGCCGCACCATCACCGGGAAGCCGATCCGGGCCGCTACCTCGACGGCCTCCTCGGTGGAGCGGGCCACGCCGCCGGCGGGCTGCCGCAGGTCGAGCTTCGAGACCACGGCGGCGAAGCGCTCCCGATCCTCCGCGCGCCCGATCGCGTCGGGGGAGGTCCCCAGGATCCGCACGCCCGCCGCCTCGAGCGCCTCGGCCAGCTTGAGCGGCGTCTGGCCGCCGAACTGGACGATCGCCCCGAGCGGCCGCTCCACCTCCACGATCTCGAGCACGTCCTCGAGGGTGAGGGGCTCGAAGTAGAGCCGGTCCGCCGTCTCGTAGTCGGTGGAGACGGTCTCCGGGTTGCAGTTCACCATCACGGTCTCGAAACCGGCCTCGCGGAGCGCCTGGCAGGCGTGGACGCAGCAGGTGTCGAACTCGATCCCCTGGCCGATCCGGTTGGGGCCGCCGCCGAGGACGAGGATCTTCCGCCGGCGGGTGGGGCGGGCCTCGCACTCGTCCTCGTAGGTCGAGTAGAGGTACGGGGTGTGCGCCTCGAACTCGGCGGCGCAGGTGTCCACCCGCTTGAACACGGGCCGCACGCCGAGCCGCCGGCGCAGCTTCCGCACCTCGGCCTCCGAGACCCCCGCCAGCCAGGCGAGGCGCGCGTCCGAGAAGCCGCGGGCCTTCCGCTCCCGCAGGGTGGCGGCGTCGCCGAGGCCCCCGGCGGCGATCGCCTCCTCCTCCCGGACGATCCCCTCGATCTCGCGGAGGAACCAGGGATCGATGGCGGTGAGCGCGTGGACCTCGTCCACCGACGACCCGGCCCGCAACGCCTCGGCCACCCAGTGGAGGCGGCCGGCCGCGGGCGTCCGGGCGCCCTCGCGGATCCGTTCGAGCTCGCCCGCGTCGTAGGCTTCGCCCGGCCGCTTGCCCAGCGGCGACTCGAGGCCCGCAGAGCCGGTCTCGAGGGAGCGCAGCGCCTTCTGCAGCGACTCCTGGAAGGTGCGCCCCATCGCCATGGCCTCGCCGACGCTCTTCATCTGGGTGCCGAGGCGCGGGTCCACCGCGGGGAACTTCTCGAAGGCGAAGCGGGGCACCTTGGTGACCACGTAGTCGATGCTGGGCTCGAACGACGCCAGGGTGTCGCGGGTGATGTCGTTGGAGATCTCGTCGAGGGTGTAGCCGATGGCCAGGCGCGCGGCGATCTTGGCGATCGGATACCCGGTCGCCTTCGACGCCAGGGCCGAGGAGCGCGACACCCGCGGGTTCATCTCGATGACGACCATGCGGCCGGTGGCGGGGTCCACGCCGAACTGGATGTTGCACCCGCCGCTCTCCACCCCGATCTCCCGGATGATCGCGATCGAGGCGTCGCGCAGGCGCTGGTACTCCTTGTCGGTCAGGGTCTGCGCCGGGGCCACCGTGATCGAGTCGCCCGTGTGGACGCCCATCGGGTCGAGGTTCTCGATCGAGCAGACGATCACCACGTTGTCCGCGGCGTCGCGCATCACCTCGAGCTCGTACTCCTTCCACCCGAGCACGCTCTCGTCGACGAGCACGCTGCCCGCGGGGGAGGCCTCGATCGCCGCCCGGACCTTCTCCTCCAACTCGACCTTGTTGTAGGCGATGGAGCCGCCCGTCCCGCCCAGCGTGAACGAGGACCGCAGGATCGCGGGGAAGCCAATCTCCTCCGCGATGGCCAGCGCCTCCTCCACCGTGTGGGCCACGCCGTTGCGCGGCACGGCGAGGCCGATCCGCGCCATCGCCTCGCCAAAGAGCGCGCGATCCTCCGCCTTGCGGATCGCATCGAGCGAGGCGCCGATCAGCCTGCAGCCGTATCGCTCCAGGATCCCCCGCTCGGCGAGCTCCTTGGCGAGGTTCAGCGCGGTCTGGCCGCCCATGGTGGGGAGCAGCGCGTCCGGGCGCTCCGCCGCGAGGATCCGCTCCGCGAACTCCACGGTGATCGGCTCGACGTACGTCGCATCGGCCGTCCCCGGATCCGTCATGATGGTGGCCGGGTTCGAGTTGAGGAGCACGACCCGGTAGCCGTCGGCGCGGAGCGCCCTGCAGGCCTGGGTCCCCGAATAGTCGAACTCGCACGCCTGCCCGATGACGATGGGACCGGAACCGACCACCAGGATGGAGTGGATGTCGTTCCGGCGAGGCATGGGCGCGACCTTTCGGAACGCACCTGCTAACAGACTCGGGTTCTCGTGGATAGGGGGAGCTGTCGATTTTTTTTCGGCGGCGGCCCGCCGATCTTCGCCCGGCGCACCTCGACTTTGGACGGGCCGTGCGGTATTTGCGCGTCTCGGGCCGTCCATGCGACGGCCAGGAGGCCACCCTGAACGAGCGAGTGCCGGAGCGGACCATCGGTCTCATCGCCGGGTCGGGGGTCTTCCCCTTGCGCGTGGCCGCGTCCGCCCGCCGCGCTGGGCTCCGGGTGATCGCCGTCGCGCACGAGGGTGAGACCGATCGCTCCATCGAGGCGCTCTGCGACCGGGTGACGTGGGTCGGGCTCGGGCAGCTCGGGAAGATCCTCGGCGCGCTTCACGCCGGGGGCGTGCGCGAGGCGGTGATGGCGGGCGGGCTGCCCAAGGCCAGGCTCTTCGGCGGGCTCCGCCCGGATCTGCGGGCGCTGCAGCTCCTGCCGAGGCTGCGCAGCCTCGAGACGGATCGCCTGCTCCGCTCCATCGCGGAGGTGTTCGAGTCCGAGGGGATCCGCATCGTCGATCCCCTGGCGATCTGCCCCGACCTCGCGACGAGGGAGGGCCCCTACGGCGCCCGCGTCCCCGACGCCGCCGTGCGGGCCGACATCGCCCTGGGCTTTCGGATCGCGAAGGCCCTCGGCGGCGCCGAGGCCGGCCAGTCGGTCTGCGTCAAGGGCGGCATGGTGGTGGCGATCGAGGCGATGGAGGGGACGGATCGGTGCATCCGGCGCGCGGGCGAGCTCGCCGGCAAGGGCGTGGTGGTGGTCAAGGTGGCGATGCCCCGCCAGGACCTGCGCTTCGACGCTCCCTGCGTCGGCCCGGGGACGGTCCGAAGCTGCCTCGAGATCGGCGCGAGCTGCCTCGCCTTCGAGGCCGGGCGGACGCTCATGCTCGACGAGGAGACGGTCCGGACGATGGCGGACGGGGGGCGGCTGGCGGTCGTCGGGGTGAGGGGCGACGCCGCCTGGCGGGAGGACGATCCCCGTGGCGCGTCCGCTTGAGGGAATGGCCGGGCCCTCGGCACCCGGCAGGCGCCGGTGGCCGATCGCCCTCGCCCTCCTTTCTCTGGCGGCCCTGGGGGCCGCGGCCCTCGACTGGCGGCCTCCACGCCACGAGGCCGCCCCCCGGATCCTCGCCGCCGAGACCCGCTCCGGCGCGCTCCTCGCCGGCGCCGGGCGGGCGAGGGTGGACCTGCCGGCGGGCGCGGTCCTCGCCGGGTACCGCCCTTTCGGCCGGGAGGCGACGGAGGAGGGGGGGCCGCTCCACGCGCGCTCGCTGCTCCTGGAGGTGGGGGGCCTGCGCACGGCCGTCGTGCTGGTGGAGCTGATGACCCTCCCGCCGTCGCTCGCCGCGCGGATCGAGGAGCGGGTGCAGGCGGCGGGGGCGGGCTGCGCGGTGATCGCCGCGACCCACACCCACTCCGGGCCGGGTGGATACGATCGGGCGCTGCTCCCCCAGGCCGTGGCGGCCGGCCGCTTCGACCCCGAGGTGGAGGACGCGATCCTGGACGCGGTCTCCGCCTCCCTGGCGTCGGCGGGGGCCGAGCTGGACCTGGCGGATCTCGCCACCGCCGAGGGCACGCTCCCCTTCGGGCGCAACCGCGACCGGCCGGGCCACCCCGTCGACGACAGGCTCACCGGCGTCCGCATTCTCCGGCCCGACGGGGCGAGGGTGGCGCACCTCGTCCGCTTCTCCGCCCACCCGACCCTGGAGCCCCGCCCGTTCGGCCCGTCGGGCGACTGGCCCGGCGCGGCGATGGCCGCCCTCGAGGACGAGGGCGGGGTGGGGATCGTGCTCCAGGGGGCGGTGGGGGACGCCCGGGCGGATCTCGACGCCGCCCGCGCCCTGGGCGGCGATGCCGGGCGGGACGCCGAGACCTTCGGCCGCGCGGTGGCGCGGGCGACCACGGCCCTGCGGTACCACGAGGTCGCCGCGCCGGTCGCCCTGGGATGCGCCGCGGCGGAGTTCGACCTCCCCCGGGCCGACCTCGACTCCATGGTCCCGTGGCCGCTGGGGAGGCTGGCCACCAACCTCGCCTCCCTCGAGGCGCCGGCCTCCTCCCGGATCGCCGCGCTCCGCCTCGACGATCTGGTGCTGCTCGCGGTCCCCGCGGAGCCCACGTTCGGCGCGGCGCTGCGGGCGGAGGAGGCCGTGGCCCGGGCCGGGATGCGGGGCCGGATCGTCTCCCTGGCGGGAGGATACGCGGGCTACGCCCCCCTCCCCGAAGACGTGGCGGCGCGGGTCTTCTCCTCCCGTTATGCATGGTTCGGCTCCGCGCTCGCGGGCACGCTCGCCCGGGGCGCCGAGGCGACGGCCGCGGCCCTGCTCGCCCGCCCGGCCCACGAACGCGGACTTTCCGATCGCCCGGATGATCCGACGGCCGCCGACGGTTCCACGGGCGAGCCGACGAAGTAGAGGATTTCCCTTGGTTTCGCCTACTTGCACGATCCTTTCGCGAGCGGCGAGCCGGGATCGTTTCGCTTGACAACAGAAGGGCCCGAGATGATCTTGGGCCGCCTTTTTCCGCCCGCAGTTGCTTCGAGACCAGCAGGTAAAGGTGTGTCAACGATGGCGGCGCCGTTCACCACGGAGCAGCAGAAGAAGTTCGACGAGGAGATCGCGCGGCACCTGGCCCGCTACCCGGAGGGGCGCAAGGCAGCCGCGATCCTCCCGGGGCTCCACATCGTCCAGGATCTGATCGGCTGGATCCCGCCGGAGGCGATGGTCCAGGTGGCCGAGAAGTGCGAGTCGACCCCGGAGCGCGTCCGGGAGGTCGCCTCCTTCTACGTGATGTACTTCCTCAAACCCAAGGGGAAGCACGTCATCGACGTGTGCACCAACATCTCCTGCTCGCTTCGCGGGGCGGAGACGCTGATCCGGCACATGGAGGAGAAGCTGGGCATCAAGATGGGGGAGACCACCCCGGACCAGCTCATCACCCTGCGCGAGTTCGAGTGCCTGGGCGCCTGCGGCAACGCGCCCGTCTGCCAGGTCGACTCCCGCTTCCACATGGACATGACGCTGAAGAAGGCCGATCAGCTCATCGAGGACCTGCGCGCGCAGGCGGGGAAGAAGTCGTGACCCAGTTCTCGAAGATCCTGACCAAGGACTGGTTCAAGCCCGGGAACCAGACCTACGCCGGGTACAAGGCGAACGGCGGCTACCAGGCCCTCCCGATGGCGCTGAAGATGCAGCCCGCGGAGATCATCGAGGTGATCAAGAAGTCGGGGCTCCGCGGCCGCGGCGGCGCTGGCTTCCCCACCGGGATGAAGTGGAGCTTCGTCCCCAAGGACTCGCCCAAGCCCAAGTACCTCTGCGTCAACGCGGACGAGTCGGAGCCGGGCACCTTCAAGGACCGGCTCGTCCTCGAGCAGGACCCGCACTCGCTGATGGAGGGGATCGCCATCTCGTCGTACGCCCTGGGCGTCCACACCTGCTACATCTACATCCGCGGCGAGTACCTCGAGCAGGCCGAGATCCTCGAGAAGGTGATCGCCGAGTGCTACGAGGCGGGCATCTTCGGCAAGAGCGTGCTCGATTCCGGCTGGGCGCTGGACGTCTACGTGCACCGCGGCGCCGGCGCCTACATCTGCGGCGAGGAGACGGCGCTCCTCGAGAGCCTCGAGGGCAAGAAGGGCTGGCCCCGCCTGAAGCCGCCGTTCCCCGCGGTCGTGGGGCTCTTCGGCTCGCCCACCGTCGTCAACAACGTCGAGACCATCAACACGGTCCCCACCATCATCAAGATGGGCGCGGAGAACTACTCCGCGCTGGGCACGCCCAAGTCCGGCGGCACCAGGCTGGTGTGCGTCTCCGGCCACGTGAACAAGCCCGGGGTCTACGAGATCCCGATGACCCTCACCTTCAACGAGCTGATCCACAGCCCGGAGTGGTGTGGCGGGATCCCGGGCGGGCGCAAGGTGAAGGCCGTGATCCCCGGCGGCTCGTCCGCGCCGGTGCTCCACCACAGCGAGCTCGACGTGGCCGCCGAGTACGAGGCCCTCAAGGCCAAGGACAACATGGCCGGCTCCGGCGCCGTGGTGGTGATGGACGACTCCACCTGCATGGTCCGGGCGCTGTGGCGGATCTCGAAGTTCTACGCGGAGGAGTCCTGCGGCCAGTGCACGCCCTGCCGGGAGGGCACGCCGTGGATGGAGCGGATCATCCGCAAGATCGAGGAGGGGCAGGGCGAGATGAAGGACCTCGCGCTCCTCAAGTCGGTGGTGAACGCGATCGCCCCGTACCCGCCCGTCGGCCTCGGGACCACGATCTGCGCCCTCGGCGACGCCGCCGCGCTGCCGGTCCACTCTTTCGTCGACAAGTTCCGCGACGAGTTCGAGCAGCACATCATCGAGAAGCGCTGCCCGTTCCCGCATCCATTCGGCATCCTGGCCGACGAGGGGGTTCGCAAGTGACACCTCTTCTTGGCGTGCTCGTCTCCGAGGCGTGGGTCTTCTACCCGCTCGCCATCCTCACGGTGGGCGGGGCGCTCTCCATGATCCTCTCGCGCAACCCGATCTACGCCGCCATGAGCCTGGTGCTCACCTTCTTCGGCTTGTCGGGCCTCTACGTGCTCCTCTCGGCGGAGCTGATCGCCGCCCTGCAGATCATCGTGTACGCGGGCGCCATCATGGTGCTCTTCCTCTTCGTGGTGATGCTGCTGAACCTGGGCGAGGCCGACCTGGAGATGCCCCGGATCTCGGTGGGCACCCTGGTGGGCGGCGGCAGCGCGGTGGCCTTCTGGTGCGTGTCCTGGATGGTGTTCCAGCACCTGCCCGAGGCGATGCCCGCGACGCTCCCCGAGGGGTTCGGCCAGGTGGCGACGGTGGGCCGGCTCCTCTTCACCCAGTTCATCCTCCCGTTCGAGGCGACCTCCATCCTCCTGCTCGCGGCGATCGTGGGCGCGGTGGTGGTGGCCAAGGCAAAGATCTAGCGATGGCAACCGTACCCCTCGCTCATTATCTCGCGCTCGCCTCGTCCCTTTTCGCCGTGGGCTTCGCCGCGGTGCTGGTGCGGCGCAACGCGCTCGTCGTATTCATGGGCGTCGAGCTGATGCTCAACGCCGCCAACCTCACGTTCCTCGCCTTCAGCCGCGCCCACGGCGTGCAGGAGGGCCACGCGATCGCCTTTTTCGTGATCGCCGTGGCGGCCGCCGAGGCGGCGATCGGCCTGGCCATCATGATCGCCGTGTTCCGCAGCCGGAAGACCATCAACGTCGACGAAGTCGACGCGCTCAAGTACTGAAGGGGAGCCGCATCGAATGAACCCCCAAGCGCTTCACTGGATCATCCTGCTGCCCTTGATCGGCGCGGCGATCAACGGACTGCTCGGCAAGCGTCTCGGCCGCGGCAACGTCCACATCGTCGCCCTCGGCGCGGTCTTCGGCGCGTTCGTGGTCTCGGCGATCGCGCTGTGGAACGTGTCGTTCGGCGGCGCGGAGCGGATCTCGGAGCTGTGGTGGCACTGGTTCACCATCGGCGAGGTGCCCGTGGAGATGGCGCTGTCGGTGGACCGCCTCTCGGCGACGCTGATCTGCGTGGTGACCGGGGTGGGCTTCCTGATCCACCTCTTCTCCACCGAGTACATGAGCCACGACGAGGGGTACTGGCGGTACTTCGCCTACCTGAACCTCTTCGTGGCGGCGATGGCCACCCTGGTCCTCGGCTCGAACCTCCTCGTGATGTTCGTGGGCTGGGAGGGCGTGGGGCTCGCGTCGTACCTGCTCATCGGCTTCTGGTACACCGACGACGAGAAGGCCTACGCGGGGCGCAAGGCGTTCGTCGTCAACCGCATCGGCGACTTCGGCTTCCTGCTGGGCATCTTCGCCGTGGTCGCCCTCTTCGGGACCATCGACTTCGCCGAGCTGCAGGTCGCGGCCGCGAACCTGGTCCCCTCCGCGGTCCTGCAGGGCGGGGTCTTCGCCGGCTGGACCCTCACGGCCGCCCTCACCCTGGCGTGCCTCCTCCTCTTCGTGGGCGCCACGGGCAAGAGCGCGCAGATCCCGCTCTATGTCTGGCTCCCCGACGCGATGGCCGGCCCGACCCCGGTCTCGGCCCTGATCCACGCGGCCACCATGGTGACCGCCGGCGTGTACATGATCGCCCGGCTGTCGTTCCTCTACGTCTACGCGCCGGGCGCCATGGCGACCGTGGCAATCGTGGGCGCGGCCACGGCCGTCTTCGCGGCGCTGATGGCGTACGCGCAGAACGACATCAAGAAGGTCCTCGCCTACTCCACCGTCTCCCAGCTCGGCTTCATGTTCATCGGCGTGGGCGTCGGGGCTTGGTGGGCCGCGATCTACCACCTGGTGACCCACGCCTTCTTCAAGGCGTGCCTCTTCCTCGGCGCGGGCTCCGTCATGCACGGCATGAAGGACCAGACCGACATCCGGCTCTTCGGCGGGCTGCGCAAGGAGATGTGGCACACCTGGGCCACGTTCGGGATCTCCACCATTGCGATCACCGGCGTGCTCCCGCTCTCCGGCTTCTTCTCCAAGGACGCGATCCTCCACGCCGCCCACGCGAACCCGAACCTGTGGTTCTCCTGGGTGCCGACCGTGGCGTACGTCCTCGGCCTGATCGCCGCGCTCTCCACCTCCTTCTACATGTGGCGGATGTTCAACCTCACCTTCAACGGTGAGCGCCGCGGGATGAAGGATCACCGCGCCCACGAGTCCGGCCCGGCCATGACCGGTCCGCTCTGGGTGCTCTCGGGCCTCGCGGTGGGGGCCGCCGTGTGGGGCCTCCCCCTCGCGAACGGCGCCCGGTTCGAGCGCTTCCTCCGCGTCGTGTTCGCGCCGGCGGAGGCCAACCTGCGCCGGGTGACCGAGCTGGCGGCCGCCGAGCTCGGCGTCGCGGTGCCCCCGGCGCCGGCGCACGACTTCGCGGCCATGCTGCCCGGCTACCTGATCGCGCTGGCGATCGCCCTCGTCGGCTTCGGGATCGCCTGGTACCTCTACCTCGGCCCCGGCAAGGGCAAGCCGGCCCTCGTCGCCGAGAGGGCGCCGGGCCTCTACGCCGCCTTCGCGAACAAGTTCTACGTGGACGAGTTCTACGACGCGGTGGTGGTGCGTCCGCTCAAGGGGTTCGCCCGGGTGCTGTGGCAGGTGGTCGACAGCTTCGCGATCGACCGGCTGTTGGTGAACGGGACCGCGGTGCTCTCGGGTTGGACCGCGCAGCTCTTCCGCTACTTCCAGGATGGGAACGTGCAGCGCTACGCCGTCGTGATGGCGGTGTCCGCTGTGGCGGTCCTCTGGGTCTTCCTCTTCTAGGAGCACAGACGACGTGGGTGCCGCCTTCCACAACCTCCTCTCGATCGTCACGTTCCTGCCGCTCCTCGGCGCGGCGGTGGTGATGTTCGCGCCCGACGGGAAGCTCGGGCGCGGCATCGCCTTCTGGACGTCGATCCTGACCTTCGGCGCGAGCCTCGGGCTGCTCGGCAGCTTCGACGTCTCGTCGACCGCCCAGTTCCAGCTCGAGACCAACGTACCGTGGGTGAAGTCGGCGGGGATCGGCTACCACGTCGGCGTCGACGGCGTGTCGCTGCTGCTGATCCTCCTCACGACCTTCCTCATGCCGATCGTGATCGCCTCCGCGAAGACCACGATCGACAAGCGGGCGAAGGAGTTCGCGGTCGCCGCCCTCGTCCTGGAGACGGCCATGCTCGGGGCCTTCGTCGCCCTCGACCTGGTGCTGTTCTACGTCTTCTGGGAGCTGATGCTCATCCCGATGTTCCTCATCATCGGGGTCTGGGGCTCGGAGAACCGCATCTACGCCGCGGTGAAGTTCTTCGTCTACACGATGGTCGGTTCGCTGCTGATGCTGATCGCCATCCTGTACATGTACTGGCTCACCGGAGCAGACGGCGGCGAGCGCTCCTTCGACTACGCCGCGTTCCTCGCCCTGGAGATCGCGCCCCAGGCGCAGTTCTGGCTCTTCCTCGCGTTCGCCATCGCGTTCGCGGTGAAGGTCCCGATGTTCCCGGTCCACACGTGGCTGCCCGACGCCCACGTGCAGGCGCCGGCGCCCGGCTCGGTCGTCCTCGCCGGCGTGCTCCTCAAGATGGGCACCTACGGCTTCTACCGCTTCGCCTTCCCCTTCTTCCCGGAGGCGACCTTCGAGCTTCGCTGGCTCATCCTCGCCCTGTCCGTGATCGGGATCGTCTACGGCTCGTTCATGTGCATGGCCCAGCGGGACATGAAGAAGCTGGTCGCCTACTCCTCCGTGGCCCACCTCGGCTTCGTGATGCTGGGCCTCACCGCCTTCACCACGGCGGGCACCACCGGCGCGGTGTACCAGATGCTCAACCACGGCGTCTCCACCGGCGCGCTCTTCCTGCTCATCGGCATGATCTACGAGCGTCGCCACACCCGCCTCATCAGCGACTACGGCGGGCTCGCCAAGGTTGTCCCCGCCTTCGCGGCGATCTGGCTCGTCGTAACCCTCTCCTCGATCGGCCTCCCGGGTACGAACGGCTTCGTCGGCGAGTTCCTGATCCTCTCCGGCACCTTCGTCTCCAAGGTCCCGAGCTCGATCTGGTGGGGCGTGTTCGCCACCTCCGGCGTGGTGCTGGGGGCGGTCTACATGCTCTGGATGTACCAGCGGATCTGGCACGGCCCCGTGCGCGTCGAGGAGAACCGGCACGTCCGCGACCTCACCGTGCGGGAGTGGGCGATCCTCTCCCCGCTGGTCGCCCTCATCGTGGTGATGGGCCTGTACCCGACCCCGTTCCTGCGGATCGCGGCGCCGTCCGTCGACCGCTTCGTCGCCCACCTCGAGCGGGCGAACCCCGCCCTCGCCGGCGACCCCGTCTCCTCCACCACCGCGGTGGCGGCCGCGGCAAAGCCGCCTGCGCCGACCCCCACCGCCCAGGTCACGGCGCCGCCGCGGGTGGACGCCGGGACCCTGCCCCCGACGCGCCGTCCGGTGTTGAGCCTGGAGACGCTGCAGCGGCTCGAGGCCTTCAAGAAGGCGCGCGAGGCCGGGGGGGCCGAAGGGGCGGCCCGACCCGAACCGCCCGCGAGACCCCGGACGACTCCGTAAGCCCAGGCAGCCGGAAATCAGCTAGGGAAAGAACTGAAGATGCCTTCGTACTCCACAATCGACCTGCTCGCCCTCGCGCCCGTGCTGGTGTTGACGCTGGGCGGACTGGTGCTCCTCATGCTCGAGGTCTTCCAGGACTCGGGCAAGCGCGGCTATCAGGCGTGGTTCACCGTCGCGGTGGCGGCGATCGCCGCGGCGGCGGCGCTGCCGATGCTCGCCATGGATCCGCACCCGATCCTGGCGGTCGAGGGGAGGGCGGCGTTCGCTGTGGCCGATCGGTTCGGCACCTTCATCACGCTGACGGTCTGCGCCGGCCTCGCCCTCTCCGCGCTGGTGGCCGGCGCCTTCCTCCAGGCGCGCAACGCGGATCGCGGCGAGTTCTACGCCCTGGCCCTCTTCGGCGCCGCCGGCATGTCGCTCCTCGCCATGGGGACCGACCTCCTCCTCATCTTCGTCGCGATCGAGATCATGAGTGTCTCGACCTACGCGCTGGCCGCCTACATGCGCCGGGGGGTGAAGCCCGCCGAGGCCGCGTTCAAGTACTTCATCCTGGGGGCCTTCTCGACGGCCATCTACCTCTACGGCGCGGCGCTGGTGTACGGCGCCACCGGCGGCAAGACCGCCCTGGCCGAGATCGCCCAGGCGGCGGACGGCGGGGTGCTCCTCCTCGCCGGGCTCGCCCTGGTGGCGGTGGGCTTCTTCTTCAAGGTGGCCGCGGCCCCCTTCCACATGTGGACCCCCGACGTGTACGAGGGCTCGCCCACCCCCGTCACCGCGTTCATGGCGGTGGGGGTGAAGGCAGCCGCCTTCGCCTCGCTCGTGCGCGTGCTCACGGTGGGCTTCGGCGGCGAGGGGCTCGCCAGCCTGGAGGCCGGCTGGGGCAACGTGGTCGCCGTCCTCGCGATGGTGACCATGCTGGTCGGCAACTTCCTCGCCGTGCCCCAGCGCAGCGTCAAGCGCCTCCTCGCGTACTCCTCGATCGCCCACGCGGGCTACGTCCTCCTCGGCGTCGCCGCGGCGGCGGCCGGCGCCTCCCGTGCGGTGGCCACCGAGGGCATCCTCTACTACCTGGCGGCCTACACGGTCACCGGCGTCGGCGCCTTCGCGGTGGTGGCGGCCCTCGAGCGCCTCGACGGCGAGGGACCCATGACCTGGGACCTCGATCGCTTCGCCGGCCTCGCCCGCAAGCGCCCCGCGCTCGCCTTCGCGATGTCGCTCTTCATGGTGTCGCTGGCGGGCATCCCGCCGACCGCGGGGTTCGTGGGGAAGCTCTACGTCTTCCGCGCCGCGATCGACGCCGAGCTCTACGGCCTGGCGGTGGCGGGTATCCTCACCAGCCTCCTGGGCATCTACTACTACCTCCGCGTGGTGGTCTACATGTACATGCGCGACCCCGTGGAGTCGGTCGGCGAGCTCCCCGCGCCGCACATGTCCATGGCGGTGGCGCTGATCGCCGCGGCCATCGGGACGGTGGCGCTCGGCGTCCTCCCCAGCCTCATCGGCGACGCCGCGCAGCTCTCGTCGCTGGCCCTGGGAGGCTGAGGCGCGGCTTCCGCCGTCCGCGCAGATGGAGGCCGGTCCCTTCGCTTTTCGGGGCCGGCCTTCGTTCGTCTCCGGGAAAGACGCGGTGGCGGCGCGGGCGCAGTGGATCCGGCGCGCCGAGCTGGGTCTACGATGGCCGCGGCGCGGCGGACGTATGGACCCCGACGCACGCGGCGCTCGTCGCTCGACCCGGGGGGCGGGGCACGTCGCCCGCCCGCGGAGATCACCTGCCGCCGGACGGGCCGCCGGTCTCGATGAGGCGCCGCAGCTCGGCGGAGGGGAAGGGCTTGCGCAGGGGCGCGACGCCGGGGATCCGATCCCGGGCCGCCGCCAGCGCCTCTGGGTGGGGGCTGCAGGCGATCGCGAGCCGGGAATCGGAGCCGAGGCAGAGGCGCTCCAATAGCGCGTGCGCCTCTCCGTCCTGAAGCATCAGATCGACCAGCACCGCGGTGAAGCGGCGCGAGGCCAGGGCGCCGCGGGCCTCCGCCGCCGTCGTCGCCTCTCCCACCTCCAGGCCGTCCAGACGCAGCGCGATCGCGAGGGCCCGCCGGAAATTGGCGTCGTCGTCGACGAGCAGCACCGATGGCGGAACCGAGCTCAAGGCGCTCCCGACCGCCGGCCGAGGGCCGGCGCGCACGCGAGGATTCTCACAGCTTCTTGCATCGGCCGGGCCACCGGCCGGACCCTTCGCAGGAATCGTCCGTTGGGTTGCAGGAACTTTCTCGCCTCGTGCGTCCCAGGTGGTGAAGCGACCGCTACGAATCTCGAGGGGTGGGGACCCGGGGGGAAACGGGGGGCTCGCAGCCGGCGTCCGGACGCCGGCGCCAGTTGCGAGGAGGGGGGCTTGGGCGGCGGAGGCGTCGGGGAAGGCGGGCGGGAGGCTCGCGAAAAAAAGAGCGGGCTCAGCAGTGGGGGGGACTGCTGAGCCCACTCAGGGGTGAAGCCCGGCACCGAACGGAGTGGCGGGGGGGGGGACCGACCAACTTCCTGGCGCCTGAGCTTCGCCCGTATGATTTGCAGAGCGCGTGCCACTTGTCCAGCATTTCGTGCGCTCCGGGAGCAGGTGCGGCGAAACGGCCTCCAGGGCCCGGTTTCCGCGCGGTTCGATGGTCGCCTTTCCGTTCGTCGCGGGGCGAGGGGCGCGGGCCGATCCGCGGCGGGTGGCGCCGCGGATTTCACCCTTGCAAGGTCGGATTGCATTTTTGCATTGGGCGCGCGCCGTCGCCGCGGGATCAGGCCGATTCGATGCCGAGGCGCCGCGACTTTCGCCACAGCGTGGTCGGCGACACGCCGAGCTCCCGGGCCACCGCGCCGAGGTCTCCGGGGTGGCGCGCCATCGCCGCGAGGATGGCCGCGCGCTCGGCCTCGTCCACGACGTCGCGCAGCCGCGTCGCTGCGCCGGGGGAGGGCGCGGCGGCGGGGGCGGACGGCGCCCGCGCCGGCTCCACCCCGATGTCGTCCGCGGCGATCCGATCCGAGATCGAGAGTGCGGCGGCCTGCTCGATCAGGTTCTCCAGCTCCCGCACGTTGCCCGGGAAGTCGTGGCTCTCCAGCCTCGCCAGCGCGCCGGAAGAGAGCTCCTTGCGGCTGCCGTTGCGCTGGTTGAACCTCGCCAGGAAGTGGGCGGCCAGGAGCGGGATGTCCGCCTTCCGCTCCCGCAGCGGCGGGACGCGGATCGGCACCACGTTCAGCCGGTAGAAGAGATCCTCGCGGAAGCGCTTCTCCGCGATCGCGCCGCGCAGATCCTGGTTGGTGGCGGCCACCACCCGCACGTCCACCCGGACCGCGCTCGACTCGCCCACCCGGCGGATCTCGCCCTCCTGCAGCGCCCGCAGCAGCTTCGCCTGGAAGCCGGTGTCCGTCTCCCCGATCTCGTCGAGGAAGATGGTGCCGCCGTCCGCCTCCTCGTAGAGGCCGCGGCGCGCGCGCAGCGCGCCGGTGAAGGCGCCCTTGGCGTGGCCGAAGAGCTCGCTCTCGAGGAGCGACGAGGTCAGCGCCGCGCAGTTCACCGCGACGAAGGTCCCGCCCGCCCGGGCGCTGGCGGCGTGGACCGCGCGGGCGACCAGCTCCTTGCCGGTGCCGGACTCGCCCGTGATCAGCACCGTGCTGTCCGTCTGGGCCACGCGGACGATCCGGGCGACCATCTCCCGCACGGGCGCGCTCTGCCCCACGATCTTGTCGACGCCGTAGCGCTCGCGCAGCTCGCCGGTGAGCGTGCCGAGCTGCCGGATCAGGAGCGTCTTCTCCAGCGCCTTCTCGATCCGCACCAGGAGCTCGCTCTCCTTGAAGGGCTTGTTCACGTAGTCGGCCGCGCC
The DNA here is from genome assembly GCA_035565615.1 of Vulgatibacter sp. Classification (GTDB taxonomy): domain Bacteria; phylum Myxococcota; class Myxococcia; order Myxococcales; family Vulgatibacteraceae; genus Vulgatibacter. The sequence goes on along the minus strand of DATMSB010000125.1, from coordinate 19,897 downwards.
GAGCCGCATGGCCTCGACCGCGCTCTCGATCGTCCCGTAGGCGGTCATCACGATCACCTGGGTGGAGGGGCTCGACTCGAGCACGCGCCGGAGCAACTCCATCCCGTCGATCGGCTCCATGCGCAGATCGGTGAGGACGAGGTCGAAGGTCTCCCGCTCGAGGAGGCGCAGGGCCTCGTCCGCCGCGCCCGCCTCGGCCACCTCGTATCCCTCCTGGCGGAGGAGCATCGCGGTGGTGACCCGCATGTTCCGCTGATCGTCCACGACGAGGAGTCGTCCCTGGGCCTTCCCGTGGGGGCGGGGGGTGGGCTGCGCGATCATCGGTCCTCCTCTCGCGCGGGAAGAAGCAGGGTGAAGGTGGTCCCTTCCCCGGGGGTGCTCTCGAAGTCGATCCGGCCCCGGTGGCCCTCGATCACCCGCTTCACCACCGCGAGGCCCAGGCCCGTGCCCGTCGCCTTGGTCGTGAAGAAGGGCTGGAAGATCCGCTCGGCGAACTCCGGGGCGATGCCTCCGCCGCGGTCCGCGACGTCCACCCGAACCCAGGGCTCGTCGTCCTCCGAGACGAGCCTGGCGGCGACCTTCAGCTCGCCACCCTTCGGCATGGCCTGCACGCCGTTGGAGAAGAGGTTGAGGAGCGCCTGCCGGATCATCCGCTCGTCGAGCGGGATCTCGTGGAGTTCCGGATCGACCTCGAGGACGCCTCGGACCTGGGAGGCGTCGCGCGTCGTGGCCTCCAGGGCCTCGGCGAGCAGGGGACCGAGCGGGCGCGTGGCGAGGGAGGGCGGGTTCGGGCGGGCGAAGTCGAGCAGATCCCGGACGATGCGATCCAGCCGCTCGGCCTCCTCTCCCACGATGTCGAAGAGGACCTTCGCGTCGCCCTTCAGCGGGACCAGCCGCGAGAGCGACGCCAGCGAGTTGAACATCACGCCGAGGGGGTTGCGCACCTCGTGGGCCACCACGGCGGCCAGCTCGCCGAGCGCCGCCAGGCGCTCCCGCTTCACCAGCGCCTCCTGCGCCTGGGCGACCTTGGCGTAGGTGCGGCGAAGGTCGTCGTAGAGCCGGGCGTTGGCGATCGCGATGGCGATCTGGTGGGCGATGAGGGTGACGCGCTCGATCTCCGCCTCGCCCCACGCCCTGGGCACGCGGACGTCGTCGACGATGATGCAGCCGATCGGGGAGTCTCGGACGAGGAGGGGGACCGCGAGGAGGCTCTTCTCGCCGTACATCCAGGTGCGGACGCTCCGGGCGTGGATGGTCACGCTCACGTCGTCCACCGCCACCGGCGCCCGCTCCCGGACCGCCTGCGCGGCGATCGACGGGCCGGAGAGAGGGAGGCGGACGTGGCGGAACGCCTCCCGCCAGCCCAAGTTGGAGCAGCCGGCGCCGCGCAGCTCGTCGTTGCGCTCGTCGTGGAGCATGATGAAGGAGTTGGACGCGTCCACCAGCTCGGCGAGGATCCCCGCGGAAACGTCCAAGACCTCCTCGAGATCGAGGGTGCCGGTGATGGCGCGGCCGACGTCCAGGAGCATGCGCAGCTCCTCCGCGCGCCTGTGGGCGTCGGCGAGGCGCACACCGTCCTGCTCCGATGCTCGGAGCGCCTCCGGCGTGGTGCTCGTGCTCTTCATCGTCGTCCCCGCGCCATCCGCCCCTCCGACCAAGCCACGAAGGGACTCGCTTTTCAAGGCGCGGTCAGGCCCCATCATTCTTCACCGCGGCGGGCCGCCTCGGCGATGCCCCCACCGAACCCCACGAGCCACGGTTCTTGCGGCGGTCAGGCGCCGGCCTCGCCGGGATCCTCGTCGCCGAAGCTCCCCACCGCGCCGGTCGTGGGCTCGTAGTCCCAGGGGAAGACCACGAGGTCGTCCGTCTCCAGCTCCCAGAAGTCGGGGAGGAACCCCGACTCGCGCCGCGAGATCGCGGCGGTGCGCACCTCGATCGCGCCTCCGGCGAGCGCCGCCTCGCGGGCGAGGCCCAGGGAGGCGCCGGTGCCGGCGATGTCGTCCACCACGAGGACGCGGCGCCCGGCGACGTCCGCGGGCATCGTGGTGGAGGCCCCGAGCGCGTGGGCGCCCTTGTCGCGGCTGCGGCTGTGGATCCGGACGGGGAAGAAGGGGACGTTGAGGGCCGACGCGATCTCCTCGCCGGCGAACACGCCGCCCTTGGCGAGGCCGACGACCAGCTCCGCCTCCCAGGCCCTCGAGACCTTGCCGGCGACGGCGCGGGCCGCCGCGGCGAAGCCGGGCCAGTCCAGCTCGCGCAGGCCGGCCTTCCGGCCCTGGGAGCGATCCGTCGGCGTGCGCGCGGGGCGTCGGGTCGCCTTCGACTGCGGCGCCGTCTTCGGGGCCACGGTCCTGGGGGCCGGCGTCTTCGCGGCGGTCTTCCCCGCCTTGGCCTTCAGGGCGGCCTTTTTCGCGGTCGTCCTGCGTGCGGCCTTCTTCGCGGTGGCCTTCGCGGCAGGCTTCCTCGCCGTGGCCTTGGGTGCGGCCTTCCTCCCGGTGGCCTTCGGAGCCGCCTTCTTTCCGGTCGTCTTGGGGGCGGCCTTCTTCGCGGCGGCCTTCGCGGCCGTCTTCCTTGCCGTGGCCTTCGGGGCAGGCTTCTTGGCTGCGGCCTTGGAGGCGGTCTTCGTCGCGGTGGCGCTCGCGGCCGTCTTCCTCGCCGCAACCTTGGCGGCGGTCTTCTTCGCGGTGGCCTTCGCGGCCGTCTTCCTCACCGTGGCCTTGGCAGCCACCTTCTTCGTGGTGGCCTTGGTGGCCGTCTTCCTCGCGATGGCCTTGGGTGCGGCCTTCTTCCTGGTGGCTTCGGCCGCGGTCTTGCCCGCGGTCGCCTCCAACGCCTTCTTCTTCGCGGTCGTCGTCCCCGCGGCAGCGGAGCGGGCCCTCGACCTGACGCGCTCGGTGGCGACCACCCTCTTCTCGTCCCTTCCGGCCGCATCTCTTCGCAACTTCCACCTCGCCGTGAAAGCGTGCATCCCGCCTCGAATTTTCGCGTCGTGGCGTGCCCCGTAAGTAGTCGAGACGCGAACCCGCTGCAAGAAGGTTGTCGCACGAAATCAGCCGTGCTGACGCGTTGCGGTTTGACAGGCAAGCGAAGGCACCCTATACCCCGCGGCGAATTTTCGGTTGCGCTCCCCACGCGAGCGACGAGGTTTCAGTCGAGATGGAGATCTTCCGGACGCTGTCGGACAAGGCATACGAATCGCTCCACTTCTTCCACGACGCGGCGACCGGCCTGCGAGCCATCGTGTCCATCCACGACACGACCTTCGGCCCCGCGCTCGGCGGCACCCGCGCCCTCTCGACCTACGAGTCCGAGGAGGCGGCGGTCGTGGACGCCCTCCGCCTCTCCCGGGGCATGACCTACAAGGCCTGCCTCGCCGGCCTCCCCCTGGGCGGCGGGAAGGCGGTCGTCATGCTGCCGAAGACCCCCTTCGATCGCACCGCACTGTTCACCGCGTACGGGCACGCCATCGAGTCGCTCGGGGGGCGTTACATCACCGCCGAGGACAGCGGCACCTCCACCGAGGACATGGACTCGATCCGCAAGGGCACGTCCCACGTGGTGGGCCTGGCCAAGGCGCGGGGCGGGTCCGGCGACCCCTCGCCCTTCACGGCGTTCGGCGTCCTCCGCGGCATCGAGGCGGTGGCGAAGTTCGCCCTCGGCCGCAGCGATCTCGAGGGACTCAAGGTCTCGATCCTCGGCGTCGGCCACGTGGGGTTCCCGCTCGCCCGCATGCTCAAGGAGAAGGGCGCGGAGCTCTGGGTCTCCGACATCAACGAGGCGGCGGTGAAGCGCGCCCAGGACGAGTTCGGCGCCAAGGCCGTCTCCACCGCCGAGCTGATCGGCCTCGACGTGGACGTCTTCGCCCCCTGCGCGCTCGGCGGGACGATCAACGACACCACCCTCCCGCTGCTCCGCTGCAAGGCGGTCGCCGGCTCCGCCAACAACCAGCTCCTCGAGGATCGCCACGGCGAAGAGCTGCACAAGCGCGGCATCGTCTACGCGCCGGACTACGCGATCAACGCCGGCGGGCTCATCAACGTGGCCCTCGAGGTGGACGGATACGACGAGAAGAAGAGCCGGGACATGTGCTCGGCGATCTACGACACGATCTACATGATCCTGGAGCGCGCCAAGGCCGAGGGCTCTCGCCCCGAGGTCGTCGCGGACCGGATCGTCGACGAGCGACTCGCCGCCGCAAAGAAGGCCAAGGCGATCGCTTGACGGGTAGCCGGCAGGCTTCGCTTGCCGCATGGGGCGCGCCTGGAGCCGGAAGGTTCGGCGCGCCCCTCTTCTTTTCCTCGGCAGGGGGACCGGGATCGGGCGCACGCCTCCCGGATCAGGCGTCGGCGTCCGGCGCGCGGATCGAGTCGAGGATCGCGAGGAGCTCCTCCGCGCTGAAGCGGTACACCGTCTTGCAGAACTCGCAGGAGAGCTCGGCCCCCTTGTCCTTGGCGATCATCTCCAGGATCTGGTCCTCGCCCGCCGCCACCACGCCGCGCTCCGCCCGCTCCCGGGAGCAGGTGCAGCGGTAGGCGAGCGGGACGTCCTCGAGGACGTCCACCCGCCCGAAACCCTCGAGCGCCGGGAGCACGAGCCGCAGGCCGCCGTTCCCACCCTCGGCGATCGCTTCGCGCAGGGCGCCGGCGCGCAGCCGCTCCCGGATCGCGGCGAGCGCCTCGTCGTCTCCTCCCGGCATCCGTTGCGCGAGCACCGCCACCACCCGCGCCGGCATGCCTTCGTCGTCCGGGATCGCCTCGATCGCCGCCGCGGTCGGGAGCTGATCGGAGACGTCGAAGAAGTGCTCGAGGTTGCGATCGAGGCGGGGGTGGTCGAGCCCCACGGCGCCGCGGTAGTAGTCTCCGTCCGGGAGCTCCCGCAGTACCGACAGGTACCCGTCGGGGCCGAGGGAGTAGCGCAGGTCCGCCGGATCCCGATCCGGGAAGTTCACCCGCGCCCAGCGGACGTAGGCGCGCAGGCTCCCGTCGGCGGATCCTTCGGCGAACAGCCCCTTGAGCGGGCCCTGTCCTTCGAGCTGCAGCGTGACCCGCTGCGAATCCTTCCCGAGGCCGCCGAGGAGCGCCGCCCCGGCGAGGGCGTGGGCGAGGACCGTCGCCGCCGTCGGCTCGCAGCCGTGGATGGCCGCCGCGTGCCGGGCGACCCCGCCGAGGTGCGCGACGAGGATCCGGAGGGCGTGGTCGGAGAGGAGGGCTCGGACGACGTGATCCCGGGACATGGGCGAACCTCGATGCTGGGGCGCCGGGGCGGCGCGGGTCTCTCGAAGCACGCGAAGAGGCGCGCTCGATCGGATAAGGTGGCGCGAGGGCGCAAGTACCTACACCAAAATCACGGCCCCTGCGGGTCGACGCTGCGGATCGTCGAGCGCAGGGAGTGGGCGGGCTTCCACCCCAGCTCCTTCTCGAACCGCGAGCCGTCGATGGTGCACAGGTACTGGATGTAGTCCAGCTCGCCCGGGGGGAAGTCGGAGAGGCGAAGCTTGAAGAGCCGATCGAGCAGCGGCCTCGCCAGGAAGTGGGGGATCGGCGTGGGCCTGCGCCCCAGCTCCGCGAGGGCGGCGGAGAGGGGGACCTCGCCGGGCCCCACCACGTTGTAGACCCCCCTCGCTCCCGGCGTGAGGGCGAGGGCCATCGCCCGGCAGGCGTCCTCCATGTGGATGAGCTGGATCATCGGATCGAACCCCATCAGCACCCACGGGCGGCGCAGCCGCAGGTAGTGGGAGACGGCGTTCCGGATCGTGGGGCCCACGATGTGGACGGGCCGCAGGATCACTGTCTCCACCTCGGGGTGCTTCCAGATGAACGACTGGGCGAGGATGTCCACCTCCACGAGATCCCGGACCTCGCCGAACCGGGCGGCGGCCATCAGCGGCGCGTCCTCGGTGAGGAAGTTGGTGTTGGTGGGGTGCGGGCCGTAGACGTTGGCGGAGGAGAGGACCACCAGCTTCTCGACGCCGTGCCGCGCGCAGTACTCGAGGGCTTTGGCGGTGCCCAGCACGTTGAACTGGTGGTGCTCCTCCGCGCTCATGCGCGGGTCGTGCATGAGCCCCATGTGGATCAGCGCCTTGATCCGTCCCTTGCGGAAGAGCTCCTCGGCGGCGCGCTTGCGGATGTCCACCTGGTGGACGGCGAGATCCTTGGGCCGGCCGGGGAAGGGCCGGCGATCGATCCCCACGATCCGCTCACGGCCATGGAGCAGCTTGGCCAGCGCGCGACCGAGGTTCCCCGAGATGCCAATGATCGCGACGGCGGGGGCTTCCGATGGCAAGTCTCACGCTCCGCTTCGGTGGAGGATCAGAAGAACACGTGCTTGCGGCTGCGCAGGCCCTCGTTGATCATCGACTGGATCACCGCTCGCACCTCCACGACCTTCCGCGCGAGCTCGGCGTCGTCGTCGTCGTGCCGGCCCGTGAACCGCATCGGCTCGCCGAAGTGGATGTGATAGCGGACCGGCAAGGGGAGGGGAAGCAGCGTCGGGGTGATCGGGAACGCCGGCATCTTGAGCAGGCGCGCGAGGGGCTTCACGTCCACCAGCGCCGGGGCCTGCTCCTCGGCGCCGATCACGGCGATCGGCACCACCGGGCTTCCGGTCTCGAGCGCCAGGCGCATGAACCCCTGGCCGAAGGGCGCGAGCTGGTAGCGCTGGGCGAAGAGCTTGCTGATCCCCCGGGTGCCCTCCGGGAACACGAGGATCGCCTCCTCGTTCTCGAGCAGCCGGATGCAGTTCTGCGGGGTGCCGACCACCTGCCCGCAGCGGGCCATGAAGGTGGAGACGTACGGGAGCGTCGGCACCCACCGCTCCACCATCGACCGCGTGGGGCGGGGCGGGTCGGCCTCGACGAGCATCGAGAGCCCGATCATCGCGCCGTCGATCGGGACCTGGCCGGAGTGGTTGGAGACGAGCAGCACCCGCCCCGCGGGCACGTTCTCGATGCCGTAGGTCTGCACGCGGAAGTAGTGCTTGTACATCCACAGCAGCGGGCCGATGGCCGCCACCGTGTAGTCCAGGTCCATCCCGAAGGGGTCGACCCCGTACTCGTTCGCCCGGTGGGCCACCGATCGGAGCCGGGATTCGATCTCCGCCCCTCCGAGCCAGAAGGTGAGGTCCCGCAACCCGTTCTGGACGAGGCCCCCGATCCCGGGCCGCCGCTTTCTGCGCATGGAGGGCATGGTACGGGCGCGTCGGCGCGGGCGAAAGCGCGACGAGCAATCGACCGGATCTCAACCGATCGGCTCGCCCAGCCTGGGGGCGAGCCACCGCGCGGCCTGCTCGAGGGTGGCGATCTCGGAGCCGTCCCGCAGCCACTCGAGGAACTCGGAGAGCCGCTGCAGCTTGATCGCGGCGGGGATCCGGTGGGCGCGCGCCTTCGCCGCGAGCTCGTGCCCGAGGCCGTCGCTCTCGTCCAGCAGGTCGACCCCCTGCAGGTGCAGGGCGACGAAGTCCCGCTCGCGGACGAGGTGGAACGCGATCGGCATCAGGGTCTTGGGGATCCAGGCCAGGAGCTCCCCGGTGAGCGGGACGTGCGGGATGATCGGCGTCCCCGCCGGCAGTTCGACGAGCTTGGCGCTGCCCGCGCGAAAGGGATCGCGCGGGCTGGGGCGGTAGGGCCTGCGGGTCACACCGAGGCCGCAGCGAATCGACGAGTTGTAGAGGAAGCCCAGGTGCTCCAACTCCTCGAGCAGCGCGGGCCCCAGCGCTCCCTCCGCCAATCGGACGCCCGAGGGCCTGTGCCCCTCCAGTCTCTCCAGCGCGTCCCGCCCCTCCCGGAGGGCCGCGGCCATCGCCCGCCGGGCCAGGTGCGCGAGGGGCGGACCGAGCAGGGCCAGCTCGTGGCCGAGGCGGGGCAGGGCGCCGATCGCCGCGGCGGAGGCGCGGTCCTCGAGGTCGTCGGCGCCGACGAAGAACGTGGCGGGCAGGCCGCGGCGATCCAGGAGCTCGGCGAGGCGCGCCGTCGCGTGCTCGGCGACCGCCCGAAACCCCGCCGGGGGGAGGCTCCGCTCGGGGATCGAGAGGGACCTGCACAGGGCGGGGAGCCCGAGCAGGTCCACCGAAATGCAAGCCAGCGCCGACACGCCGCGGAGTGTAGCCAATACGGCCGCGCCAGTTCTTGCGCGGGGGCCTTCACGTGGTAGCCTCCTCCAAAAAATTCAAGAGGATGGAATGAGAGTCGGGTGTCCTGCATGCAAGGCGGCCTACGACGTCGACGACGCGCAGGTCCCGCCGGGAGGCCTCGAGCTGCAGTGCTCGAGCTGCGGTGGAGCGTTCGTGGCCGCCCACGCGGCGGCGCCGCCGCCCGTCCCGCTGCCGGGCGCGCCCCACCGCGCCGACGATGCAGGAGCGATCCCGCTGCCCGGCACCGCCACGCTGCCTCCGCCCGCCGCGCCGGCGGCAGCGCCTGCGCCTCCAGCGATGCCTCCGCCTGCGCCGGCAGCGCCGCCTCCGCCTCCGCCTCGCACCGACGCGGTCCCGCTGCCTGGGACGGCCGCACCCGCCGCCGAGGACGGGTCGGTCCCCCTCCCGCCGCCGCCCGACTTCTTCGGCAGCCTGGATCTCGGCGATCTCGGCACCACCCCGGCCCCCGGCGCGGCGGTCGACGAGCTCGACTTCGGCGACGGCGACCTCGGGTTCTCCGAGCCGACCCCCGGCGGCGGGTACGACCCTGCGGCGCCGATCGCCGGGACGCCTCCGCCGGGGAGCGATCGCTTTGCGGCGGCGCCGCCTCCGCCGGCGACGCCCGGATTCGATCCCTTCGCCGCGCCGCCGCCTCCTCCCGCAGCCCCCGACACCCCGCCGCCTCCGCCCCCGGATCCGATCGGCGGCGACGCGTTCGCGAGCCCGCCGATGTCTCCGCTGAGCCCCGAGAGCCTCTTCGGCGACGAACCGCCGCCGGCGGGGGCGTCGACCGGGGATCTGGAGCCGGGAGGGGAGCCGCTCCCCGATCTCGATCTCACCCTGCCTCCCCTCGTGGAGGCGCCGGGCGCCTCCGCCACGGCGCAGGCGACGGCGGAGCTCCTCCGGGACTTCCTCCTCGAGGACGAGACCCCTCCTGCGGCGCCGGAGCCGCAGCCCACGCCGCCTCCGCGCCCGGCGGGCGGGCCGCCGCCGCCGATGTTCCACGTCCGTCGCAAGTCCGGGAAGCGCATCGGCCCGTTCGACGAGGAGACCCTGGTGCGGCTGGTTCGCCAGGATCAGCTCGACGGCAGCGAGGACATCTCGGAGGACGGCGAGGCGTGGTCGCCCCTCTCGGACGTTCCCGAGGTCGCCACGCTCCTGAAGAACCGGCCGCAAAGGCCGAGGGTCCCGCCCCACGTCGCGCCGGTGCTCCAGCGAGGCATCGTGGTCGAGGAGCCCGTGCTGGCGCCTCTGGCGGAGCCCGCGGTGGTGGAGGCCGCCGAGGCGGAGAAGGAGGGCAGGTTGAAGCTGCCCTTCGCCGTCTCTCGCAAGCTGGCGATCGCGGTGGGAGGGGGGATCGCGGGCGTCGTCCTCCTGGTCGCCGGTGCGCTCCTCTTCCTGGGAGGCGAGCCGGCGCCCCCCGAAGAGGATCCGGCGCAGGCGGCGGCCGCCGAGGCGGCGAAGCTCGCACAGAAGGCGAGGCGGGAGCAGCGCGCCGTGGTGAAGAAGGATCTCGACGCCGCCGCCGCGGCGTTCCGCAGGGGCGAGACGGAGGAGGCGGCGCGGCTGGTGGCGGGGGCCCTCGAGGGCGCTTCGCTCCAGCTTCTCGACAAGAAGGATCGCGCCGCCGGCTACCTGCTGCAGGGCGAGATCGCGCTGCGGGAGCGGCGCATCGCCGACGCGGAGAAGGCGTATCGCGCTGCGGTGGGCGAGGGGAGCGACGAGGCCCGGATCGCGCTGGGCCGCTTCCTCCTCGCCCGGCATCGGGCGGCGGACGTGGTGGAGGTGCTGAAGGCCAAGGCCGAGGACGCGGCGACCTCCGTGCTCCTCGTGGAGGCGCACCTGATGGCGGGCGGCGTCCCCGCGGCGGAGTCGTACCTGCAGCCCCTCGAGAAGAAGCGCGCGAAGGGCGTGCCCCTCCAGCTCCTGCGTGGCCTCGTCCTCCGCCGGGCGGGGAAGTTCTCCGAGGCGGCCGCCGCGATCGAGAAGGCCGTGGCCGCCGAGCCGGATCGGGGCGCCGCGCAGGTGGCGTTGGTCTCGCTGCAGCTCGAGATGGGCAGGCCCTCCGACGTGGAGGCGGCGGTCGAGCGGATCGATTCGATCTTCGCGGCGTTCGACGCGGCGGGCGGACTCGTGAACGAGGATGCGCCTGCAGGTGAAGAGCCCGCGCGGCCCCGGGAGGGCGAGGCGGGCGGCACGTCCGGCGACGCTCCGGCCGCCGCGATCGTGGAGGCCGGCGAGGCGCCCGCGCCGTCCGGCGAGGCCGCGGAGGTGCCCGCCGGGGAGGGAGCGGTCGCGGAGGCTCCCAAGGCGGTGGCCGGGCAGCCCGAGGCAGGGAAGGCGGAGGAGAAGGCCGCCTCGTCCGCCGACGCGGCGAACGCGAAGCAGGCCGAGAAGGCCGAGAAGGAGAAGCAGGCGAAGCCGAAGCGCGTCGCCTTCGACCGGTTCGAGCTCGCGCGCCTCCAGTACCTCCTGGGCTTCCACCTCGTCGAGAAGGGAGAGACCGAGGAGGCCCTCGCCGCCTTCGAGCGGGCCGCCGCCCTCGACCCCGACGCGGACGAGGTGCCTGCCGGACGCGGCCACCTGCGGTGGAAGGCGGGCGATCCGGAAGGCGCCAAGGCCCTGTTCGAGGAGGCGCTCGCCATCAACGACTCCTCCCCGGAGGCGCTCGCGGGGCTCGGCCGCATCGCCGCGGCCAACGAGGAGTGGGAGGACGCCCTCGAGAAGCTCTCGAGGGCCCGCGACCTCGCGCCGACGGACCCCGCCTTCGCGATGGACCTGGCCCGCGCCCAGCTCGCCGCCGGAAACTCCGCCGACGCGCTGCGCACCATCGACTCGCTCTTCGATCGGCGCGACGACCTCGCCGACGCCCACGGGATCCGCGCCGATGTGCTCTTGGCCAGGAAGGACCTCATGGGCGCCGAGTCCGAGGCGCGGAAGGCGATCGCCCTCGCCAAGGACGAGGTGCGCTTCCACCTCCAGCTCGCCCGGATCCGCGAGAAGGCCGGGACGCTGGCCCCCGCGCTCGCCGCCTGGCGCGACGCCCTCGCCCTCGCGCCGGGGAACCCCGACGCCCTCGAAGGGCAGGGGCGGACCCTGCTCGCCATGGGCGCGACCCTCGACGGGGTGAAGAGCCTGGAGGCGGCGCTCGAGAAGGATCCGGAGCGCACCCGGCTCCTCGAGGCGATCGCGGACGGCTACCTGCGCTCCCGCCGGTTCAAGCAGGCGATCGACGCCATCGAGAGGCAGCAGCGCCTCACCGGGGCGAAGGGGCTCTCGTTCAAGCTCGCGCGGGCGCTCCAGGAGCAGGGACGCACGGACCTGGCCATCGCCCAGTTCCAGAAGGCGATCGCGGAGGATCCCGACGACGCCCTGGCCCACCGCTTCCTCGGGTTCGCGTACAAGGACAAGAACCAGATCCGCAAGGCGGTGGAGGCGTTCCAGACCTACCTGTCCAAAGCGCCCGACGCCGACGATCGCGCCGAGATCGAGGACGAGATCGCCACCCTGCGCTTCTGAGGTATCGAACGCGGGCGCGCCGCAGGACCGGGGCGAGCCGCCAGGAATTCGACTGCACTCCTCGCGCACGTCGCGAGCGAAAGCGATCGATCCCGCGCTGCCGGGTGTTCTCGATCGGGGCCACGAGGAGGACGAGATGGGCTTGAAGGAGCGACGGGCGGAGGCGGAGGCGGCGCTGCGATCGTCGCGTGGTCTGGCGCTCGAGGGCCTCCCGCTGCCGCCCCGGACGCTGGCGGCGGACGGCTACGCCTTCCTGTTCACGGAGCTGGATCTCCAGGTGTCGATCCTGGGGAAGCCGATCCTGCCGCTCGAGCTCTCGTCGGCGGAGCTGCGGGGCAAGCTGGAGGCGGCGGTCGGCGGGCCCTGCTACCAGACCGAGGCGGCCAGCGAGGCCTACACCTATCCGCTCCTCGTCTGTGGCCCGGACCGGCAGGTGACGGAGGGGTACCTGGCTGCGGCGGACGGGGGCTGCTCCCTCTGCGGCGACGAGGCCCGCCGCACCGACTGGCCCCAGGTGGCGGCCGCGCTGGAGAAGGCGCTCGCGCCGATCCGGCCGGCGGACTACGAGGACCGCGTCTGGGACCCCGACGCGGAGAGCTGGATCTACTACGGCGTCCGCGGCGGCGAGCCGTTCGAGGAGCCCGTCGAGGGCGAGGATCCTCCGGAGTGGGCGGAGTGAGGCCGGGCCGTCGCCGTCGTTGACGGCGAGCGGACGCGCCCCCTACATTCCCGGCCATGCTCGACGTCAAATACGTCCTCGCGAACCTCGAGGAGGTCGCGCGCAAGCTCGCCCGCCGAGGCGACGACATCGATCTCGCACCGATCCAGGCCCTCAGCACGCGCCGGCTCGACCTGCTCCAGGAGAGCGAGTCCCTCCGCCAGCAGCAGAACGCCGCCAACGAGCGGATGAAGGTGCTGGCCAGGGAGGGCGGCGAAGCCATGGCCCGGGCCCGCGCCGAGGCGAAGGAGCGCTCCGAGCGGATCAAGGCGCTGGAGGCGGAGCTGGGCGGCGTCGAGGAGGAGATCCGCCAGGCCCTCCTCTACATCCCCAACGTCCCCGCCGACTCCACGCCGGACGGCAGGTCGGAGGCGGACAACGTCGTGGTCCGCACCTGGGGCGAGAAGAAGGAGTATCCGTTCCCGGTCAAGACCCACGACGAGCTCGGCGTGGCCCTGGGGATCCTCGACTTCGACGCCGCCGCCCGGATCTCGGGCTCCCGCTTCGTGGTGATGCACGGCCTCGGGGCGCGGCTCGAGCGGGCGCTCGCCGCCTTCATGCTCGATCTGCACGGCTCCCGCGGGTACACCGAGGTGCTGCCGCCGTACCTCGTGAGCCGCGCCTCGATGACGGGAACGGGGCAGCTCCCCAAGTTCGAGGAGGACGCCTTCAAGACGTCCGAGGAGGATCCGGCCGACGTGAAGTTCCTGATCCCCACCGCCGAGGTGCCGGTCACCAACCTCTACCGGGAGACGATCCTGGAGCCGGGCAGCCTGCCGATCCGCAACTGCGCCTGGACCCCGTGCTTCCGCAGAGAGGCGGGCAGCTACGGCCGCGACACCAAGGGCCTCATCCGGCAGCACCAGTTCCACAAGGTGGAGCTCGTGAAGATCGTCGAGCCGGAGACCTCCTACGACGAGCTCGAGGGCCTCACCGCCGACGCCGAGGAGGTGCTCAAGCGGCTTGGCCTCCACTACCGCGTCGTGGTGCTCTGCGCGGGCGACCTCGGCGCCAACGCCGCCAAGACCTACGACCTCGAGGTGTGGCTGCCGGGCCAGGGCGCCTACCGGGAGATCTCCTCCTGCTCCAACTTCGAGGACTTCCAGGCGAGGCGCGCGGGGATCCGGTTCCGCAAGGCCCTCGGCGACAAGCCGCGGCTCGCCCACACCATCAACGGCTCGGGGCTCGCGGTGGGCCGCACGGTCGTCGCGATCCTCGAGCAGTACCAGCGCGAGGACGGCAGCGTGGAGATCCCCGAGGCCCTCGTGCCGTACATGGGTGGGGTCACGGAGATCCGCTGATCTCGCTTGCGAGTCGCGGTGAGGGCGTGCTAGACACCGCGCCCACGCCGGTCGGGCAGCGGCCGCTGGCGAGGCGTTGGAGGAGTGGCCGAGCGGTTTATGGCGGCGGTCTTGAAAACCGCTGGGCGCTCCAAAGGCGTCCCGAAGGTTCGAATCCTTCCTCCTCCGCCAACAACTGAATAGTGAGAACGACGGGCGGATGGTATATGCCCATCGCGAATGGAGAGATGGCCGAGAGGCTGAAGGCACCGGTTTGCTAAACCGGCATACGGGTCAAACTGTATCGAGGGTTCGAATCCCTCTCTCTCCGCCAAGAACGTGAAGGAAAACGACGGGCCCTTAGCTCAGTTGGATAGAGCGTCGGACTACGAATCCGAAGGCCGCAGGTTCGAATCCTGCAGGGCCCGCCAACAAGACGATGTCCCTCTCTCACGAACGCTTCCTCGAGCTGGCCATCGTCGAGGCGAGGAAGGCGGAAGGGGAGGGCGAGGTCCCGGTCGGGGCGGTGGCCGTCTTCGACGGCGCCGTGGTCGGTACGGGACGAAATGCCAGGGAGGGCAGGGCCGATCCCTTGGCGCACGCCGAGCTCGACGCGATCCGGGAAGCGTCGCGCGCCCTGGGCCGGTGGCGCCTCACGGGAGTCACCCTGTACGTGACCCTGGAGCCCTGCGCGATGTGCGCGGGCGCGGTGGTGAACGCCAGGATCGATCGCCTCGTCTACGGGGCCTCCGATCCGAAGGCGGGTGCGGTCGGATCGCTGTACGAGATCTGCACCGACCCCCGGCTCAACCACCGGGTGGAGGTGGTGAAGGGCGTGATGGCCGTCGAGTGCGGCGCGCTCCTCACCGAGTTCTTCCGCCGCAAGCGGGCGGCGGTGCGGTAGCTTCTTTCGGACCCCGAGGGTCCGAAGCGTTGGAGTTCGGGAGAGATGGCCGAGCTGGTCGAAGGCGCCTGACTCGAAATCAGGTGTACCGGTAACGGTACCGGGGGTTCGAATCCCTCTCTCTCCGCCACTTTTTCTGGAAGGACAACCGAATAGGAGAGGTGACCGAGCGGTTGAAGGTGCACGCCTGGAACGCGTGTGTACTGGCAACGGTACCGAGGGTTCGAATCCCTCCCTCTCCGCCAGTTCTCGCAGGGTCGTCGGGCGAATCGATCCTGGTGCTTGCGATGGCCGGGTCCGGGTAACGCGGGGACGTGAATCCCGCCAGGCCCGGAAGGGAGCAACGGTAGCGCACCTTCGCGTGTACTCGGGGTGCCCGGCCATCACCTTTTAGTATGTTCGGGCGGGATTCCCACGCGGGGATCCCGCCCGAGTCTTTTCGGGCCTCCGCAGCATCCGACAGGAGTCGATCGATGAGCTACCTCGTTCTCGCCCGCAAGTGGCGGCCCCAGGCGTTCGACGACGTCACCGGGCAGGAGCACGTCGTCCGCACCCTGGCCAACGCCATCGCGCAGGATCGCGTGGCCCACGCCTTCCTCCTCTGCGGTCCCCGCGGCGTCGGCAAGACCACGACCGCGCGCCTGCTCGCCCGCGCGCTCAACTGCGAGAGCGGCCCCACCGCCACGCCGTGCGGGACCTGCGCGCCCTGCCGGGAGATCGTGGCGGGCTCCTCGGTGGACGTGGTGGAGATCGACGGCGCCTCCAACAACGGCGTCGACAGCGTGCGCGATCTGCGGGAGGCGGCGCGGTACCTGCCGCAGCGGGATCGGCACAAGGTCTTCATCATCGACGAGGTCCACATGCTGTCGGTGGCGGCCTTCAACGCGCTCTTGAAGACGCTGGAGGAGCCGCCCGCCCACGTGAAGTTCATCTTCGCCACCACCGATCCGCAGAAGCTCCCGGAGACGATCCTGTCCCGGGTGCAGCGGCACAACTTCAAGCGGGTGCCCGCGGCCAAGATGGTCGAGCGGCTGCGGACCATCTGCGCCGAGGAGGGGATCTCCATCTCCAATCGTGCCCTCGGCCTGTTGGCGAGGCAGGCGGACGGGGGCATGCGGGACGCACTCTCGCTCCTCGACCAGCTCCTCTCCTCCGTCGGCATGGAGATCTCCGACGCGGCCGCCGAGGAGGCCCTGGGCCTCGTGGACTCCACCGTGGTGCACGCCCTCGCGGGCGCGCTCCTCGATCGCGACGGCAAGCGGGTGGTGGAGCTCCTCGCCGGCATCTTCGATCGGGGCTTCGAGCCCAAGCGGCTCTGCGAGGAGCTGGCGCACCACCTGCGCGATCTCGTCTACGTGCAGGCGGTGGGGGCGCCGCCCGAGGGGCGCGCCGACGTGGAGGCGGCGGCCCTGGCGGAGCAGGCGTCGAAGGCGGATCCGGCGCAGCTCGCCAGGCTCTTCGATCGGGTCCATGGTGCCGTCCGCGAGCTCTCCTTCGCGGCCCAGCCGCGGCTCGCGCTGGAGGTTGCGCTCCTCACCGCGGTCCACATGGCGCCCGCGCAGGGGATCGCCGACCTCGCCGCGAGGCTGGAGGCCCTCGCCTCGGGCAGGCCCGCGCCGGGCGGCGGCGGATCGCCCGCCGGGGGCGGCGCACGATCGCGCCACGGCGTTCCCGTCGCGCGCGGGGGCGGGGGGCGTGGCGCCGCTGCGAGCGGGCCCGCGGGGCAAGGCGCCGCGCCTCGCTCGGGCGCGCCTGTCGGCACCGGAGGCGGGTGGGGCGCACCCGGGAACGAGCCTCCCGCAGCTCCCGCCCAGACGGCGGAGGATCTCATCGACCAGGTGGAGCGGCTCGCCAGGGCCCGGTCGGCGCCCAGGCAGGCGGGCGGTCGCGCCGACGCCGATCGCCCCGCCGCCGGCGGGGACGACGGGTCCGACGGCCACGGCGAGCCGCCGCGGGCCTTCCTCCCCGACGCCTCGCCGGGAGGGTGCGCCACCGGGGCGTGCGGCGATCCGGTCGCCTCCGACGATCCCACCCGGCCGATCCACGCGCGCTGGCGGGCGGCCCTCGAGGAGATCCGCCGCCGCGACGCCATGCTCCATTCGCTCCTGTCGGAGGGGCGCCTCGCGTGGCTGCGGGACGGGCAGGTGGCGCTGGGCTTCACGCCCGACAAGGACTTTCACCGCGCGCAGCTCGCGGAGGGCGATCCGCGCAGGCAGGCCGAAGAGCTGCTCTCCGCCTGGTTCGGCCGCGCCACCTCGCTGCTGGTGCAGGCGGCGATGCCGGACGCCCCCGAGTCGGTGGCGGACGAGGAGCGCCGGGAGCGGGAGGCCAGGGCCAGGCGGCTCCAGGCAGAGGCCCGGGAGCATCCGGCCGTGCTCGCCGCCCTCTCGGTCATGGGCGGAGAGATCGACGAGATCCAGGTGTTCGAGGAGCGGTAGACTCCGCGCCTCCCCCACCCAACAAAGGACGAACGACGATGCCCGGCTTCGACTTCAACACCCTCATGCGCCAGGTCCGCAAGATGCAGGAGGAGGCGACCCGGAAGAAGGACGAGCTCGCCACCAGCGTGCGCGTCGAGGGAAAGGCGGCCGACGGCCTGGTGATCGCCACCGTGAACGGCGTGCGCGAGCTGGTCTCGCTGAAGATCGATCCGAAGGCGGTCGATCCGGGCGACCTCGGCATGCTCGAGGATCTCGTCATCGCCGCGGTCAACCAGGCGCTCGCCGAGGCCAAGGCGAAGGAAGAGGCCGAGATGGGCAAGCTCACCGGGGGCATCAAGATTCCCGGCCTGACCATGTAGGAGCCTCCTCCTTGACGCCCGATCCCATCCAGCGCCTCACGGTCGAGCTCGCCAAGCTCCCGGGCATCGGCGAGAAGACCGCGCAGCGGCTCGCCTTCCACATCCTCCGCGCCAAGGACGGCTACGCCCTCGAGCTCTCCCGGGCGATCGTCGACGTGGTGGAGAAGGTGAGGATGTGCAGCGTCTGCTGCAGCCTCACGGAAGCGGATCCGTGCGGGATCTGCAGCGACCGCAGGCGAGACGATCGCATCCTCTGCGTGGTCGAGAACGTCCCCGACCTTCTCGCGATCGAGCGCACGCGGGAGTTCGCGGGGCGCTACCACGTGCTCCACGGCGCGCTCTCGCCCCTCGAGGGCGTCGGTCCGGATCAGCTCCGGATCCAGGAGCTCCTCCGCCGGCTCGGCGGCGAGGCCGAGACGCGGGTGGAGGAAGTGATCGTGGCCACCAACCCCGACGTCGAGGGCGAGGCCACGGCGCTCTACCTCACCCGGCTCATCCGCCCGTCGGGGATCCGGGTGACCCGCATCGCCCAGGGCGTGCCCATGGGCGGGGACCTCGAGTACGCCGATCAGGTGACGCTCGCCCGCGCGCTCACCGGCCGGCGGGAGATGTGAGTTGCGCGTCTATCTGATCCGCCACGGCGAGGCCGCCGATCCCGCCCACCACGACCGCGACGAAGAGCGGCCGCTCACCGCACCGGGGCGGGCGCGGGTGCGCCGGTCGGCGGCGGCGTGGGCGGCGAGCGGCGAGCCTGCCCCGGAGCTCTGGATCGTTTCGCCCTACGTGCGGGCGGTGCAGACGGCGGAGATCTTCGCCGCCGTCTTCGGGAGCGAGGCCCCGATCGCGATCTGGCGCGGCCTCGTGCCGGACGCCCGCGTCTCGGAGACGATCGAGCGGGTCGAGGCCGAGGCGCCCGCCTGCGTGGCGCTGGTGGGGCACCAGCCGCTCATGGGCGGGATCGCGGCGTTCCTGCTGGGGTGGAGCCGGGTGCCCGCCCAGGTGAAGCCGGGGGCGATCCTCGCCATCGATCGGGACGACGAGGGGGCGGGTCTCCTCGCCTGGCACATGCCGCCGCCCGCCGAGGGCGACGAACCCCGGATCCTGCGGTCGCCTCGGGGCGGCTGAGCGTGCACGCGGGCGTGGCTCGCCCGGTACTCGTCCGGGGGGGCCTCCGCCGTCGTCGCTTCGACGCCCGATCGCCTTCCGACGGGTGCACCAGCTCCCGCCTCGCGCCCGTCAGCCGCGGTCCTCCCGCTCGTAGATCCACGCGCTCAGCGGCGGCAGCGGCGTCTCGATCACGCCCGATTCGCCGACCTGCAGCTCGGGCGGCGCCGCGGCGCCCTCGCCGCGGAAGCGGGGATCCGCGGAGTCCAGCCTGAGGCGCCAGGCGCCCGGGGCGACCTCGAGCCGGGGCGTGCGGCGCTCCTTCGCGAAGGCGAGGATCGCGAGCAGGCGAGAGCGGCCGTCCTCGGACCACCGCTCCATCGTCACCACGCGATCCTCGTCGTACGCCCGGACGATCATCCGTTCGCGCCGATCCTTCCCGCCCAGCGCCGGGTGTAAATGGCGCAGCTCGAGGAGCGCG
Source organism: Vulgatibacter sp. (assembly GCA_035565615.1). Taxonomy (GTDB): domain Bacteria; phylum Myxococcota; class Myxococcia; order Myxococcales; family Vulgatibacteraceae; genus Vulgatibacter. The sequence continues at coordinate 964 of DATMSB010000125.1, read as the reverse complement.
CGGTGCCAGGCGAGCACTCCGTCGTGCGGCGGCTCGCGCCGGTCGCGCAGCCGCAGCACCGCCGACGCGAAGGTCGCCTCGTCCTGGGGATCGGGCACCTCGCCGGCCCAGGAGAAGGCGGCGAACTCGCTGCGCCGGCCCTCCGTCACGGCGCGGGCGAGGTCGGGGTCGCCGTGCGAGGTGAAGAAGGGGAACGGCTGGGGGGCGGCGTACTCCTCGCCCATGAAGAGGAGCGGGATCGCCGGCGCCAGCAGCACCGCCGCGGCCCCCACCTTCGAGGCCTGGACCCCGGCGAGGGAGGCGATGCGCTCGCCGCGGGCGCGGTTGCCCACCTGGTCGTGGTTCTGCAGGCACACCACGTGTCGCTCGCAGGCGATCCCCTCGGTGGACCGCCCGTATCGCTTCCCGCGAAACTTCGAGAGGCGCGTCCCGTCGTACACGAAGCCGCGGCACAGCGCCGTCGCCAGGTCCGACGCCTCGCCGTAGTCCGCGTAGTAGCCGGTACGCTCGCCAGTGAGGAGGTCGTGGAGCGAGTGGTGGAGATCGTCGCTCCACTGGGCGTCCGCTCCCCAGCCGTGCTCGGACCGCGGCCGCACCGTCACCGGATCGTTCATGTCGCTCTCGGCGATCACGAAGCCGCCGTGGGCCTGGACCGCCTCCGCGATCTCCGCCACCACGTGCCGGGGGCTCGCGTCGTGGATCATCTGCACGGCGTCGAGGCGGAGGGCGTCCACGCCGCAGTCCCGGATCCATTGAATGGCGTTGTCCCGGAAGTAGGCGCGCACCTGGGCCGAGCCCTCGTCGTCGAAGTTCAGCGCGTCGCCCCAGGGCGTCTCGTACTTGTGGGTGAAGTAGGGGCCGAACTCCCGCAGGTAGTTCCCCTCGGGCCCCAGGTGGTTGTAGACGACGTCCAGCACCACCGCGAGGCCGCGCTCGTGGGCGGCGGACACCAGGCGAGCCAGGC
>DATMSB010000124.1:0-1760 GCA_035565615.1 Vulgatibacter sp. | reverse complement strand
GGATGCCGTGCGCCGACGGCAGGCGCCCCTACGCCGCGGCCGGGTCGGCGGCGACCGGGCCCGCCTTCTGCCTGGGGCGGCGCTGGCGCAGATCCTTGGACCAGAGGTTCATGTCCTCGAAGCCGCCGTAGATGTCGCAGTTGTTGATCATCCGCCCGTTGAACTCGTAGCCCAGCGCGTGGAAGGCGGCGTTCATCCCGAAGCTCGGCGCCCGCGCCAGCGTGTAGGCGCAGCGGTAGCCCAGCCGGCGAAGGTCCTGCTCCAACGCCTTCAGGATCACGCTCATCAGCCCGCGGCCCCGCTCGGCGGGGTGGGTGGCGCAGTCGGTCAGCTCCGCGGAGAGGTGCTCCGGCGACAGCTCCGCCGAGGCCACCGACGCCACCTCGCCCTCGGGGTTTCGCACCACCCGGAACACCGAGCCCCGGTGGAGGACGTCGATCAGGTATTCACGGTGGGTGAGGGGCGACGGGTAGGTCTCGAAGACGCGGCGGTAGAGCGCCAGGATCCCCTCCAGATCCTCCTCCCGGGCGAAGTCCAGGGAGTAGCCCGCCGGCAGCCTGCGCGGCGTCGGGCGCAGCTCCCGGGCGAGGATCCGATCGAGCAGATCGATCTCCTTGCGCAGCTCCGGAGAGCGCAGGCGGCGGTTGCTGCGGAACTGGGACACCATGTACGCGGTCTTCCCCCGCAGGGCGTAGCGCAGCGTCCCCTCCAGCATGTAGCCGAGGCGCACGAACCGCTCCCAGTCCTTTGGGCGGGCCAGGATCCAGATCTTGTCGAAGCGGTTGGAGTCCGCCAGGAAGCCAAGCTTGTCGGCGAAGGCGCGGTAGTCCTCCACATGGTAGTCGAGGACCTTCAGGCGCCGGTTGTAGGCGTCGAAGAGGAGCCGGGCGCGGAAGCCCTCGCCCGCGATCTCCTGCTCGAGGCCGTAGACCACCCCGTGGAGCTCGGCGGTCTCGCCGGAGGCGCCGACCACCAGCTTCACGCGGCCCAGGGGGCGCTTCACCCGCATCGGTCGCGGTGGCGGCTCCGGCTCCTTCTCCTTCTTGGCGTGGGTGTCGTCGGTGCGTGGGATCGCGACCGCCCCTCTCATCTGGTCTCCTTTCGGGAACGGCTCCGCCGCCCCTGGCGACCACGAGGGCCATCCGGGGGGAGCGCGCGCTCCGAGCGTGGGGATGCGAGCTCTCCGCGCCGACAGGCCACCCACCTCGGTCGAGGAGGCGAGCCACCCGCCGATCCGCGGAGCTCTTTGGGGGGGCAGGATGCTACCCCAGCCTCCCCTGCGACACAACCCCGGCTCCGAGCACCCCTTCGGGACGGGAGCGGGCCGTCTTCGCGGCAGGAGGCGCGGCGTGCTATGGGATCGGGGCCGGGATCATCCGATCCGAGAGGAAGCCCTTGGTGCACCTGCAGCAGCGGATCCAGAAGCTCACGTCGATCCTCGACGTGGCCAAGGCGATGGTCTCGCAGCGGGATCTCGACTCGCTGCTGCCCATGATCATCGACGAGGCGCGGCGGGTGGCCGACGCCGATCGCTGCTCGCTCTTCCTCCTCGATCGGGACGCCCAGGTCCTCTACTCCAAGGTGGCCCAGGGCATGGCCGGAACGCCGCGCATCCGCGTGCCCCTCGGGGTCGGGATCGCCGGCACCGTCGCCCAGACCGGGAATGCCATCAACCTCCCCGACGCCTACGGCGATCCCCGCTTCAACCGCGCGGTCGATCTCTCCACCGGTTACCGCACCACCTCGCTCCTCTGCGTGCC
>DATMSB010000123.1:0-10231 GCA_035565615.1 Vulgatibacter sp. | reverse complement strand
TGGGCCTGCTGCAGGACGCCGAGCGCATGTACTACGTGGCGCAGCAGGTGAAGTCGATCCTCTACTCCGTGTTTGCGTGGCAGGAGGGGGAGTACGTGATGACCTTCCACTCGAAGGCCCGCCACGAGCCCATCCGCCTCGGCATCCACCCGGCCCAGCTCATCTCCCGCGGCATCAAGAAGCTCTACAGCCCGGCGCGGCAGCAGCGGATGCTCGCCAAGACGGATCGGCTCATCCCGTCGGAGGATCCCGCCTTCCAGCTCACCGAGATCGAGCTCGAGCCCTGGGAGGCCCACCTCCTCTCGCGCATCGACGGCAACCGCGACGTCGCCGCGCTGGTGGCCCTCGCCGATCGCCCGGAGGCGGAGGTCTACTCCACCCTGGTCACGCTCCTGGCCCTGAAGATCGTCGAGAAGCGGGGTTGACCGTCCCTCGAGCCAGCTCGGTGGGATCCGCGCCCGGCGCGCCGGCGGCGCGGCCCGCGGCGGCGGCGATGGCGTCGGCCACCGCCCGGTGCTCGTCGCAGCCCAGCACCGAGAGATCCGGGTGGCGGCTCTTCGGCCTCACGTACCGGGCCACCAGCGCGTCGATCCGCCGCCCCGCCTCCTCCACCCGCGCCATGGGCACGTCGCCGCGTTCCACGGCGGCGATGAGCCGATCGATCGCCTCATGCTGGACCGCCGGGGTGTGGCAGACGAGGAAGAGATCCACGCCGGCGTTCATGCCGCGCACCACCGCCTCCTCGATCCCGAAGTGATCGGCGATCGCCTTCATCTCCAGGTCGTCGGAGATCACCACGCCGCCGAAGCCCATCCGATCCCGGAGGATCCCGTCCAGCGCCGGGCGGCTCATGGTGGCGGGGTGCAGCGGGTCCAGCGCCTCGAAGATCACGTGGGCCGTCATGATCGACGCCACCCCGGCCTCGATCGCCGCGCGAAAGGGCGGTAGCTCCACCGCCTCGAGCCGGGCCGGATCGTGGGGGAGCCGCGGCAGCTCCTCGTGGCTGTCCTGGGAGGTGTCGCCGTGCCCGGGGAAGTGCTTGCCGCACGCCGCCACCCCCGCCTCCTGCAGGCCGCGGATCGCCGCGGCCCCGAGGGCCGCCACCCGCTCGGCGTCGCGCCCGAAGGAGCGATCGCCGATCACCGGATTGTCGGGGTTGGTGTCCACGTCGAGCACGGGGGCGAAGTCGAGGTCGAAGCCGAGTGCGCGCAGCTCCCGCCCGAGCACGGCGCCCATCCGGCGGGCGAGGGCGGGGTCGTCGGCGGCGCCGAGATCGCGCATCGGCGGCAGGGCGGTGCAGGGCTCCCGCAGGCGCATCACCCGGCCGCCCTCCTGATCCACCGAGACGAGGAAGGGCCTGCCCGCCCGCTCCTCCAGCTCCGCGTTCAGCGCCGCCACCTGCGCGGGCGACTCCACGTTGCGGCGGAAGAGGATCGCGCCGGTGATCCCGCGCGCCTGCAGCTCGGCGAGCTCCGCCGGGACGGCCAGGCCCTGGAAGCCTGCGCAGAAGAGCCTGGCCACCGCCCGCTCGAGGGTCGATGCGTTCATGATGCGCAACGGTAGCACGACCCGGGGATCGCGGGGCCGGCCCGTCGGGGCGCGCCTCCCCTCAGTCGGCGAGGGGGAGGTAGAAGAAGAACCGCGCGCCGCGGCCGGGGCCGGAGGTGACGCCGATGCGGCCGCCGTGCAGCTCCACCAGGAGCTTGGCGACGTAGAGGCCCACCCCGAGGCCGTCGCCCCGGGACTTGTGCCCGCGGAAGAGGCGATCGAAGACCCAGGGGATCTCGTCCTCCGCGATGCCGTCGCCGTCGTCCTCGACCTCCACCCGCGCGAGCGTCTTCTCGGCGAAGGCCCGCACCCGCACCGGCTCGCCGAAGCGCGAGTACCGCACCGCGTTCGAGATCAGGTTGTGGAGGATCTGCTCCACCCGCACCGGGTCGTGCTCGGCCACGAGGGGGCCCTCGATCCGGATCTCGAGCTTGCGCTCGTCGCCGAGCTGCCGCTGCTCCCGGTCCAGCGCCTCCTCGATCGTCGCCGCCAGATCCCGGTGCTCGAGCCGCAGCTCCAGGCGCCCCGTCTCCAGCCGCTCCGTCTCGAGGATGTCGTTGATGAGGCGCTGCATTCGCTTGGTGGCGATGATCGCGTTCTCGATCATCGTCTGGGCGTCGGCGTGGTCCAGGCCCTTGCGCAGCGCGAGCTGCAGGTAGGTCCGCGCCGCGGTGAGCGGCGTGCGCAGCTCGTGGCCGGCCACGTTGATGAACTCGTCCTTCGCGCGCTCGAGCTGGCGCAGGTCGGTGACGTCGATCGACACCAGCAGCACCGACGCCGGCCGCCCCCGCACCCGGATCGGCGCGCCGTAGATCACGCAGTCGCGCCGCTCGCCGAGGAGACGATCCCAGAGGCTGCCGCGGACCTCGACCGTCTCTCCCTTCGACAGCCGGCGGAACGCGAAGGCTTCGGCGTCCAGCCGATGCCCCTGGTTGTCCTGGAGCTGGATCACCGCCGGGATCGTGCTGGCGACCTGCCCCGGCTCGAGGCCGAGCCTCGTCTGTGCCCGCTGGCTGACCCGGATCGCGGCGCCCCGGGCGTCGATCAGGGCCACCGGGAAGGGCACCTGCTCCAACAGCTGCTCGCCGGCGAGGCTCACCTCGAGCGCCTGCATCTTCGCCGTGGAGTCGTGGAAGTCGAGGACGATGTAGCCGTCCACCGGGGCGACCACGCCGGTGATCCATCGGCTCGCGCCGCAGTGGGCGCCGACGGCGAGCTGGTGGAAGGACTGCGCCTTCCCCTCGCGCCGCATGGTGCGGATCACCGGGAGGAGCGATCGGAAGCCCGGCAGGAGCTTCTCGAGCGGCATCCCCGCGAGCGATGGCACGTCGCCGGCCCACGCCTTGAACGAGTCGTTCACCCAGCGGAGCCGCTGCCCGGGCCACTCGAGGATGGCCACGCCATGGGGCGACCGCGAGAAGAGCTCGACCATCGTCGCGAAGGGGGTTGGCAAGGAAAGCATCGGGTCGAACATGGAGCGAACGCCTTCTGAACCGAGGGCCTGTGCAATTTGGCGCAGGCACTTTGGATCCGATTGTTACGCCACGCAAAGCACGAATGTGCGTTCGCGGGGAGCAATGTTGGCGACACCACAGAGCGCCCGTCTCGTCGACGAGGGCACTTTCCACCGCGAAGGCCTTCACGGGCGTGGACGATCGCCTGCCACGGCGAAGATCGTCACGGCTTGCGGACGAGCACGCCCTCCGCCGCGAACGCCATCACGGCGAGGGCCGCCAGCACGCTCCACAGCGGCGATTCGCCCTGGGAGCGGCCGCCCGGCGCGCTCTCCACCTGGCCGCGCTCGCCGCCGAGCCACGAGGCGACCTCCCGCGCGTCGACCTTCCGCGTGTCGGACTCGGCGGGATCGAGCGTCACCGCGAACGAGCGCTCCGCTCCGCCCTCCGCCGCCGTCACCGCGAAGAGCCCGGGCCGATCGAGATCGACGACGCGGCCGTCCTCGATGGCGCGCTCCCGCCCGTCGGGTCCGGTCACCGTGAGCCCGTCGGGCTCGTCCAGCTCGAAGGCGTCGCCCACCAGGGCCGCGCGCTGCCGGCGATCCTCCAGGGTGCGGGAGAGGTAGGCGGCCGCCTGCTGCATCGTGGGGAGGAAGCTCGTCTGGATGGGCCAGTCGCTCCAGTCGCGATCGACCGTGGAGGTGTAGAGGAGCACGCGCCCGGCGCCGCGGGCGCCCTCCACCAGCGCCGGCGCCCCGTCGTCGAAGGAGGCGAGCACGCGTCCCGTCGACCCCGGCTGGAGGAGGAAGTACCTCCAGGTCCGCGCCGCCTCGAACCCCTCGGCGCCCTTGGAGAAGATCCCGAGGATGGGGTGGTCGAGGTCGAGGTCGACGAAGCGCGCCGGCCGCTGATCCTCCCGATCGGGCTCGGCGGCGGTCTTCACCAGGTGCAAAGGCCGAGGCAACAGCCCGCCCAGCACCGCGCCGTACTCGTCGGCGTCCACCTGATCGCCCACCGAGACGAAGAGGCCGCCGCCGCCCTCGACGAAGCGCTCGATCCGCGCCGCCACCTCTTTCGACGGTGCCCGCACGTTCAGGAGGAGGAGCAGGTCGTAGTGGGAGAGGTCCTGGTCGGCGAGGGTCTCGGTGTCCACGGTGGTGGCGGTCACCGGCGTCGCTCCCGCCACCCGCAGCGCCGTGTCCACGAAGAAGGCCTCGTCCCGGTAGCGCAGCGAAGACGGCGAGCCGTCCACCACCAGCGCGCGCAGATCCCGGGGCACCTGGATCGCGAACGCCCGCTCGTCGTCGGCGGCCAGCGCGTCGGCGGCGAGGCGGACGCGGCCGGTGAAGGTGCCCCCCTTGGAGAAGCGATGCACCAGCCGCTTGGTCGCCGTGCCGTGGGCCTCGACGTCGACGAAGCCCTTCGCCGTGATCTCCTCTCCCAGCCACAGCTCGAGGGGCGCGTCCTTCAGCGGCGCGTCGCCGAAGTTGCGCAGGGTCACGGTGAAGGCCTGCGCCCTCGCCCCGATCTCCGGGGCGGGGCCGACCGCGAGATCCACGATCGCCACGTTGGGGAGCGGCTCGCCGCGGGAGGCGTCGAGGATCGTCGCCTCGGGTCGCACGTCCCCCGACTCGGTGGGGACGGCGGGCGGCGGCGCGTCCAGGTTCCAGGCGGCCGCGGTGAGATCCGTCGCGACCACCAGTCGCTTCCCCGCCACCGGGGACTCGCCCAGCGCGTGGGCGGCGGCGGTGGCGCAGGCGCCGAGGTCCGCCTTGCGGAACGACGGCTCCGCTGCGTCCAGCAGACGCCGGACGGCGGCGCGATCGAAGGAGGGGGCCTCGGGGCGCGGCGTCGTGCCGTCGCAGATCACCACCGTCACCGGCTCGTCGGGCCCGAGGGAGGCCAGGGCCTCGCGGGCGTCGTCCCGGGCGCGGTCGAAGAGCGAGCGCCTGCCGTCCTTCCACGTCATCGACAGGGAGGCGTCCAGCACGATCGCGGTGGCGGCGGGGCCCCGGGGCGCGGCCGCCGCGTGCTCGCCGGTGGTGAAGTGCGGCCGGGCCAGGGCCAGCGGCACGCAGAGGAGGATCGTGGTTCGTGCCGCGAGCAGGAGCAGCCGGCGCAGGCGCAGGCGGCGCACGTTGCGCTGCTGCGAGCGGCGCACCAGCTCGATCGCCGCGAAGGGGACGGGCCTGGGCCGGCGGCGCTGCAAGAGGTGCACGAGCACCGGGATCGCGGCGGCGAGCGCGCCCCAGGCGAGGGCGGGGTTGGCGAAGGAGATCCCCATCGATCAGGCTCTCCCTCCGTGCCGGCGGTGCCGGGCGGCTGCCCTGCGCGGGGTTCGGAGCGGACGTCGCAGGCGCGAGGCGTGCCCCGCGGCGGCGAAGGGGAGGGCCCAAGGCGGCGCGGCGGTGCGGGGCGCGCGGCTCACGCCCGCTCCCTCTTCCCGAGCCAGCGCAGCAGCAGCCGATCGAAGGGCGCGTCGGTCCGCACCAGCTCGTACTCCACGTCGGCGTCGCGGCAGGTGGCCTTGGCGCGATCGCAGAGGGCGGCGATCTCCTCCAGGTACGACTCGCGGATCGAGCGCGGATCCAGCTCCAGCGCCTCCTCCCCCTCCATCCCCTCGAAGCGGACGGCATCGTCGAAGGGGAAGTCGAGCTCGTGCGGATCGAGGAGGTGGAAGACCGTCACCTCGTTCTTCATCCGCCGCAGGTCGGCGAGCCGCTCCACCGCGCCCGGCCGGAAGTCGAAGAGGTCGGAGAAGACGAAGATCGCCGCGCGCCGCCTGGCTCGCTCCGCCACCCAGTCGGCGGCGGCGGCCAGATCGGTGGGGCCGCCGCCCTCCAGCTCCTCGAGCCGGGAGAGGATCGCGGGGAAGTGCCCCATCGACGCCCGCGGCGGCAGGTAGTGGCCCACGCCGTCCGACGCGATCGCCAGGCCCACCGCGTCCTGCTGGCGCACCAGCAGGTAGGCGAGCGACGCGGCGAGGGTCTTGGCGTAGTCCAGCTTGGAGAGGCCGTCGCCGCCGCGGTAGGTCATCGAGGCCGACGCGTCGAGGAGGAGAAACGCCCGCAGGCTCGTCTCGTGCTCGAACTGCTTCACGTAATAGCGGTCGACCTTGCCGAAGGCTTTCCAGTCGATGTGCCGCAGCTCGTCCCCGGGCGCGTAGAGCTTGTGCTCGGAGAACTCCACGCTCTGCCCCTGGTGCGGCGAGCGGTGCAGGCCGGAGAGGAGGCCCTCCACCACCGCGCGGGCGCGAAGCTGCGTGGTTCCCAGCTTCGCCAGGAGCTTCGGATCGAGCAGGTTGGCGGCCACGCGGATCAGGCCTCCTCGAGCAGCCGGTCCACGATCTGCGAGCTGGTCACGCCCTCGGCCTCGGCGGTGAAGTTCGCGAGGAGTCGGTGGCGCAGCACGGGCTTTGCCAGCGCGCGCACGTCCTCCTTCTCCGCGGCGAATCTGCCGTGCAGCACGGCCCGGGCCTTGGCCGCGAGCACGAGGTACTGCGAGGCCCGGGGCCCGGCGCCCCACGACAGGTACTGCTTCACGTAGTCGGGGGTGTCCTCGCCGTCGGGGCGGCTGCGGCGCGCCAGCGACACGGCGTAGCGTACCGTGTCCTCCGCCACCGGCACCCGCCGGACCAGCTCTTGCAGCGCCAGGATCTCCTCGGGCGAGAGCACCTTGCGCAGGGGCTCGCGGCTTCCGCCGGTGGTGCGCAGCACCACCTGGACCTCCTCCTCCTCGGAGGGGTACCCGACGTCGACCATGAACATGAACCGATCGAGCTGGGCCTCGGGCAGCGGGTAGGTGCCCTCCTGCTCGATGGGGTTCTGGGTGGCGAAGACGAGGAAGGGCGGATCCAGCGGGTAGGTGCGGCCGCCCGCCGTCACCCGATGCTCCTGCATGGCCTGGAGGAGCGCCGCCTGCGTCTTCGGCGGTGTGCGGTTGATCTCGTCGGCCAGGACGATGTTGGCGAAGAGCGGCCCCTTCACGAAACGCAGCTCCCGGCGGCCGGTGGTCTTGTCCTCCTCGAGGATGTCCGTGCCGGTGATGTCCGACGGCATCAGGTCCGGCGTGAACTGCACCCGGTTGAAGGAGAGGTCCAGCACCTCGGCGAGCGTGGAGATGAGCAGCGTCTTGGCGAGGCCGGGCACGCCCACGAAGAGGCAGTGCCCCTTCGAGAAGAGCGACACCAGGAGGTGTTCGATCACCTCCTGCTGTCCGACCACCCGCTTCTCGATCTCCGCGAGGACCCGCTCCCGCGCGTGCTCCAGCCGCTGCACCGCCTCGAGATCGTTCCCGGGTCCCATCCGCAAGATCGCTCCGTCGTTCATCGTCTCTCCTTCGGCTCCACCGCCGCCCGATCGCCCTTCTTCCCGTCGCCGGGCGCGCCGGCCGGCGGCAGCCTGCGCGACCCAACCCGCCACCGCCGGGGTTCTTCCCGGCCCCTCACTCGCTCCCCGCCGCGGGCGCGTCCGGATCGCGGCCCAGCAGCAGCTCCACCGCCCGGGCCGCGCGCCTCCTCAGGGCCTCGTCGCCCGTCGCCTTCGCCACCTCGTACAGCCGCGCCTGGACCTCCGGATCGAAGGGGTTCGTCGACAGCGCCGCCACCAGGAACGGCCGGGCCTCCGCCGGCTTTTCCTGCATCATCATCGCCCGGGCCAGGTTCAGGTTCGAGAGGGGATCGCCGGGGTAGAGCGCGATCGACTCGCGCAGCACCTTCTCGGCGGCGGCCGTCTCGCGCAGCTCCAGCAGCGCGATGGCGTACTTGTTCGACAGGCTGGGGAACTGCGCTCCCACCGTCGCCACCGCCTCCTCGTATTTAGCCGCCGCCGCCGCCATCTTCCCCCGCGCCCGCAGGAGCTCCCCCAGGTGCGCCGCGCGCCGCGCGCCCGGATCCTCGATCGCCCGGAACTCCGACGCGCCGGTGAGATCCCGGAAGTGGTTCTTCTCCTCCTTGGGCGGCGCCTCCGGCGCATCGTCGTGGAACTTGAGGTGGAGCGGCTCCATCGACGCCGCCTCCTGCGGGTAGGGGCGGCTGGCGAGGTGCTGCCTCCAGCCCGACTCGAATCGGGCGAACGATCCGCCGAAGAGCCTGCCCACCGCCTGGCGATCGGAGAGGCCCTCGCGCAGGCCGTCGAGGACCTTGGCGATGTTGCCGGCGTCCAGCCCGTGGAGGTACTCCATCGCCGCGAAGACCTCGGCGAAGGCGAGCGCCGCGTCCTCCGCGGTGGGGAGGAGCGCGATCGACGGGTGCATCTTCTCGAAGGGGATGAGTTTCTTCGCCCGCACGGCGTCGCGCAGGAGCGCCTGCGACGGGAGCTGCAGCGCGAGGCCCGGCTCCCCCCGCCAGGAGGTCTCCAGGAACTTGGCGATCCCCTCGTGCAGCCAGATCGGCGTGCGGTTGCGCGTCTTGCGGGTGACGAAGAGGTGCACCAGCTCGTGGGAGACGGTGTCGCGCCAGCCGTAGCCCCGCAGCAGCGCCTTGGGGCTCGTGATCATCAGCTTGTCGAACTTGCAGATCGCGATGGTGCCGGTGGTCCTGATCGCCTCCAGGGAGAGGGTCGACACCTGCGACAGCTCGGTGGCGTCCGCCACCACCTCCACCCGGATCTTGGGTCCGTCGGGCCGGTAGTCGATCAGCCTCGAGATCGACTCGTACGCCTGCTCGAGGGTCTCCAGCGCCCAGGGAACGAGGATCTCGTCCTTGCCCGGCGGGTAGAGGAAGACGAAGTGCTCGCTCTCCTGCCGCAGGTGGTCGGCGGTGATCCGGCCGGTGTCCCGCGCGACCTGCAGGTGGCTCCCCGGCCCGTCGGGGGCGCCGGCCTCCTCCAGTAGCCGCTGCGCCCCGGCGTAGTCGCCCTGGTGGAGGAGCACGCGCCCGAGGAGGTGCGCCACGTGCGGATCGGCGGGGTGGTCGCGGCGGAGCGCTTCGGCCAGGTCTCGCGCGGCGGGGAGATCCCAGGCGTTCAGGGCCTCCTCGGCGGCGGCCACCTGCGGGTCGCGGGCCTGCGCCGCGGCGGGGAGCGCGAGGGCGACGGTCGCAGCGACGGCGAGCGCGCCGGCGAACGGTGCGAACCCGCGGCGGCGCGGTCGCGCGCGATTGGCCCGTGCCGGAGCGCTCCCGGGCGAGCCCGCGAGCGGTGCTCGTGCCGGGGCACCGCGAAGCGATGCGGCGTCCGAGTGCATCGACGCTTCATGCATGGCGCTGCGACACGGGCTCGCGCGATCCGCCCGCGCCGGAGCGCCGTGGAGCGACGCGGGGCAGGGCGCGTGCAGCAGCCCTCCGTGCCTGGTGCCGGCGGTGTCGGCGCGAGGGCCCGTCACTTCACGATCTCCTGGTAGTAGTCCCGCACGTTCTCCTGGAACCCCTCCGGGGTCTCCTTCTTCATCGCGTCGAGGATCTCCTTCCGGAACTCCTCCGGCGCCTTGTACTGATCCGCCCCCGGGATCGCGACCTTCTCCTTGCCGTCGAAGGGACCCCTGCCGCCGGAGCGTCCTCGTCCCCCGCCGCTCGCCATCGGCATGGGGAAGCCCCCACCGCCTCCGCCGCCCTGCTGCGCGCGCTCCCTGGCTTCCTCGAGGTTGCGCTGCAGGGCCTGGAGCTGCTCCTGGGCGCTCCGCTCCGAGGCCAGCGCACCGCCGGGATCGTTGCCGCGCAGCTTCCCCTCCGCGTCGCCCATCGATCGGCGGGCTCGCTCCATCGCCGCCTGCGACTCCTCGTCGAAGATCGGCGCCTGCTCCCCGATCGCCCGGGCCTGCTCCTGGAGCCCCTCCATCCGCTGGCCGAGTTGCGCCTGCCGCTGGGCGAGGCGTTGGGCCTGCTCCCGCTGCTGCTGGTTCATCCGCCCCGCGCCGGCGAAGAGCTCGTCGAGCTTCTCCTTCACCTCCCGCACCAGCGGGGTGGCCTCCTTCGCCTCCTCGTGCATCCGGGCGATCCGCTCCTTGTCCGACGAGGCGGCGAAACGCTCCAGGCGCTGTCGCTCCTGGGCGAGGTCCAGCTCCAGCGCGTGGGCGTGGCCCAGCGCCCGGGCCGCGCTCTCCTGGGCGGCGTCGAAGTCCTTGGCGAGGAGCGCGTTCTCCAGATCGTCCAATCGCTCCCGGGTCCCGCCCAGGTCGTCCACCATCCGGTGGGGCAGGCCGGGCTCCGGGATCTTCGAGAGGTGCGCGCGCGCCTCGGCGATCTTGCGGCGCAGCTCCTCGATCCCGGCGTCGCCCTGCCGGGCCAGCCGCTT
>DATMSB010000122.1:0-2899 GCA_035565615.1 Vulgatibacter sp. | reverse complement strand
AAGGCTGCGGCTCGGCGGCCGAGGAGGGCCTGCGCTACAAGGACGTGAGCGACGCCACCGGCGGCCTCGTGCTGCCGATCTGCTCCGACGACTGGGGCAGCATCCTCGGCCAGCTCGCGGAGGAGACCTTCGGCAACCGCCTCCGGTTCCCGCTCAGCGGCACGCCCGAGGGCGCGATCGAGGTGGCGATCGACGGCGCGCCGACCTCGGACTGGAGCTACGACGCCGCGCAGAACGAGGTGGTCTTCACCGAGGCCGACGCCCCACCGGCTGGCTCCACCATCGCGATCCGCTACGTCCCCGCCTGCGGGACCTGAGAACGAGGCGAGACGGCGATGGGGCGAAGGGACCCACATCGCCCCACCGCCTGGGACCGAAGTCGTGAGAAGCTCCGTCGCGTGCCCTATACTTCGTTCGCGTGACGCCACCGGAACCCAGACACCTCCGCCCCGCCGACGCTCCTCCCGCCCCGATGCCTCCCCCGGAGGCGCGCGCCCTCGGCGCCCGGGTCATCGCCAACGTCGAGCAGGCCCTCTTCGGGAAGCGTGACTCCATCCACATGGCGCTCGTGGGCCTCGCCGCCCGCGGGCACCTCCTCGTGGAGGATCTCCCGGGCGTGGGGAAGTCGACCCTGGCGCTGGGCCTCGCGCGATCGCTCGACCTGCCCTTCGCGCGGATCCAGTTCACCAGCGATCTGCTTCCCTCCGACATCCTCGGCCTCTCCACCTGGGACGCGAAGGAGGCCGCCTTCACCTTCCGCCCCGGACCGATCTTCCACTCGGTGATCCTGGCGGACGAGCTCAACCGCACGCCGCCGCGGACGCAGTCGGCGCTCCTCGAGGCGATGGCCGAGGGGCAGGTGACCCTCGACGGGCGGACGCTGCCCCTGCCGCGGCCCTTCTTCGTGGTGGCGACCCTCAACCCCCAGGAGCAGCACGGCACCTACCCGCTGCCCGAGTCCCAGCTCGACCGCTTCCTCATGCGCCTCGAGCTCGGACATCCCGACGCGCACACCGAGCGGCGCCTGCTCATGTCGCGGCGCGGATTCGAGCCGGTGTCGGAGCTGTCGCCCGTGGCCGGCGCGATGGAGCTGATGCGCCTCCAGGCCGGCGCCGCCCAGGTGCGGCTCGATCCCCTGGTGGCCGATCACGTCCTCGCGATCGCGGGCGCCACGCGGGATCCGGAGCGCTTCGCCCTGGGGCTGTCGCCGCGGGGCTCGCTGGCCCTGGTGGCGGCGGCCAAGGCCTGCGCGCTCCTCGACGGCCGCGACTTCGTCTCGCCCTCCGACGTGAAGCGGGTGGCTGCCGCGGTCCTCGTGCACCGCCTGCGCCTCGCCGGTCGAGACGCGTTCGAGCCGCACCGCCGGGAGACCGAAGCGGAGGTCGAGGAGCTCCTCGACCGCGTCCCGGCGCCCGAGTGATCGACCGCGGACGCGTCCGGGCCACCGCCCGGCTTTGGTGGCGCATGATGCGCATGCAGCGCGTCACGCGCGAGGGATGGTTCTACGTCGGCTTCACCATCGTGGTGGGCGCGGCGGCGATCAACACCGGCAACAACCTCCTCCACCTCGTCCTCGGCCTGCAGCTCTCCCTGATCCTCCTGTCGGCGCTCCTCTCCGAGTCCGCGCTGCGAGGGGTGCGGGTGCAGCGGCGCCTCCCCCGGCGCGCGATCGCCGGCGAGCCGGCCACGGTCGAGCTGGAGATCGAGAACCGCAAGGCGCGGCTCGCCTCCTACTCGCTCCTCGTCTCCGAGGTCGACGGCCCCGCGCAGGGCGCCGCGGTGCTGGTGCAACGGCTCGCGCCCGGCGCCAGGGTTCGGCGGGATTACCGGATCACGCTCCCGCGCCGTGGCGTGGCCGCCTTCGGCCGGGTGCGGGTGACGACGCGCTTCCCCTTCGGCCTCTTCGAGAAGAGCCGCGAGCAGGAGGTCGAGGGCGAGCTGCCGGTGCACCCCTCCGGCGCGACGACCGCGCCCAGGGGCCGCGCGTTCGCGCCGGCCGGCGCCGGGGAGCGGCCGGAGCCCTACCCGGGGCACGGCGCCGAGTTCCATGGCCTGCGAAGCTTTCGGAGCGGCGACGATCCGCGCTCGGTGCACTGGCGCTCCACCGCGAGGACCGGAAAGCCGGTGGTGGTCGAGCGGGAGCGGGAGCGCCGCCGCGTCGTCACGCTCCTCGTCGACACCCGCGCGATGAAGGACGTCGACGGGATGGCCGAGTCGGCGTTCGGCAGCGCCCGCCGCTTCGTCGGCGAGGGCTGCGACGTCGGCCTGGCCTGGCCCGGCGGCGACGTCGCGCCGGCACCCGGATCGGCGCAGCTCCTCCGCCTGGGCGACGCGCTCGCGGCCCTGCGGCCCGCGCCGCCTTCGGCGCCGCCGCCACGGGTGCACCGGGGCGCGCAGGGCTTCGAGGTGGAGCCGGTCCCGCGGGCAGAGGCCGCCGCCGGACCGACGATCGAGGAGGGACGCTCCCGCGCCGAGGAGGGGGTCAGGGGCGTCACCCTGGCGCAGACGCAGCGCCTCAGCCTCCTCGCGGCGTCGCTCGTCGGCTTCGCCTCCCTCGCGATCTCCGGCGAGCTGGCCGGCTGGGCCGTGGCGATCTTCGTGGGCGCAGCGGTGCTCAACCTGACCCTGCGGGAGGGGGCGGCGCGGCCCGTCCGGAACGTCGCCAACGCCCTGGCCCTCGGAGCGCTGGCCATCCTCGGCCTGCAGGTCTGGTTCGGCGCGACCACCGTGATCGTCGCGGCCCCCACCTTCGCGGTGGTCCTGGCGGCGTCCCGGCTCCTGGGGCGCAAGGGCCCCGCCGACGACGCGCTCCTCCTCCTCGCCGCGCTCCTCATGCTCGCCGGCGGCGCCGCCCTCACCGGCGAGCTCGCCTACGGCCTCTGCTTCGCCGGCTTCGCCG
>DATMSB010000121.1:0-20942 GCA_035565615.1 Vulgatibacter sp. | reverse complement strand
CACTCGAGGCTGGTGGCGAAGTAGGGATGGGTCTCGCCCTTGGCGAGGATGCGTTTGAAGACCGAGAGCGCCGAATGATACATGCCCAGCCGGTAGAGCGACTTGCCCAGCAGGTACTCCGCCTGCGGGTACTGATCGACGGCGCCCGGATCCTGCAGGATCTCGTGGAAGCCGAGGGCGGCGGACTCGAAGCTCCCCTCCCGGAACAGCCTCGTGGCCGCGTCGAGCTTCTGGCGGTCGGAGGTCTTCCCCTCCACGTCCAGCCCCTCGAAGGTGAGGACGGGCGGAGGCGCCGGCGCCTCCTGCGGCGCGGGGACCTGCTTCTTCCCGGCGCTGCGCCGGGCGGGGGGCTTCTTCTTCGGCGCCTGCCTCGGCGCCTGCTTCGGCGGAGGCTTCAGCTTCTTCGGCGGCGACTTGGGGGCCTCCTCGTCTTCCGAGAGGTCGAGGCCTTCGAAGGAGAACTGGGCCAGCGCCCGGGCCGGCCCGCCGGCGATCATCGCCGCCGCCATCAGGGCGAGGATCCAAGTCTTCATTCGCCACCCTGTCCGAGGAAGAAGGAGAGCCCCACGTGGAAGAGGAGCTGGTTCTGCGTGCTCGTCTCGATGCCGGACTTGCCCTGCAGCTCGAGGCGGTAGAGCACGTCGCGCAGCTCGAGGCGCAGGGCCGCGTACCGGGACAGCACGTAGCGCTGCCCCACCCCGAGGTGGATCTCCGGCGTCATCTTCTCCTCGACGTCGAATCCCTGGGGCGGCGCGATCCGCGTCTGCACCACGCCGGCGCCCGCGAGGAAGTAGGTGTCGAAGTGCAGCACGCTCTCGGCCAGCACCGAGATCTTTCCGTAGAGCGGCGCCCAGGAGACGTCGAGGCCGCCGATCATCCCGAAGTCGCCGGGAGCGCGGGCGAGGTCGCCCTTGGTGGGCGTCCGGCAGTCCTGGCCGCTGGAGTTGCAGCGGGACACCGCGCCCGAAGGCGTGGAGGTGGCGTAGCCGGCGCTCAGGCCGATCATCCACGTCTCGCCGACGTGGTAGCCGTACTGCAGCCCGGCCACGTACTTGGAGTAGAACGGGTCGCCGAGCGAGATCCCCACCATCGGAGAGAGCTCGTGGCGTCCCTTCTTCAGGAAGAGGTTCCCGGAGACGGGCCGGATCCGCTCGTCCAGGTCCAGGTTGGTCGGCGGCGCCACCTTGCTGGCCGCGAGGGCGTCGGCGGCGGCCTCGGCGACGGCGTCCTCGTCGGCCCCGGCCGAGAGGGGGCAAAGCAGGAGGACGCCGGCGACGAGCGACGCGAGGGTTCGCAGGGAAGAGCGAGCGACGCGCATCACCGAGCCTCGTAGGTGAAGGAGGGAGGGATCCAGAAGGAGAGGCCCACGTTCAGGGTGAGCACCTTCTGGATCTCGGAGATCTGCCGATCCTGGGGGCGGTCCGCGTAGAGGAGCTGCTTCACCCAGAACTCGAAGGCCATCCAGTCGGCCAGGGCGAACCGCTGCCCGACCCCGACGTCGACCGCCGGGTGGACCCCATCGTCCACGGGGGCGCCGGAGGTCTGCGACCACGCGACCCCCACCCCGGTGACCAGGAAGAGGTCGTACTGCACGATGGTGTTGAACCAGGCGAGCTTCCCGTAGATGGGCGTCCACAGGAAGTCGACGCCGGCGGTCCAGTCGAGCTTCGAGGAGAGGAGGAGCGACTTCAGCTCGCGCTTGGCGATGCGGACGCTCTCGTTCTGGGAGATCCCGAATTTCTCGTAGTGGAACGAGAGCGCGATGGAGTCCGCAAGGTGGTAGTTCGCCGCGATCCCGCCGCCCACCTTCGTGTAGAAGGCGTCGTTCAGCGACATCGCGAAGCTGGGGACCAGCTCCAGGCGGCGCCGCTTGAGGAAGTGCTTGCGCTGCACCGCCTTGACCCGGTCCTCGCGGGAGACCTCCTCGGCCTGGGTGGCTTCCGGGATCTTTCCGCCCAGCCGCTCGGCGAGCTCCTCGGCGGAGACGGGAGGCGGGTCGCGAGGGAGCGCCGCGTCCTCCGCGTCGTCGGTCAGGTCCAGGCCCAACCCTTCGGCCCCGGCCGGCAGGGCCCCGAGGCAGACGAGCGCGGCGACGATGAGGGCTGACTTGAGCAAGAGCGGCCTCCCGGGGCGGATCGGGCAGGATGCCTGGCGCCCATAGCCCCGCGGAAGCCCTGCCTCAATCGGTCCAAGGTGAAAAATCTTCAATGGCCGGATGCTACAGCGGACGATCCTGGTGGGCAATAAATGTGGCCGGCCCCCGGAACCCGCGACGCCCCCCGCTCCCGCACCCGTCCGTCGGCCAAAAAGCCTCGCACTTCCACATACATCCGCTTTCTTGAGCCGGCGCGCGTCCCCGTGCTACCGCTTGGGGCATGCACGCCGTCCTCCGCACCGCCTCCCGCGTCGCGCTGGCCTCCACCGCCGTCCTCCTGCTCACCGCCGGCTCCTGCGTGGACACCGACATCGGCGCCCCCTGCCAGATCCAGAAGGATCGCTTCGATCCCCGGCTGCCGGGCTGCGCGGACGCCGAGCCCGATCAGGCGGACACCCGCCCCGAGTGCTTCCACCCCAACATCGCGGACTTCGAGGACAAGGGCGAGGAGAAGGACTTCATCTCCTTCGGCGCGGCGGAGTGCGACAACCTCACCTGCGTCCGCTCCCGCGGAGAGCCCCTCCCCGAGACCGAGGCGGCCCCCAACGGCTTCTGCTCCGGCGAGTGCATCAACGACGACGACTGCGCGTCCGACCTCGGCGACTTCACCTGCCGTTCGCTGGTGTTCGACGATGAGTTCCTGCACTACCTGCAGGACACGCTCTCACCCGAGGAATACGAGCGCTACCTCGGCCGGATCCAGAACGCCAAGTTCTGCACGAGGAGGTAGCGGCGGCTTCGCGGGGGATCCGCTACCTGCGGGAGGGTCCCAGGCTGAGGAGCCGCTCCGCCAGCGCGGGGCCGAAGTTCTCGACGAGCAGGCGCTCCATGGCCTCCTCCATCCGCTGCCGCTCCTCGTCCGAGTCGTAGACGAAGCGGATCCCCATCCCGGGCTCGGGCCCGTCCGAGCGGGCCCACACCACCTCGCCCACGAGCTCGAAGGAGGTGGGCGGGCTCGGCACCGAGAGCGTGAAGCGGAAGAGCGTCCCCACCTCGAGCGGCCGATCGGTGTCGATGAAGGTGCCGCCGCGGGAGATGTTGCGGGTGTAGTCGGCGAGGAAGCTGTTGGTGCGCCGGTAGTTCACCGCGAGGCGGATGGGCATCCGCTGGTGCCTGCGCTTCTCCTCCTGCGGCGATGGAACGGCCTCGGCGCCGGTTCGATCGATTCGCAGTTCGTCGCCCATCTCGGCCTGCCCCCCCGATCGCCTCGCCGGCCGGGAGGCCGCACGAGTTCCGCGTCCAGCATACACGACGAGCGCTCGCTTGCCAGCCGGGCCGACCGCCGTGCGTGCAGGATTCTTCGCCCACGATCGCGCCTTCGGTGCGAGAGTGTGGGCCGATGGAGCAGGGTCCCGTCAGCGTCCGGATCGCCGCCCTGACGAAGCGGCGGGGGGTGCGCCAGGCGATGATCGCTGCGGGGGCGGCGGGGGTCGCGACGCCCCTGCTCGTGCCGCTGGCGCGGGTGCCGGGCTACGAGTCGGCGCTCGCCGCGAACCTCGCGGTGGCGATCCTCGGGGGGGCCTTCGGCGTCGCGGCGGTGCGGCAGGAGCGCGATCCGGCCGGCGCCTTCGACCCCGGCCCCTCGGGGACGACGGCCGCGCTGCGATCGACCGCGGCGGCCTCCGCCCTCGCCGCCCTGGCGATCGCGCCCTTCCTCCTCGCTTCCCTGGCAGTGGGGCTCGCCGGGACCGCGTGCTCGGTGACCGCGGGCCTCGCCTGGTACGCGGTCCTCCCCCTGCCCTCCGCCATCCTCGCCGCGTCCCTGGGGGTCCTCTGCGGCGCGGCCTCCGCGCGCCCCTGCGTCCCCGGCCTGCTCTACGCCGCGGTCGCCGCCGGCTCCCTCCTCCTCTCGCTGTGGCCGGTGGCGTTCGGGCCGCAGTCCTTCGTCTACGATCACCTCGCCGGCTTCCTGCCCGGCCCCCTGTACGACGAGGTGGTGCGGATCCGACCTCCACTCCTCGTGTTCCGATCCATCACCTTGGCCTGGTCGGGGGCGGTGGTCGGCGCCGCGGCCCTCTGCTGGAGGGGCGGGCGCCTCGGCCTCCCCCGGGCGCGGCCCGGCGCGATCGCCCTCCTCGCCGCCTCGGTGGCGCTGGCGATCGTCGGCGGCGTCCGCCGCAGCGAGGACGGGTGGCAGCAGAGCGCCGCGAGCCTCGAGCGGATCCTGGGCGCCCGCACCGAGGGAAGGCGCTGCTCGGTGGTGCACCCCCGCGAGAAGAATCGCCGGGCGCTCGCCCTCTTCGTGGACGAGTGCGACGCCCGGGTGGAGGAGCTGGAGCGGTTCTTCGGCGTGGAGGCGCCGCGCATCGAGGTGTTCCTCTACCGGAGCAAGCGCGAGAAGGGCCGGCTGGTGGGCGCGTCGGGCACGCAGTTCGCCAAGCCCTGGCTCGGACAGATCCACGTCGACGCCCGCGGCTTCCCCCACCCCATCCTCAAGCACGAGCTCGCCCACGTGGTGACGGCCCCCCTCGGCCGCCTCCCGTTCCGGGTCCCCGCCGCGCTCCTGGGCCTCCTGCCGATCCAGGGCCTCGTGGAGGGCGCCGCCGTGGCCGCGGACTGGCCCGCGGGCGAGCTCTCCGTCCACGAGGAGGCCAAGGCCCTGCGCGCCATGGGCCTCGCGCCTCGCTTGGATCGCATCCTCTCGGCCACGGGCTTCTGGTCGGAGGCCGCCCGGCGGGCATACACCTACGCCGGCTCCTTCGTGCGCTGGCTGGTCGACACCCGCGGCCCCCGGGCGTTCGCGTCCGTCTACCGCGACGGCGACTTCGAGGCGGCCTACGGCGCGCCGCTGCACCGGCTGGTGGAGGAATGGGAGACGTTCCTGGACGGGCTCCCCCTGCCGGAGCGCGCCCGCGTCCTCGCCGAGCGGCGCTTCCGCAGGCCCGCGATCTTCCGCCGCCCCTGCGCGCGGGAGGTGGCCGACCTGTCGGCCGAGGCCGCCGCCGCCCTCTCCGCCGGCGACCACGAGCGCGCGGCCGAGATCTACTCCAAGTGTTACACGCTGGTTCCCGGGGATCCCGCCTACCTGCGGGCGCAGGCCTCCGCGTGGGCGCGCGCCGGCGAGCCCGCGAGGATCGAGGCGCTCCTCGGCGCCCTGGATGGGCACCGCGCCCGCAGCGACGCCCTCGCCGCGTCGATGCACGCCCTCCTCGGCGACGCGCTCGCGGCGCAGGGGAGGCTCGAGGACGCCCGCGCCGCGTACGACCTCGCCCGATCGCTGGAGGCCGACGAGGGCGCCCTCCGATCGCTGGCGGTGAAGCTCGAGGCGATCGGCGACGCCGATCGGGCCCGGGCGGTGCTCCCCTTCCTCGAGACCGGATCCGACGCGCGGCTCTTCGCCGTGCGGGAGTGGCTCGCCGCGCACCCCGACTACGCCACCGGGTGGTACCTCGTGGGGCGGCGCCTCCAGCAGCGCGGCGAGCCCGAAGCCGCCGTCTCGGCGCTGGACCGGGCCCTGGCGGGATCGCTCCCGGAAGCCCTCGTCTTCGAGGCGGAGCGCTTGCGCGCGGTGGCGCTGATGGAGGCGGGACGCCCCCGGGAGGCATGCCGGGCCCTCGAGCCCCTCGCCGCCGCAGCCGACCCCCACCGGCGCGCGATCGCCCTCGACCTCCTGATCCTCTGCCGACACGCCCGGTAGCTCGCCTTCGGCGCCGCCGGCGGTAGGATGGACGCTTCCGTGTCCACGACCTCCTCCCTGCAGGAAAGCCTGCGGCGCGCCCTGCGCCTCGAGCCGGGCGAAGGGCGACGCACCGCCCTCGCCTCCGCCTACCAGCTCGCCTTCGTGGCGACGGTGGTGGTGGTGAAGAGCGCGGCCGGCGCGGTGGTGGTGGCGAGGCTGCCGGCGTCAGCGCTGCCACCCCTCTACATCGCCAGCGCGCTGATCACCGGGCTGTCGGCCTGGATGTCGGCGCGCTTCGATCGCGGCGGGACCCGCCACCCCGCCGGCCCGGGCCTCCTCGTCGCCGGCGCGCTCCTCGGGCTCCTCGCCCTCGCCGCCCGGGCCGACGCCGTCGCCGCCATCGTCGGCATGTACCTCTTCGGCGAGGCCTTCGCGACGCTGGTGGCCATCCGGTTCTGGGGCGCGGCGTCGGAGCTCTTCGATCCCCGCGCCGGCCGGCGGATCTTCGGCCTCCTCGGCGGCGCGGGCATGGCGGGATCGATCGCCGCCGGGCTCTTCACCCAGCTCGCCGGCGAGCGCCTCGGGGCGATGGGGCTGGTGCCGGTGGCGCTCGCGCTGATGGTCGCCTGCCTCGGCGCCGCCTTCGGCCTGCGCCGCGAGACGCGGGCCGGCGCACCCGCCCCGCCGCCCGCGGATCGAGGCGCCCGCCGCGAGGACGTGCGCGCGCTCCTGCGCCGCGATCGCTACCCGCGCATGCTCGCCGCGCTGATGGTGCTGCTCTCGGCGCTCACCGCGCTCGCGGACTACGTCTTCCGGATCGCCGCCCACGATGCCACGGCCGGCGACGAGGCGAGGCTCACCTCGCTCTTCGGCGCCCTGAACCTCTGGGCGGGGATCATCGCGGTGGTCTTCCAGTTCGCCGCCGCCGGCAGGATCCTCGAACGCTTCGGCGTCTTCCGCTACCTGCTCGTCACGCCGGTCGGGTCGGCGCTCGCTGCGGCAGGCGGCCTGGTGGTCCCGGGGCTCGCCCCCGCGTTCGCGCTGCGCCTGATCGAGCAGACCGGCAGCACCTCCCTCAACCCGGCCGCCTTCCAGCTCCTCTACGGGCCGATCCCCGAGGCGCTTCGGCCCCACGTGCGCTCGTTCGTGGACGGCTTCGTGAAGAAGGTGGGCTTCGCCGCCGGCGGCGCCCTGCTCCTCCTCCTCGGCGGCTTCGCGGGGCGCGAGGTGCTGGTGGCGGCGGTGGTGGCCGTGGTGGCGCTCTTCGCCCTGGCCCTCGCGGCGACGCGCCGCCTCTACGTCGGCGCGGTGGAGCGGCGCGTCTCCCGCCTGGTGGGCGTGCAGGATCGCTACGTCGCCACCCACGAGACGCGCACCCTGCTCCGCGGCGTCCTCCACGAGGGCGACGTCGACAAGCTCCTCGCCTCGCTCTCGATCCTGAGCGAGGATCCCCGCTGGGACCCGCTCCCCCACCTGCCCCGCCTCCTGGTCCACCCGGATCTCCGGGTGCGCCGCTCCGCCGTCCTCCTCGCCGTCGAGCGAAACCGGCCAGCCGTCGCCCCGCTCCTCGAGCGGCTCTTCGAGCGGGACGTCCCCGAGATCCGCTACGAGGTGGCGCTCGCGCTGGGCCGCCTCGCTCCCGCCCGGGCGCGGGCGCTGCTCGCCCCCTGGATCGGCGGGAGGGAGCTCCCCCTCGCGGCGGCGGCCCTCGCCGCCCTCGTCCCGAGCGAGGCGAGGGGTGGCCCCGCCACCAGCGCCCTCGAGGCCTGGCTCGGCGATCCCGGGGCGAGCGTCCCCGAGCGGATCGAGCTCGCTCGCGCCCTGGGGCGGATGGGCGCCTCGCCGTTCGCGTCCGAGCTGGGGAGGCTGATGGACGACGCCGACCCCGAGGTGCGGCGCGCGACGTGCGTGGCCGCAGCGAAGGTGCGCGCGCCCGACCTGTTGCCCCTCCTCTGCGAGCGGCTGGGCGACCTCGCCGCGCGGCGGGAGGCCGGCGGCGCCCTGGTGGCGTACGGCGACGAGGCGGTGCCCCGCCTGGCGGCGATCCTCGACGGCGACGGCCCGCTGGGCCCGCGCCTCGAGGTCCCTCGGCTGCTGCGGCAGATCGGCACCCAGGCCGCCGCCGACGCACTCCTCGCCGCCCGCGCGAACGTCCACCCCCACCTGCGCCATCGGATCGTCCGCAGCCTCTCGCTCCTCCACCACGAGCGGCCCGATCTCGAGGTCGATCTCGCCCGGCTGCAGGAGGCCCTCGAGGGCCGGATCCGCGCCTACCGGCACCAGCTCTCCGTCTGGCACGACCTGCGCGCGGCCCTCCCGCCGCGCTCGTTCCTCTTGCGCGCGCTGGACGATCGCATGCAGCAGAACCTCGAGGTGGCCTTCCGCCTGCTCCACCTGCGGCACCGCGGCGCGGCGCCCTCCGCCGGCTGGCGCAAGTTCACCAGCGGCGACGCCAAGGATCGGGCCTTCGCCCTGGAGCTGGTGGAGAACATCGACGGCGGCGGCCTCGAGCGGCAGCTCCTTCCGCTGCTCGAGCGCTGGCATCGCCTGCCCCCGGGGCCGGGCGCCGGCGCCGGGAGGCCGGACCGCGCGCCGGAGCGGCTGGCGGAGCTGGCCGCCAGCGCCGACGAGGAGCTCGCCGCCATCGCGGCGATGACCGCCCAGCAGCACGGCTTCGCAGGGCCGTCGCCGGATCGAGACGAGGAGGGACGAATGGACGAGGCGGTGATCGAGCGGATGTTCTTCCTGGAGGGGACCCCGGCCTTCTCCCGCTGCGACGTGGACGACCTCGCGGCGCTGGCGAACGTGGCGAAGGAGCGAACGTTCGACGCGGGGGAGGCCGTCTTCCGCGAGGGAGAGGAAGGGGACGCCATCTTCCTGGTGGTGGACGGGCGGATCGATCTCGTCCGCGGCGAGCGCGTCGCCCTCACGGTGGGGCCGCGCGGCTGCCTCGGCGAGACCTGCCTGCTCGAGGGCGCGGCGCGCCCCGCCACCGCGATCGCGGCGGGAGCGCCCGCGCGGCTCCTCGTCCTCGATCGGCAGGTGCTCCTCGAGCTCGTCGCCGACCGGCCGGAGCTCCTCCGCAGCCTCTTCGCGTCGGCGTCGGCCCACCTCCACGCCCTGATCGAGGGGGGGTCCCCCGGCGCGGACGACGGGCGCGCCACCGGCTGACCGGCGGGAAGCCGCGCCGCCTCTGGGCGCCGCCGCGCGGGGTCGCGCGCGCCCGCGAAGGTCCACGGCCGATCGCCCCACCCGCCGCCCTAGCGGTCTCCCGGTTCCCCCGGCAGCGCCCCCCGGAAAACGAAGACGCCGGCCCACGCGCTCGAGGCGTGGCCGGCGTCCCGTGGGCCGATCCGCGGCGGCGGCGCGCTACCGGATCAGGTTGGTGGCCTCGGACTCCCAGACCTGCGCGTAGTTCCGCTCCCGCGCGGCGAGGAGGCGCTGCTTGACCTCCTCGATCTTCGCGGTGAGCTCCTCGCGCGGCATCTTCTGGGTGCGCCACTGGGTGAGGGCCTTCGCGTAGGCCTGGAGGCCGTCCGCCCACTCCTTCTTCTGGAAGTGGATCTCCGCGATCTGCACGTGCACGGGCGGGTTGAACTCCCGGGCGATGAGGGCGGTCTCGAGGACCTTCTGCGCCTCCTCGAACTTCTTCTGCTTCTCGGCGGCCGCCGACTCCGACGCGCCCTGGGCCACCAGGATGCTGCCCTTGGCGAGGTAGGCGTCGGCGTTGGTCTGGTTCTCCTCGATCGCCTTGTCGTACTTGGCGATCGCCTCGTCGAGCTTGCCCAGCGCCCGGAGGACGTGGCCGTACTTCAGGTAGTACTGGTCGTCCTTCTTGAGGGGGTACTTGTCGAGGTAGGTCACCGCCCGGTCGGAGTCGCCGGTCGAGGCGAGGGCCACGGCGGCGTCGAAGTAGAACGCGGCCACCCACTCGTCGGCGGCGATCGCCTTGTCGAAGTCGGCCACGGCCTGGGCGTCGCCCTTGAGCGCGAGGGCCCGGGCCTTCACCGCGTACGCCCACGCGAAGGCGGGGTCGGCCTGGGCGGCCTCGGTGGCGGAGGCGATCGCCTCGTCCACCTTCTGCTCGTAGAGGCGCAGCTCCGCCTGGGCCACCAGGGCGCGGGCCTTCAGCGCCGGGGTGAGGTCGGTCGCCTTCAAGGCGCGCTCGATCGCGTCGGTGGCCTCCTTGATCTGCTCGTTGCGCATCAGCCGGGCGCGGGCGGCGCCGAGCTGGCAGCCGTAGTGGTCGGAGTTCGCGGCCAGGCCCTTCTGGAAGTACGCCAGCGCGTTGGCGCCGTCGCCCTCCTCGAGGTAGCTCTCGCCGATGAGCTGCGCGAAGCGCGCGTTGCGCCAGTCGGCGTCGATCGCGAGCTTGAACGCGCGCCGGGCGTCCTCGAGCTTCCCCTGCGCCCGCTGCGCCTGACCGAAGGCGGCCAGGATCCGAGGACCGCCGCCGCCCTTCTCGATCACCTCGGTGCGGAGGAAGGCCTCCGCGCCCGCGGCGTCGCCGTCGAAGGTCATCAGCAGGGCCTTGGCGGCGTACTGCTCCGCGATGCCCGGGTTGGCCTTCATCGCCTTGGCGACGAACTCCTCGGCGGCGGCCTTGCGCTCGGAGAGGTGGTTCTCGCCCCAGAGGATCGCCTCCAGCTCCGCGAGGGCGGCGATGCTGTAGCCGTGGGAGGAGTCGTACTTCTCGAGGACCTCTCTGAGCTTGGCCTCGGCCTCCGCGTAGTCGGCGGGGTTGTCTCGGAGGAGGAGGTTCTTGGCCTCCGCCGCGGTCTTGTTGGCGGCCTTCGAGTTCTCGGTCTTGTTGTAGTACCAGTAGAAACCGCCGGCGAGGACGATGGCGACGATCAGAACGTCGCGGATCATCTTCACGCCGCTCTGGTTGCTCGTCGGCCCGCTGCGGGAAACCTTGTCGCTCATGCATCCTCCGACACGTCGGTCGCCAGGAAAATCGGGTGTTTGTGAGCAGGCCTGCATAGCAAGCCCCGAAAGTGGGGTCAAGGTAGCACGGTTGCCCGGCGCGCGGTTCGCCGGCGGGCCCGATCCGGGGAATTCGTTGACAGTCGGCCGGTTTCTGGGCAGTAAACCGGGCCTCCGCTGCCCGTTCGCGAAAGGATTCCACCCTCGTGACGCGTCTCGCTCTCCCGCTGCTCGCGCTCCTCGCGGCGACGGCCTGCACGACGAAGTACATCGGCAACTCCCGGATCGAGGACACCGCCGAGAACCGGGCGATCCTCCGGGTGGTGGAGCAGTACCGCCGCGCCATGGACGACAAGGACGTGCTGCGGATCCTGGAGCTCTGCACCGACGACTTCTTCGAGGATCCCGGCACCCCCGGGGATCCGTCGGACGACTACGACAAGGTCGGCCTGCGCACGAGGCTGGAGGCCACCTTCTCCAAGGTGGAGGAGCAGCGCCTGCGGATCGACGTGCGCAAGATCCAGGTCGTCGACGACGGCAAGCGCGCCTTCGTCGAGTACCGCTACGATCTCCGCTACCGCCTCAACCTCCCCAACGCGAGCGAGTGGCGGGACGCGACCGATCTCGCCCGCATCTCGATGCGGCGCGAGGAGGGCACCTGGAAGATCACGGGAGGGCTCTGAGCCGCATGGCCGATCCGATGGCGCCGACCGTCCTGGTGGTGGACGACGAGCTCGCCAACCTCGACTCCGTCGCGCGGATCTTCGACAAGGAGGCGTTCCAGGTCCTCTCCGCCTCGAGCGGCGAGGAGGCGGTCGTCCTCCTGCAGAAGCACCGCGTCGACGTCGTCGTCACCGACCTGATGATGCCGGGGCTCTCGGGCGTGGACCTGCTCCGCGCCTGCCGCACTCTCGCCCCGGACGCCGAGGTGGTGCTGATGACGGCCCACGGCACGGTGGAGACCGCGGTGGAGGCGATGAAGGAGGGGGCGTACGACTTCCTCACCAAGCCCCTCAAGCGCCACCACCTGGTCAAGAGCGTGCGCAAGGCCCTCGAGAAGCAGGCGCTGGTGCAGGAGAACCGGCGGCTGCGGGCGCGGGTCCAGCAGCTCTCCAAGCCGGGCGGGCTCGTGGGGCAGTCGCCCGCCTTCCGCGCCACCATGGACATCGTCCGGCAAGCGGCGCCCTCCTCCGCGACCATCCTCCTCCTCGGCGAGAGCGGCACGGGCAAGGAGCTGGTGGCCCGCGCCATCCACGATCTCTCCCAGCGCGCCGACGGGCCCTTCGTCCCCATCAACTGCGCGGCGATCCCCGAGTCGATCCTGGAGAGCGAGCTCTTCGGCTACGAGCGCGGCGCCTTCACCGGCGCGGTCGGCCGCAAGGAGGGCCGCTTC
This sequence comes from Vulgatibacter sp., assembly GCA_035565615.1. Lineage (GTDB taxonomy): Bacteria > Myxococcota > Myxococcia > Myxococcales > Vulgatibacteraceae > Vulgatibacter. The sequence continues at coordinate 8,849 of DATMSB010000121.1, read as the reverse complement.
GAGCGGGCGCACGGCGGCACCCTCTTCCTGGACGAGGTGGGCGAGATGAGCCCCTCGGTCCAGGTGAAGCTCCTCCGCGCGATCCAGGAGGGCGAGATCGAGCGCCTCGGCGGCACCCAGCCGGTGAAGGTCGACGTCCGCCTCGTCGCCGCCACCAACCGCGACCTCGCCCAGGACGTGAAGGAGGGGCGGTTCCGCGAGGACCTCTACTACCGCCTCAACGTGGTGCGCATCGGCCTGCCGCCCCTGGCCGAGCGCCACGGGGACGTCCCCATCCTCGCCGACCACTTCCTGCGGACGTTCTGCGAGAAGCACGGGAGGTCGTTCACGGGCTTCACCAAGGCGGCGATGGAGGCCATGGAGCGGCACGGCTGGCCCGGGAACGTGCGGGAGCTCGAGAACGCGGTCGAGCGGGCGGTGGTCCTCGCCCGCGGCGACGCCATCGAGCTGGGGGATCTGCCGGAGACGGTTCGGGGCGGCACCGGCGACCGCGCGGGCAACCGGGCGATCCTCATCCCCATCGGCACCCCCATGGCCGAGATCGAGATGCGGGTGATCCACGAGACCCTCCGGGTGACGGGGGGAGACAAGACCCTCGCCGCCCAGCTCCTGGGGATCGCCACCCGGACGATCTACCGGAAGCTCGATCGGGAGAAGACCGAGGGGGCGTGAGGCCGGGCGCGCCCCGCCCCCTCGACCGGACGGATCCCGCCCGGGCCGCCGGCCGCCTCCCCTCCCGGTCCCGGCCGCCCCGGTCCTTCTCCATCCGCGACGTGCCCCGGCGCTCCGCGGTCCTTGCGGCGAGTCGCCACCTGGACCGCGGGGTCGCCCCGGAAGCGTCGGCTTGTCAGCGGGTCGCATCGGCCGTTCGCCCGATTGTCAGATTGTCACGGACCCGCCCCTCCCCCCGGGCGAGGCCCCGAAGAATGGGCGCGCGTTCCGCCAGGTTTCCTCCCGAAACCCGCTCCAGGCCGGGTCCCGGCGAGGGACCGAGCGGATGGCATGGGGCTTGCTTGAGAGGGGTCGGGATCCCATGGAGCTGCTCTTCCGCAAATACTTCTGGTCGATCGATCTGGCGTTCCTGGCGCTCTCCGCCCTGCTGTGCGCGAGCGCCGTCAACGCCTGGGTCGGCGCGAAGCTGACGCCGGAGCTCGACCTCCAGGCATCGGCGCCGCCGCCCCGGCCGCCGGCGGCGGTGGGCCCCGCCCGGCTCTCCGCCGAGAAGACCGCGAAGGTCCTCGGGATCGAGCTGCCCAAGGAGGTCCCGGTGGCGGTCCCCATGGAGCCGGTCTTCGATCCGAACGCCGATCCCGTCCGCACCACGCTCCGGGTCACGCTCATCGGCACCATGGTCGCCAACCGGCCGGAGTGGTCGCTCGCCACCATCCGCGACGACAACGCCCGTGAGACCGGCGCGTACTTCCCCGGCGACACCATCCTCGGCGCCGAGATCCTCGAGATCGAGCGCATGCGGGTCATCATCCGCAACCAGGGGCGCAAGGAGTACATCGCCATGGGCGAGGGCGGGCCGCCTCCCGCGCCGGTGGCGCCGGTCGCCACCTCCGCCCCGCCCGCTCGCGATCGCGGCGATTCGGCGGAGGTCCAGAAGCTGGACGAAAACAACTACGTGATCTCGCGGGATGAGCTGGACAAGCAGCTCTCCAACCTCAACTCCATCGCGACACAGGCCCGGATCGTCCCGTCGTTCAAGAACGGCGTGGCGAACGGGTTCAAGCTCTTCTCGATCCGGCCGGGGTCGATCTACTCGAAGATCGGCATCAAGAACGGCGACGTGATCCGCAGGATCAATGGATACGAGATCAACAGCCCGGACAAGGCCCTCGAAGTCTACGCCAAGCTCAAGGAGAGCTCGAACATCGAGATCGAGGGCGAGCGGGGGGGCCGGCCCTTCAACTACAAGTACCAGATCCAGTAACGGCGCACCGAGCCCTCGAGCGGCACCTCGATCTCGACCGCAGCAGGAACCACGATGCAGATCCTCCGCACCGCCGCCTCCACATCCACCATCGCAGCCCTGCTGCTCGCGGCGGTCCCCGCCCTCGCCCAGGTGCCCGTGCGCCCGGCCCCCTCCAAGCAGGCGGATCGCAGCCGCCTCCGCCAGGCGACCCCGGCGCAGCTTCCGGAGCGGGCGCTGCCGCCGTCGCCGCGCCCCGTCCCCTCGCGCCCCGCGCAGCAGCAGAACCAGGCGCCCGCGAACCAGGGCGGCCAGAACGACAACGCCGCCCGCGAGAGGCTGCGGCAGGCCTCGCAGCGCCGGGGAAAGTTCCAGCTCGATTTCAACAAGGCGGACATCGCGGACGTCGTGCAGACGATCTCCGACTTCACGGGGAAGCTCTTCATCGTCCCCGAGAACATCCGCGGGAAGATCACCATCGTCGGTCCCGAGGACGGCTCCGGCCTGGTGACGGCGGACGAGGCGTACGCCGCGTTCCTCGCCGGCCTCGAGGCGAACAACTGGACCGTGTACCCGGTCGGCAAGTACCTGAAGCTGGTCGAGAAGCGCGGCGCCGCCACGAGCAACACCTGGACCTACATCGACCCGAGCTCTCCGATCCCGGACGACGAGCGGGTGGTGACCAAGGTGATCCGGCTGCACTACGTCGACACGGACACCGTTTCGAACCCGCTGAAGCAGCTCATGTCGAAGGACGCTTCGCTGATCCCGATGCCGCCCGACACGCTGATCGTCACCGAGGTGGCGCTCAACCTGCGCCGCATCGAGAAGATCCTGGCCGCCCTCGACCAGCCCGGCGGCGGCGACGAGCTGCGGCTGATCCAGATCGACTACGCCACCGCCGCCGAGATCTCCGAGAAGCTGCTGCAGATCTTCGACGCGAGCGGCCCCGGCGGGAGGCCCGGCGGCGGGAGGCCGGCGGGCGGGAGGGCGGTCTCGCCCAGGCCCGCCAGGAGCGGCCAGGCGGCAGCGCAGGCCGCCGAGGCGGAGGCCGGGGGCGAGCAGAGCGCGCCCAGCATCACCCGGGTGATCCCCGACGAGCGCACCAACAAGCTGATCGTCATCGCCAACAGCAAAGCGTTCGAGCAGATCGAGAACATCATCCGCCAGCTCGACGTCCCCACCGGCGAGACCGGCCGCGTCAACGTCTACTACCTGGAGAACGCCAACGCCGAGGACCTCTCGGCCACGCTCCAGTCCCTCACCCAGGGCGGCGCGCCCCAGACGTCCGGCCGCAGCGGCCCCCAGTCGCGCCGCAGCGCCGCCGCCGCCGAGCGCGCGGCGGCCCAGGGCGTCCAGGCGGCGGAGCTCTTCTCCGGCGAGGTGAAGATCTCCGCCGACAAGGCGACCAACTCGCTGGTGATCGTCGCGTCCGCCCAGGACTACAAGAACCTGGTCCGGGTGATCGAGAAGCTCGACATCCCGCGGCGGCAGGTCTTCGTCGAAGCGGTGATCATGGAGGTCAACCTCCGCAACAACAACGACTTCGGGGTGAGCTGGCACGGCGGCGCCACCACCGACACCGACAACGGCGTCGCCCCCATCGTCTTCGGCTCGCAGCTCGGCTCGGCCTCGTCGCTCAACCTCTCCAGCCTGGTGTCGATGGGCGGCTTCCTGGCCGGCATGCAGGGCCCGCCGATCCCGGCGGCGGCGGAGCTGGGCGTCGCCCTCCCCTCCTTCGGCGTGGTGATGCACGCCATGACCCGCAACTCCGACGTGAACGTGCTCTCCACGCCGCACATCCTCACCTCGGACAACGAGGAGGCGGAGATCACCGTCGGGCAGAACGTGCCCTTCCAGGCGGGCTACGCGCCGCAGGGGATCTCGAACCTCCTCACCGGGACCGGGACCGGCGTCAACAACAACAACCTGCTCGCCGGCGCGCTCGGCAGCGGCTTCGGCCTCGGCTCGCTCTACGCGCCCATCCAGCGGCAGAACGTCGAGCTCAAGCTCAAGATCAAGCCGCAGATCAACGAGAGCAACTTCATCCGCATGACGGTGGAGGAGCAGACCGAGGAGATCGCGGAGCAGGATCCCGTCCTCGGCCCCACCACCTCCAAGCGCACGGCGAAGACGGTGGTGGTGGCGCAGGATCAGACCACGGTGGTGATCGGCGGCCTCATCCAGGAGCGCACCATCAAGTCGGTGCAGAAGACGCCGATCCTGGGCGACATCCCCGTGCTCGGCTGGCTGTTCCGGGACAACTCGACCACCAAGACCAAGACGAACCTCCTCCTCTTCCTCACGCCCTACATCATCCGGGACCAGTCGGACTTCCGCCGCATCTTCGAGCGGAAGATGAAGGAGCGGGAGGAGTTCCTCGCCGCGTTCTACGGGACCAGCGCCGAGTACGAGGTGCCGATCGACTTCGCCCGCAAGGCGGGGCCCGCGGCGACTTTGAACCGCGACGTGCACTGGGAGATGCAGAAGCTCGAGAACGGCGGCCCCGGCGCCCCCGGCGAGAGCCGGATCGTCCCCAGCAGCCGCCCGGGGCGCATCAACGAGGACGTGTTCTTCGACGACGAGGAGGCCGAGCTGCCGGACGCCTCGCCGGACGCCTACGAGGCGCCCGAGGCACCCGACGCGCCCGAGGCCCCCGAGGCGCCCGAGGCACCCGTTCCGCCGGAGGCTCCCTCGAGCCCCGGCGAGGCGCCCGAGATCCCCGAGGAGGCGCTCCCGGGCCCGGGCCCCGGAGGCGACGAGGCCGAGTAGCCGAAGGGGGCGAGGGAGGATCGGGGCGGGCAGGCGCCCGCCCGCCGCGGTTGGCGCGGGGAAGGGAGCCTGCCGACCCCGCCGTTGGAGAACGAGTGGAGAGGTCGGGCCACCCCGGGCCCGACGGGTTTCGGCTCCTCGAGCCGGCATCGGGAAGACGAGCGAATGGCGATCGAAGGTCTGCCAGTGACGATGGAGGGCACCCGCCCCGAGGAGGCGCCGGCGGCGTCTCTCTGCGGCCGCCCCCTGGGCGAGATCCTCCGGGAGACGGCGGGGCTCTCCGCGGAGAAGCTCACCGAGGCCCTCGGTCGACAGGCCGAGCACGGCGGCCGCCTGGGGGAGATCCTGGTGGGGATGAAGGCGGTGACCGAGGACCAGGTCCTGCGGGCGCTGGCCCTCCAGCTCGATCTCCCTTTCCTGGAGGAGATCGACGAGCGCGCCCTCGATCCCGAGCTGGTCCGCCGCATCCCCATCAACTTCGCCAAGCAGTTCAAGGTGATCCCCCTCGCTCGCCGCGGCCGCATCGTGGAGATCGCCGTCGCCGACCCGCTGGACACGGCGGTCCTCGATCAGGCGCGCCTCTCCCTGCAGGGGAGCCTGTCGCCGATGGTGGCCTCGACCCAGACCATCGTCGACGCGATCAACTCGGTCTTCGAGAAGCTCTCCCACGAGAGCGACGCCCTCGGCGAGAACCTCGACGACGAGGACAACGACACCCTCGCCCAGGAGGTGGAGGAGGCCCCCGACCTCATCGACTCCGGCGACGACGAGGCGCCGATCATCCGCTTCGTCAACTGGCTGCTGAAGCGCGCGGTGAAGGAGCGGGCCAGCGACATCCACATCGAGCCCTTCGAGAAGGAGCTCGTGGTCCGGTTCCGCGTCGACGGCGTGCTCAAGGAGGTCACCAAGCCCTCCAAGCGCTTCCAGAAGGCGATCACCTCCCGCATCAAGATCATGGGCAACCTGAACATCGCCGAGACGCGGTTGCCCCAGGACGGTCGCATCCGGATCAAGATCGCCGGCAAGGAGGTCGACATCCGCCTCTCGACCGTGCCCACCGCCTGGGGCGAGAGCTCGGTGATGCGTCTGCTCGACAAGAGCAACGTGCTCCTCAACCTCGAGGACATCGGCTTCGAGCGGGAGCAGCTCGAGATCATCGATCAGCTCATCACCCGCTCCCACGGGATCATGCTGGTCACCGGCCCCACCGGCTCCGGCAAGACCACCACGCTCTACGCGGCGCTCAACAAGATCAACCAGCCCGACCTGAAGATCCTCACCGCCGAGGATCCGGTCGAGTACCAGATGAAGGGCGTGAACCAGGTGGCCGTGCAGTCGAAGATCGGCCTCACCTTCGCCTCCGCGCTGCGCTCCTTCCTCCGGCAGGATCCCGACGTGATCCTCGTCGGCGAGATCCGCGATCTGGAGACGGCGGAGATCGCCATCCAGGCGTCCCTCACCGGCCACCTGGTGCTCTCCACCATCCACACCAACGACGCCCCCAGCGCCATCACCCGCCTCGCCGACATGGGCGTGGAGCCGTTCCTCATCGCCTCGTCGCTGATGGGGTCGATGGCGCAGCGGCTCGTGCGCACGCTCTGCAAGCACTGCAAGCAGCCCTACGAGCCCACCAAGGAGGAGCTGGAGGAGGTGGGCATCACCCCGGAGATCATGGCGAAGCACGGCACCGGCGTGCTCATGCGGGCGGTGGGCTGCGTGGAGTGCAACGGCCTCGGCTACCACGGCCGCACCGGGATCTACGAGCTGATGCTGATCGACGACGAGATCCGCCAGATGATCCTGAAGAACGTCGACTCCAACACGATCAAGAAGTACGCGATCGAGGCCGGGATGATGCCGCTGCGCCAGCACGGCGCCGTCAAGGTCGCCCGCGGAACCACCTCCGCCGCCGAAGTCCTCCGCGTCGTCCAGGACGACGTGGTCCTGTAGGTGAAACCGTGCCGGTCTTCGAGTTCAAGGGCTACAACGACGCCGGCAAGGCGGTCACCGGCATCCGGGACGCCGAGAACGCCAAGGTCCTGCGCGCCGTGCTGCGGCGTGACGGGATCTTCCTCACCGAGGTCACCGCCGAGCGGGCGGCCGCCGGCGGGCAGTCGGCGATCGGCACCGCCCGGAACCTCAAGCTCCTCCAGTTCCTCGTCGGCCGGATCAAGACCGACGACGTCGCCATCCTCACCCGGCAGCTCGCCACCCTGCTCCACGCCGGGATCCCGCTGGTGGAGGCCCTCACCGCCCTCATCGACCAGGTGGAGCACGATCGCCTCAAGACGATCGTCTCCCAGGTGAAGGAGCGCGTGAACGAGGGCGCCTCCCTCGCCGACGCGCTGGCGGAGCACCCCAAGGCCTTCTCGAACCTCTACGTGAACATGGTCCGCTCGGGCGAGCACTCCGGGGCCCTGGACGTGGTCCTCACCCGCCTCGCGGACTTCACCGAGGGGCAGGCGCGGCTCCGCTCCAAGATCCTGGGCACCATGATGTACCCGGCGATCATGATGGTGATCGGCCTGCTCATCGTGGTGGTCCTCCTCACGGTGGTGGTGCCCAAGATCGCCAAGATGTTCGAGGACATGCAGGCGACGCTGCCGCTGATCACCCGAATCCTGATCGGCTCGGCGAACTTCGCCACCCAGTACTGGTGGCTGCTCTTGCTCCTCGCCCTGCTCTCCGGGTGGATCTTCGTGAAGTGGCGAGCGACCCCGGCCGGCACCGCCAAGGTCGACGCCCTCCTCCTGCGGATGCCGGTGTTCGGCCCGCTGATCCGCATGCTGGCGATCGCCCGGTTCTCCCGCACCCTCTCCACGCTGCTCAAGAGCGGCGTGCCCCTGCTCACCTCCATGGGGATCGTGAAGGCGCTGGTGACCAACACGGTGCTCTCCGGCGTCATCGAGGACGCCAGGGAGTCGATCCGCGAGGGCGAGTCCATCGCCGGCCCGCTCAAGCGCAGCGGCCAGTTCCCGCCGATCGTCTACCACATGATCTCGATCGGCGAGCGGTCCGGCCAGCTAGAGGAGATGCTCGCCAACGTGGCGTCGGCCTACGACTCCCAGGTGGAGACGAGGATCGGCGCCCTCACCAGTCTGCTGGAGCCGGTGATGATCGTGATGATGGGCGGCGTGGTCGCCTTCATCGTGTTCTCGATCCTCATGCCGATCCTGCAGATGAACACGCTGGTGAACTAGCCATGAGCGAATCTCGGTTCGAGAGGGGATTGCGCGCGGTGGCCTGGGCGGCCCTCGCCCTCACCGTGGCGACGCTCCTGACGATCGGGGCGCTGACGCGGCCGCCGGTCGCCGAAGAGGCCGAGGACGGATTGCAGACGATCTCCACCGCGAGGGTGGAAGGGACGACGGAGGAAGAACGATGACGAACTTTCTGAGGAAGAGGCTGGCCGCCGCCGGGAGCGCCAAGGGCGGCGCCCGCGGCATGACGCTGATCGAGATCATGGTGGTGGTCTTCATCCTGGGGCTCATCGCCACGGTGATCGCCGTCAACGTCGGCGGGGTGTCCGACAGCGCCAAGGTCGAGACCGCCAAGCTGGACATCAAGGGCTTCGAGCAGGCGCTCGACCTCTACATGCTCAAGAAGGGCAGCTACCCGAGCGCGAGCGAGGGCCTGAACGTCCTCTACACCGAGGGGATCCTCAAGGGCTCGCTGAAGAAGGATCCCTGGGGCCGCGACTACGTCTACCTCTACCCGGGGCAGCGGAACCCCAAGGGCTACGACCTCTACTCGTACGGCTCCAGCGGCAGCGGCACGGAGACGCTGATCACGGGGTCCAACTGATTGTCGCCCCCCGCCGCCAACGCGAGGGGCTTCACGCTCCTCGAGCTGCTCGTCGTGATCGGCCTCGTGGTCGCCCTCGCGATGGCGGTGGTGCCCTCCATCGAGGGCGTGATGGGGGTGAGGACCCGCGAGGAGGTGGGGAAGATCGCCGGATCCATCCGAGCCATGTACGGCGAGGCGGCGCTCTCCGGCAGCACCTGCCGGCTCGTCTTCGATCTGGACGAGTCGTCCTGGTGGCCCGAGTGCGGCCCGGGGCGGGTGCGCATCGCCCGCAAGGAGGAGAGCCTGCGCGGCGCCCGCGTCGAGGAGGAGGAGAGGGACCTCGCCGTCTCCGACGAGGAGAAGGCGGCGCGGGATC
>DATMSB010000120.1:0-2674 GCA_035565615.1 Vulgatibacter sp. | reverse complement strand
CTTCGGCCACGAATACGAAAGCCTCCTCGTCTCGGTGAAGGGCACGATCTACGCAGACACCACTTCCTTGCCGTCGAGCCCGTGGTCGAACCAGCAGCTCCCGACCGCCGCCACGAACTCGTACAACAAGGTGATCATGGCGCCCTTCTGGGGGGATCTCCTCACCAACGGCGCAACGTCTCGCGTCTACACGGAGTTCTTCGCCGTTCCGGGCGGGGTCGACTACTTCATCATCCAGTTCCACGAGATGGGAATCTGGAACAACTCCGGAACCAGCCTCACCTTCCAGGTGGTCCTCTTCGCCGATGGTTCGTTCGAGTATCGCTACGCGGACATGCTCCCCGTCACGAATTCGCTCGCGCAGGGTCATGCCCGGACGATCGGCTACCAGTTCCCGTTTGGCTCCGGCCGGGAGGGGAGCACCTTCCACTACGGCGGGCCGTATACGTCCTCGCCGGCGAACCCCGGCAATGTCGTCCCCGGCGGGATCTCGAACCGCACCCTCCGCTACGAACCCATGCCTCTCTCCGGAAGCATCTCGGTCACCCCCACGACGACGACGACCTACAAGGCCTGCGCAGCGGAATCCGGATACTCCGAGTGCACGGAGGTGACCGTCGTGGTCCCCGAGCCGGGTGACCTGGCGATCACGGAGGTGATGGTCGATCCTGCAGGTGGCCCGTCTCACCAGTGGATCGAGGTCCGGAACCTCGGTCCGGGGGCCATCGATCTCGCTGGATGGACGATCGAGAGCAACAGCGGAAGCCATACCATTCAGAACTCGATCGTCGTAGCGCCAGGCGAGTTCGCGACGTTCGCTGCGTCCTCGGCGGTGTCGTTCCTGCCAGACGAGCTCTGGGGTGCGTCGATCTCGCTCGATCCCCTCGCCGATGAGATCAAGCTGAAGGCGGGTGGCGAGGTCATCGCGAGCGTCGAGTGGAATTCCTCATGGGCGATCCCCGCCGATACGGCGCTCGCGCTGGAGCCGATCCACCACCAGCGTGGAGTCGTCTCGCACGGACCTTCGTCGTGGTGCTTCATGGCCGCGGCGGAGAGCCCGGGCGCGCTTGGCGACGGCTGTCGCTTCGAGGATTACCTCGTCGATGCGGCCCCCTGGCCGGTCATCGACATCTCCTTGATCGGCGTGTCCGTCCCCGGGCTGACCGCGTACCTGACACACGGGTCGGCGACGCTCTCGTTCCCGTTCCCCTTCTTCGGCGAGACCTACACCGATGTCTCGATTTCGTCGAACGGCTTCGTGGCGATGGTCCCGTCCATCTCCACGACCTACCCGGCGAACGTCTCGCTGCCCTCCACCGCTGAGCCTGCGAGCTTCGGCATCATCGCGCCGTTCTGGGACGAGGCGTCGTACTCCCGCCACAACGGCACCTTCCGGATGGCGGAGGTGATGGTGGATGGCCAGATGGTCGCGGTCCTCCAGTGGAACAACCTGGGCCCGTGGACGGGATCCTCGTCCAAGACGACGTTCCAGGCGCAGCTCTGGGAGTCCGGCGACATCGTGTTTCTCTACCTGGATCTGTCCGGCGATACGACCACGGCGTTCGGTTCGAGCGCGACCGTCGGCATCCAGGCGCCGGGGGCCACCGGGACGCCCTCTGCGGTGCAGGTCTCCTTCGACCAGCCCGTCCTGCGCCCCGGGACGGTCTACCGCTTCATCCAGAGGTAGCCCGCGTTCCGGGTGGGCATCGGGCATGGGTCGCCCTCCCATGCTCGGTGCCCACCCTCCCACGACCCCGCTCGACGGAGGCACCTGGCGCCGAGCGGGCGCTCGCGCAGGTAGAGGCTGGGCCCGTCCGACGGCGCGCTCGAGTCGGCGCTGCAGCAGGCGCACGCGCGCGGAGGATGCGTGGTCCCCCGAGATCGCCGCCCTCGCCGCGGCGCAGCAGGCGCACGCGCGCGGAGGATGCTGTGCGAGCGGATCCGGGCGGGGCACGTCGAGCGTCGTGTCGGCGCTCGCGCGAAACGTTCCCCGCCGATCCGTTGGAAGATCTCGCTCATGCCCGCGAGGGGCGGCACCGAGATGGACCGAACGCCCCCCGGATCGCACGCGAGCCCACGGCGCGGTCGAGGATCGGATGCGGCAGCGGCCCCAGGAGGCGGAGGCGCCCGCAGACCGCATCCAGTCCTCGGTGTCATCCCCCGCCAGTTCACAAATCAAGCGATCGGATCCATCAAATTCAAGTGTCCGGATCTCGGCGGAATTTGATTTGGATCGGCAAGGATGAGGTGCGCCATTCGACATCCTCTAGTCGGGGGATCTCTTCGTGATTTCACGATCTTGCCTTTGATTCCCCCGGAATGGGGCATGAGGGTGTCGCCCCTCCGTGTGGAGGGGGCAATTCGACCCGGATTGCCAGAAGAGTGGCGTTGGTGGTTCTCTGGCACGACTTGCGGCCTGCGCCGCGCAGGCCTCACGTGACGCCGAACGCCACGCTCGCACCGGAGTGCAAACATGAAGTTGAAGAATCTGCTGATCGGTTCCCTCGCGGTCCTTTCGCTGGTCGTCTCGGGCTGCGGCAGCGACCCCGAGGTCGTAGAGGTCCCCGGGGTCCCGCACGCCACGATCCTCTCCTTCTCGGTCACCCCCGGCACCGTGGAGGCGGGCGGCGAGGTGACGGCCCAGTGGAAGACCCAGCACGCCACCGGGATCGAG
>DATMSB010000119.1:0-15682 GCA_035565615.1 Vulgatibacter sp. | reverse complement strand
GGCGCTTCCATACGCTGTTGACGGACGCCACGTTGCTTCACCGCTTGGTTGGACCCTAGACAAGCCCAATCCTGCGGGATTCACGTGGCGTCCGCTACGATCTCCCTTCCTGGCCGACCCACGAAAGCATCAGGAGAGCCCCATTTTCGGGCAATATAGCGACGCTACATCTCACGACGCATCAGACCTCACCACCGAAAGCATCGCTGGTACAGTGGCCATGGTCCATGGAGAGACTGCTGACGGGAGGTCAGTAATTTGCAGCGCAGTGCTCGTAGGTCCGGACACCCTGATCTCAGCAGCCCACTGCGGCCAGCTGACATCTGCGTCGTTCGCTCAAGATCCGAACAACTTCTTTTCTGTCACATCCACGATATTGCACCCCAAATATTCCAGTAGCGACATATTCGACATTTCCATTTCGCGGCTCAACCGAACGGTTCCAACCTCCGTTGTTGCGAATCACGCGCCATTGTTCCTTGGAAACTTCAGAGAAGCACAGGGTAGTAAGCCCGCTCGCTTTCCGTCCTGGGCGCTGATAGTCGGATATGGTCGAAACACCAATTGCTTGGTTTCCACTGGTGGATGTGCATCCCAATCGAGCAATGGAGTAGGCACTAGAAGGCTGGGTTACGCACATGGCGTATACCCATTTTACTATCCGCTGCTCATTGATAGCGTCGTTCATGAATCCACAGAAGATGCCGCAATCAATCATGGCGACTCCGGCGGACCGATTTTCTTCAAGGACAGCCTCACTGGGAAACTTTGGGTCGTCGGCATCGCAGCTCGAATTTTCTACGATGCTGATGATGATGGCACAGGGGATGAACTGTCGGGCGAGTGGACTCCAACTTCTAGTGGGTATACCGTGGAAAACACAACCATACCCGACTGGCTCGTCAAGAACCTGGGTCCCGATGTCGACCAGGACGGAGTACTCGACGAACTCGACAACTGCCCACCGGCTCTCTGCGTTCGCCGCGGACTCAATCCTGAAGAATGCGCCAATGGGGACCAATTGGATGGAGATGGCGATGGAATCGGAGACGTATGCGACAACTGTCCGCCGAGCGCCTGTGCGGCGCTCGGGGATGGCAGATCCTGCACGAATGCCCAGCAACTCGACTTCGATGGGGACGGTGTCGGGGATGTTTGCGATCCCTGCAGCTCGAACACCCGCTTCGATCGGAACGAGATCTCGAATGACGGAACGGTGGGAGATGGTTGCAATCGGTGTCGGCCCAAGACCGCGCAGCACTTCATGAGGTGCGAGTTCGGCTCTACGACCTGCGAGGACGCGAGGGCGGGGAAGTGCTTGTCGGACTTTGACGAGGACGGAAAGCCCTTGCTCGGCTGGTGCAGCGAGCTGGCGGACTTCGACCGAGACGGGATCCCTGATATCTGCGACGTGTGCCTGCTCGTCACCGACCCAGACCAGGGGAACCTGAACTCCCACATTGAGGAGGAGTCTGGGAGCGCTCGGCTGGGAGACGTGTGCGATCCGGTCCCCGTCGTCCGCTTCTCGCAGCAGGTGCCAACGTTCAAGACGATCGAAGGTGTTCGCGTTACGCCGAAGCAGGACCTGGAGGAGGGGGCCGAACTCCAAGTCTTCGATACGAGGTCGTGGCTGGGGAAGGACTCGACGCTCCTGGCGGGCGACTTCACGGAGAACGTCACCTTTCGGCACTGTTCGTGCTGGGCCGAAGATGGCGTCGAGCGCTCACGGGAAGGCTGCATCGAGCAGATGTGCCGGCCGAGCCAGGCCGAGCTCATGTCCGACGGTAAGTGGAAGCGGATGACGTTGACCTTGGATGCCCAAGGTCCCGACCTTCCGCCTGCAGGGTTCCCTCTTCGGTTCGCCGCGGGAGAGTATGCAGACGGCAGCGGCGTGATCTGGCGGCTGCACAAAGACGTTGATGCGCAAGGGGAGGAGAAGATCGAGAGCAGGAACCAGGTCACGACGCACGGCTTGGTCGCGTCGGTCGTGAAGTGGCGGGATGCCGCGGTCTACGCGAGCCCGAGGGATCAAGGGAAGCAGCTCCGCATCGTCGTCGACCTGGTGAATACGCCGGTGGGCTACTACAAGGATCGGAGCTTCGTCCACCAGGCCTGCCTGCTGTCGAACTGCTTCGGCTGGGTGCGTCCCTGGGAGAAGTACTGGAATCCGCCCTGGGACGTCCGGACGATCGCGAGGTTCCCATTCCCCGTCGGGCCGATCACTTCATTCGACGCCTGGCTTGGGCGAGACGAGCTCCCGAAAGATGTCGCCGACCTCGTGTCGCCGCGGCTGAGGGAAGCGATGGCCAGCGGGGCGTGGGCTTGGGCCTCGTTCTCCGAGCCTGTCGCCCTCGTCGAGTCCACCGGCCTCGAGGTTCAGGCAGTGCTCGTCCCGCGCGAGGGGTCTATGGTGCTCGCGCCCGTCCTCGTCGGCGTTCGCGAGGGGCTGCTCGATTTTCTGGAGGAGCCCTTGCTAGGGCCCCTCGATGCTCGTGGGATATCGGTCTCGGCCGGCGGGCGGGTGGCCTTCTCCATCAGCCAGCGGGCCGTCTACGTCGCCGACGAATCGCAGGGCGACGCCGTCCTGCGCTACGACGTGAGCACCGGGCAGTCGGAGTTCGTCGCGGGGACCATGCTGGAGCACGTTGGACCGGTGCTCGGCCTCGCGCTCGACGCCTCGAGGAACCGCCTCTATGTCCTCCAGGTGGAGAGTGAGCGCTCGGTCGTCTCCCTGACGTTGCACGATCTCCAGCGCGGCGAGCGAAGGACGCTCCTCACGGTCCCACACTCCGGGGCCCTCGAGTCGACCTCGTTGGCCGTGGGCTCGTCCGGAGCGGTGCTCTTGGCCGGCGGGAACGGATCACACGTCACGCTCTGGCGCTATGAAGTGGGGGAGGACGGCGCGCTGATCTTCGCGGGGAGTCGTACTGATGCCGGTCAGCTCGCCGACGCCTTGCTGAGCGGTGACGTGACGGTCCCATTGCTGCGCGAGGGCGAGCTGTCGCTCTTGCGGCCAGAGGCAGCGTCCTTCATGGGAGGGCAGCCATGTTCGGAGCTATGACCATTCGCATCGAGCGATCCCTCGAAGCGCCCCGACGGAGGCCGTTTCGGCGGAGGGGCGGGTGGATCGGCGTGTTGCTGTTGGTGGTGACCGCGAGCTGTACGTCCGGCCGCCCTGCCGCGGGGCGGGGTGGTGAAGGAGGATCGCACGCCGACGGCGGGTCGGGAGGGGGCCTCGGTGGGGCGGGAGGAGGAGGTGCAGGTGGCTTCGAGCTGGAGCGGTGGCTCGCAGAGCCCACCGGCTGGCGGGAGGTCGAGTTGGAGGGAGCCCGCACCCGGATCGACGAGGCGGGCCAGGCCAAGGCCAGTCAGCTCCCAGTTCTACGGTGGGAGCCCTGCGGAGCAGGCTGTGAGTCGGCATCGCTCGCCCTGCCCGACGGGCTGAAAGCCTACTACGCAACGCTTGGGACCGAGGCGGGCCCAGACGGGAAGCCGGAGGCCTTCGTTTCCATGACCCAAGGCGTTCGCGTCGAGCGCTCCCGGGGCGAATCCTGGAAGATGCGCCGGATCGTCGGGCTGGGGGGCGGGCAGACGGTGGGAGCGGTGCGATGGCGATACAGGCCCGCGAGTGAAAAGGAGTCCGTCTCCGTTGGGGGCGCGTACTCTGCCTTCGATTTTATCGCGGGTGAGAGTTTCGGGGGCGTCGAGTTGTCTGTCGACATCGGCTTCGACGCCCGCCAGCGGTCCTGGGATTTCAAGGGCTCGATGGGACCGATCGCGACCTATCGGGGATGGTGCTTGCCCCCCGACGCCATCGGCTCGAGCCCGCCGAGCCGGATCGAGGTGTGTCCGTTGAGGGACCAGGTCGAGGTGGTCCAGGAGCGGGGGAAGAGCGACATCTTGGCGATTCCGACCCAAGGTGCGGTCGCGCTCGGAGCCGACAATGGGGTGGCCGTTTGGTCCGAGCTTTTGGCGGACGAGCCGGCTCGCTCGCGGCTGCGGGCCTGGACGCCCGGCAGCACGGACGCGCGCACGGTCGGCCTCGTCGACGGGAACGTCTGCGCGCTCGGCCCCGGCGCCGATCGGATCGTGGGGTTCCGCGGGACGAGCGGGGTCGGGTGCGACGACTTCCTCGCCGATCGGCGGTTCTTTTGGATGCCGTTATCTGGGGGCGAGGTCGTCGATGGGCCGGTCATCGGGGAGCCCATGGTCTTCGGGCGCGTCTCGACCTGGGGCGACTACGCGGCTGCCAACGCAGGCCGGCCGTGGGAATTCGAGCCGTCCAGCCAGCGCTCCAGCGTCGTGCTCGTGCGCCTCTCCGACTGGAAGATGCGGATCTTCTACAAGCCGACGAACCGCGTCTTCAGCTACGAAGGGCCCCTCGTGGACGACCGATTCCTGTACTTCCTGCATCGCCTGGCGGAAGACGATGACATGCAGTCGAACGACCGGATTTATCGCTACAGCCTCGATCGCTTCGACGAAATCGGGATGCCATTCGAATAGGGTGGTGCCACCTCTCGCGAGGGCGAGCAGCCAGCCCCGACGCTACGCGCAGAGCCGGGAGAGATCCTCGCGCTCCTGCATGAGCTCGAGCATGCGCTCCTCGGCGGCGTCCTTGGCGGCCTGCAGCTCGCCGAGCCGCACGTAGTCGGCGGCGAGGGCGGGATCGTTCAGCTGGCGATCGAGCGCGTCCGCCTCGAGCTGGAGCTTCTGCAGCTCCTCGTCTATGACGCCGATGCGGCGCGCGGCGGCCTTGCGGGCGTTGGCCTCCGCCTTGCGGCGCTCGTGTTCGGTGCGGGCGTCGCTCTCGGTGATCGCGGCGTGGGGCGCGGCCTGGGCGGCACGCGCCGCCTCCCGGCGGGCGCGGGCCTCGAGGAAGGTGCCCTCGTGGATCTCGAGGCGGGCGGGGCCGCCCTCCGGGTCCGTGTCGAGCCAGAGGATGCGATCGCAGCTCCGCTCCAGGAACCAGCGATCGTGGGACACGCAGACGAAGGTGCCCTCGTAGTCGTCGAGGGCGCTCTCCAGGGCCTCGCGGGCCTCGGCGTCCAGGTGGTTGGTGGGCTCGTCGAGCACCAGCAGGTTGAAGCCGGAGAGGGTGAGCTTCGCCAGCGCGGCGCGGGCCCGCTCGCCACCCGACATGGTGGAGATCGGGCGCTTCGCGTCGTCCCCCGAGAAGAGGAACCGGCCCGCGTGGGAGCGCAGGGATCCCTCGGGGAGCGAAGGCCGCGCCTTCGACAGCTCCTCCAGGACGGTGTTGCGGCCGTCCACGGCGGAGAGCTCCTGATCGTAGTAGCCCACCGACACCTTGCCGCCCACGCGGACGAAGCCGGCGGCGGGGGCGTGCTTGCCCAGGAGCGCGCGCAGCAGCGTGGTCTTCCCCGCGCCGTTTGGCCCCACGATCCCCACCCGGTCGCCGCGGCTCACGGTGAACGTCGCGTCGTCGAGGAGGGTGCGCTCCCCCACCTGCAGGCGGAGCCCGTCGGCGGCGAGGACCTCCAGCTCCGATCGCCCGGACACGCCCAGCGCGATCCTCGCCGTGCCATCGGTGCGCACGGCGTCCACCCGATCGAGCTTCTCCAGCATCTTCCGCCGCGCCTGGGCCTGCTTGGTGGCCTGCCCGGCGATGTTGCGGCGGATGAAGTCCTCCGTCTTGGCGATGAAGGCCTGCTGCCGCTCGAAGGCCTCGGCCTGCTGCTCGCGGGCGAGCTCGCGCTGGGCGAGGAACGAGCTGTAGTTGCCGGTGTAGAAGACCAGCCGCGCCATGGCGATCTCGCCGACGACGGAGACCGTCGCGTCGAGGAAGGCGCGATCGTGGGACGACACCACCACCGCGCCCGCGTAGCCGCCCACCAGCTCCTCGAGGAACTCGGTGGCGCCGAGATCCAGGTGGTTGGTGGGCTCGTCGAGGAGCATGAGATCGGGCGCCTCGAGGAGGAGCCGGGCGAGGGCGAGGCGGGTGCGCTCGCCGCCGGAGAGGCGCGAGATCGACTGGTCGAACGCCGCCTGGGAGAAGCCGAGACCGGAGAGGACCTTCTTGCCCCGGGCCTCGGCGACGTACGCGCCGCGCCGCTCCCACCGCTCGTGAAGCTGCCCGTAGCGCTCGAGGAGGGCCGGATCGCCCGACCCGAGCTTTGGCTCCAGGCGGCGCAGCTCCGCCTCCAGCTCCGCCAGGTCGCGGTAGGGCTCCAGCGCGCTCTCCAGCACGGTGCTCGGCTTCGAGTCGTCGATCTGCTTCAGCCAGCCGATCGACAGATCGCGGCGCCGCAGGATCCGTCCGGCGTCCGGCTGCAGCTCGCCGGCGAGGAGGCGCAGGAGCGTCGACTTGCCCGCGCCGTTTCGGCCCACCAGGCCCAGGCGGGTGCGCTCGTCGATCCGCAGGGAGATCCCGGCGAGGATCGGATCGTCCGCGAAGGACAGGCTGACGTCGTCGACGTGGAGCAGGGACATGCCGGTTCAACCGAGGAGGGCCGGCACCTTATCCGAAGCGCGCCCGGGGTTCCACGCGCCCTCAGTGCTCGAAGAAGGGAGGGGCCGCGTTCGACCATCCCCGGCGGATGCAGTCGATCAGATCCTCGGCGGCCCAGCGCAGGCCCTCGTCCCAGCCGACGGGCCGCACGGGATCCACGCCCACCGCGCTCACCAGGGGGCCGCCCGTCGCGAGGCCGAAGACGTTGAACCGCACCCACGGCGACAGCGAGAGCCCCGGCGTCGCCTCCAGTCCCTCGACGAGCTCGAGGGGCCGATCGAAGTGCCAGATCCCCGCGATGCGGAAGAGCTCCCGGGAATAGGCCTCCTTCTCGTCGAAGCAGCGCTGCCCCTCGGCCGCCGAACCGGGGTAGGGCGCCGGCGGGGCCTCGGGCGCGGGGGCCGGGGGAGGGGCCTCGGCGGGCGCCCTCGCCTCGGGGGCCGCCGGCGGGGCGGGGGCCGGCACCCTCATCGCCGTGAACGATCCCGTCGCGCCCGGCTCCGCCTCCCCCGACTCGATTCGCCACCAGCCGTGGGGCGTCCGGATGGTCCGGCCGACGGGGGGCGGCTCCGGCAGGATCTCGGTGGCGGCCTCACGGCTGGTGATGGAGCCGGATACGGGTTCTTCCGCAGGCGATCCTCCCTCCTCCTGCGCCCGGGCGGCGTGGGCCGCCAGGACGGCGAGCGCGCACGCCAAGGCCGTCGATCGCATGTCCCCCTCCCGACAGAAAACCTAGGGAGGGGGCCCACGCCGGCACACGACCCGCGGGGGAGACGCGAAGAGGAAGGTGTCGCGGCGCCGGCCGAGAGTTCGCGTGGCGGCCGAGGATTCTTCGCGCGCCGCGGTCGATCAGAAGGGACCGCCGGCGATCTTTCGCCGGCGCCCGCCCGCGCGCCACTTGCGGGGCGGCCCCTCGGCGCGGACGATGCCGAGGTAGTCGATGGCGGCGTCCGCCGCCTTCGGTCTCCGGGTTCCCGCGACCATCGAGATCCGCTGCAGGAACGTCTCGATGACCCCGCCCGCAGGCTTGAGGGCCTCGATCATCGCGTCGGGCGCCTCGAAGGCGAGGCGCAGCGCGGTGATGGCCTTCTCGCCGGCGAAGCCCCGCCGCACCAGATCCTGGAACGAGTTGGCGAGGGAGAGGAGCGAATACCCGTAGCCCTGGGAGAGCTCCGCCGCGATCCGCGCCACCGAGGCCGGGCCGAAGTGCCCGTCGGAGAAGAGTAGGACCGCCGCCTGGAAGTAGTTGTAGATGGGCACCACCCGCACGCCGTAGGGCGCGAACCGCGCCGGCGGGGTGTAGGCGTCCAGGTGGATGAAGATCCGGCCCACCGCGGGCGCGCCGCGGGGGACGCGCACCGCCAGGTCCAGGATCCGCGCCTGGTCGTCGTCGTAAAGGCCGCAGTGCTCGAGGATCTCCGCGAGGGTGCTCACCGGGACCTTGCCGGCGATCAGATCGGCGTAGAGCGAGTACACGAAGGCGTCCGCCTCCGCGTCGTCGCCGAAGAGGGTCTCCTGGGCGAAGGAGGGGACCCGCATGCGGCCGTCCAGGAGCGCCGGCAGCTTGTAGCCCACCTGATCGCGCACCGCCCGGAAGCGGCCGCGGATGAGGTTCTCCACGTTGGGCTTGAGGACCAGCTCGTCGAACTCGACGCCGTCGAGGCGCAGCTTCTCCTCGAGGGTGCGGCGCATCTGCCGCGGCGATCCGCTGACGACGCAGATCCGCGCGCCCTCCACCGCCTGGAGCTCCCGGAGGAGCGCGGCGCTCCCGGCGACGTTCACCTTCGCCGACGCCTTCTCCAGGGCCGCGCGGAGGAGGCCGCGCAGGCTGTCGAAGTCGGTGCGCAGATAGGTCTTGTCGAGATCCCATCGGTACACCCGGCTCGCCTGGTCCACGTCACCCCTCCGCGAGGCGGGGCGCCTCCGGCGCCGATCGGGACGCGATCGCGTCGATCACTCCGGCGGCGACCGTCTTGGCCGCCACCTTCCCGGCGTTGACGATCGCCTGTTCCCGCGAGCGGCCGTGCGCCTTGATCACCACCCTGTCGAACCCGAGGATCGGCGCGCCGCCGTATTGTTCCCAGTCGGTGATCCGCTTGAGGTGCCGGATCCCGCCGGAGAGCATGGTCAGACCCGCCCGCCACATGAGCCGCTCCTTGTACGCGTACCGTGCCACCTCGAGGACCGTCTCCGAGAGGCCCTCGAGCAGCTTCAGCACCACGTTGCCCACGAAGCCGCTCGTCACCACCACGTCCGCCGCGCCGCGGGGGATGTCGAGGCCCTCGATGTTGCCGATGAACTCGATCCCCGGCACGTCCAGGAGGAGGCGGTTCGCCTCCACCACGGCCGGAGGGCCCTTGGTGGGCTCGGCGCCGGTGGAGAGCAGCGCCACCCGCGGCGCCGGGTTGCGGGAGATCGCGCGGGCGTAGGCGGCGCCCATCCGCGCGAAGGAGACGAGGTCCTCCGCCTCCGCGTCGAGGCTCGCGCCCACGTCGAGGATCAGGGAGAAGGGATCCTCCTTGGCGCCGCGGCGCCGCTCGGTGGGGAAGACTGCCGCCAGCGCCGCCCGGCGCACGCCGGGCAGGAGGCGCAGCTCCGACGAGCAGGCGAGCACGCACGCCCCGGTGTTCCCCGCCGTGATCAGGGCGTCCGCCCGCCCTTGGGCCAAGAGCCGCGCCGCCACCAGGATCGACGCGTCCGGCCGGAGGGCGAGCACCTGCCGCGGATCCTCCCCCATGCCGATCGACTGGGCGGCGTGGTGCACCGCGAGCCGCTCGGGGTTGTGGCGGCTGCGGGCCAGGAGGGCCGAGAGCCGCGGCTCGTCGCCCACGAGGACGACGTCCAGATCGGTCTCCAGGGTGAGGCGGGCGGCGCCGCGGACGATCTCGTCCGGGGCGAGGTCGCCGCCCATGGCGTCGATGGCGAGGGTGGGGCGGAGCATCCTCGGCATGGTAACCGCGCCCCCCTGCGCGGACCACCGCACGGGCCTGACGTCCTGTCAGCCTTCGGATGGGAGGTGGGGAGGTCCGCCGCCTACCGGAAGCAGGCCACGTACGCGGGGCAGGCGGCGAGGCAGGAGTTGACCGCCAGCATCTCCTGGCCGCAGTTCGACAGCACGCATCCCATGTCGGGGGGGAGCTGGTCGAGGCAGCCCGCGGTCTCCATGCAGGTGAAGAGCGCGCCGTCGGAGAAGCACTGCATCGCCAGGTTGGGGCAGGTGGCCATCGCCATCCCCACGCAGGAGACGCAAGCCGGGTCCCCGAGATTGGCGGAGGTGCAGGCAGGCGGGACGACGGCGCCCCCGCCGCCCCCGGTGCCGCCGGCTCCCCCGCTGCCGCCCGAGCCTCCATCTCCGCCGTTGGAGAGCCCGCCGCCGGAGCTGGACGGTTCGTCACCGCCGCAGGCCACCGCCGAAAGCGAGAGGAGCGCGGCGGCGGAGATCGCGAGCGGAAGCGTAAGCGCCCTCATGGGTGCCCCCACGGCCGCCCGTCACGAGAGCGGCCGATGGAACGATAGAGCGTCGGTGGCCCGGGCGCCAGCCGCCCCCTCTGCCGAGGGGGCGACCGGAGTCGGTCCTCAGAGCGCGAAGCAGGAGTTGACCGCGTTGACCGTGCACTCCGCCGTGCCGAGGCAGTCGATCGCCGCGTCGCTCCACTCCTGGAACGGGCAGGCCTGCTTGCACTCCTCCTTGGTCAGGTCCTCGCCGTCCTGGTTCTGAATCGGCATTTCGCAGTCGTCGTACAGGTGGTCGCACGCCGTGTCGCAGGGGGCGTAGCTCTGGCAGGCGTTGATCTTCGCGGCGTTGTCCTGGCCGGCGACGCACTCGACGGCGATCATGCAGCGCAGGATCCGAGGCTGGCGCCAGTTGCCGCAGACCTCCAGGCACTTGGGCTTGGGATCGTCCGGATCCGCGCCCGTGAAGACCAGGCTGCAGTCGTCGGTGATGTGGTCGCAGAGCTCGTCGCAGCTCGGCGTGGGGAGCTGGGTCCCGCCCGAGCCGCCCGCCCCTCCGGAGCCGCCGCCGCCGTCGCCGTTGCCGTCGTCGCCACAGGCGGCCACGGCGAGGATCGCCACCAGGGAAATCGCTGCGAGGAGCGGGAGCTGGAAGGACTTGCGCATGATCACTCCGGGTTTGGGCTGCGTCGACATGAGCGCAGATCCCCGATCCATACCCTCGCGGCGGATCTCTTGTCCACGCAGTACGCCCCCGCCTTCACCGCCTCCTTCCGTCGTCCCCGTGGAAGTCGGGAGCGAGGCCGGCGCCGCAGGGGGGCAGGGGCGCGGCGCGGCGCCGCAGCTCCTCGGGATCGCCTCCGAGCCGGCGCACCGCCCACGCCGCCGCGTCCCGGACCCCCTCGTGCGGATCGTCGAGCCGGCCCGCGCAGGCCTCGAGGAGGGCGGGATCGCCCGAGCGGCCGGCGGCGAGGAGGGCGTTTCGCACGGTGCCGAAGTGCTTGGGCCGGGCGAGGGCGGTGCCGCGGGCGCGGGCCTCCCACTCCAGGTGATCCATGCGGATCAGCGCCTCGAGGGGCACGTCCCAGAGCCCGCGCTCGCGGGGCGCGAAGCCCGGCTCGGCGGTGGGCACGGCGAAGCGGTGGTTCCAGGGGCAGACCTCCTGGCATCGATCGCAGCCGAAGAGCCAGCCGTCGGTGTTCGGCTTGATCCCGTCGGGGACCGCCCCGCGGTTCTCGATGGTCTGGTACGAGAGGCAGGCCCGCGCGTCCACCACGTAGGGCCCCCGGAACGCGTCGGTGGGGCAGGCGTGGAGGCAGGCGGTGCACGATCCGCAGAAGTCGACGTGGCGCTCGTCGTATGGCGTGCAGGGGCGGTCGATCACCAGCGACGCCAGCACCACCCAGCTCCCGTGGCTGCGGGTGATCAGGCATCCGTTCTTCCCGATCCAGCCGAGCCCCACCTCCTGGGCCCAGGGCTTCTCCGCGATCGGACCCCAGTCCACGCCGCCGTAGGTACCCACCCCGGGATCCGCGGCGGCGAGGGCCTTGCGCAGCTTGCGCAGCTTCCGGCGGAGGATCGAGTGGTAGTCCTTGCCCCGGGAGTAGCGGGCGGTCCCGCCGCCGGGCGCCCGCGGATCGAAGTAGTTCAGCGCGAACATCGCCACGCACTTGGCGCCGGGGAGGAGCAGCCGGGGATCGAGCCGGCGCTCGTCCCGCATCCACTCCATGTCCGCGTGCCACCCGTTCGCGAAGAAGCGCTCGAAGGGGGCGGGATCCAGCGCCCGCGCCTCGGCGATGCCGACGAGATCGAAGCCGACCTCGCGCGCCAGCCTGCGCACCAGCGCGCCCCTCTCCTCTGCGGTCAACATGGCGGGGGGAGAATGCTCGCGGCGCCGCCCCGCCGCAACCCGGGAGGGCGCGCACTCGGCCCGCCTACCCGTCCTTGAGCGGCGCGTTCCACACCGGCTCCGCCACCCCCTCCCGGTGGTTCACCAGCCGGGCGAGCATGAAGAGCAGGTCGGAGAGGCGGTTGAGATAGGCGATCACCTCTGGGCGCACCTCGGCGTGATCCGAGAACGAGAGGACGCGCCGCTCCGCCCGGCGGCAGATGGTGCGGGCGAGGTGCAGGTGGGCGGAGCCCGGATGTCCGCCGGGGAGAATGAACTGGCGCAGCGGCGGCACCTGCTCGTCCACGGCGTCGATGATCTTCTCCATCGCCGCCACCTGCTCGGCGCCGACCGGGATCACCTGCCGCTTCACCGCCTCGGGATCCGGGGTGGCGAGCTCGGAGCCCACCACGAAGAGCTCGTCCTGGATCTTCCGGATCCACGCCTTGATCTCGGGGTCGCCGATCGCTGCCTCGGCGGCGCCCATGGCGGCGTTCAGCTCGTCGACCGCGCCGTAGGCCTCGACCCGCGGATCGTCCTTGCGGACGCGCCCGCCGCCGAAGAGCCCGGTCTGCCCCTTGTCGCCCGTCTTCGTATAGATGTGGAAGGTCATGGTCGCCTCTCGTCGGTTGGGCGCGGGGGGAGCATAGCGGCCGGGCGCTCGGCGCGCACCGGCACTTTCTCCGAGGTCCGCCCCCGCGGGACCCGCGAGGCCCTCGCCCCCCGGCCGCGCGCGCTTCAGCCGACCGAGGCCCGCCGCTCCTCGAGGCCCTCCACGGCGGCGAGGATCCGCCGGCGGGAGAGTTCCACGTACGCCGCCTCCCGCTCGAAGCCGAGGTACCGGCGGTCCAGCCCGACCGCGGCGACGCCGGTGGTGCCGGAGCCGCCGAAGGGATCGAGGACCACGTCCCCCGGCGAGGACGCGCAGCGGATCACCCGCTCCAGCAGCGCCAGCGGCTTCTGGGTGGGGTGGTTCCCGTGCACCTTCTCCGACTTGCCGGGCGCCGGCAGCGTCCAGAGCACCTGCGGTCCGCCGGCCTCCGGGATCTGCCACACGTCGCGCATCTGCTTGCCGCCGTTCTCCGCCTTCATGTCCTGGTAGTTGAAGGTGTGGAGGAGCTGCTTGTGCCGCCTGGGCGCCGCCCAGATCACCAGCTCCGTCGAGTGGGTGAGGGTGCGGCAGGCGAGGTTCGGGGCGGCGTTCGGCTTGAACCAGGTGACGGTGTTGAGCAGGTGGTAGCCCAGCTCCTGGAGCGCGAAGCCGATGGAGAAGATCACGTGCTGGGTGCCGGAGACCCACAGGGTCCCCGACGGCTTGAGCACCCGCTGGACCGAGGCGAGCCACGCCTTCTGGAAGGCGTGATCGGCGGCGAGCCCCCGCGAGGCGTCCCACGCACCCTTGTCGACGCTCGCTCGCTTGCCCCCCTTGCAGGTGAAGCCGCCGTTGGAGAGGTGGTAGGGCGGGTCGGCGAAGACGAGGTCGATGCAGGCGTCGGGCAGATCCTCGAGGAGCTTGAGGCTGTCGCCCTGGACCACGCGGAAGGAGCGATCGTGGCCGGTCTTCTTCGGGAAGAGGGCGATGGGATCGAGGATCGGGCGCATGGGAGGGAAGACTCGGCTCCCCGGATCCGGCGCGCAAGTGAACGATCGATCGCACTCTGTGAATAACTCGACGAGTCGATCGATCGCTTCGCACTCCGTGTGATCCCGTGGATCGCACCGGGTGATCGCCGAGCGAACGGGCGGCCGGGCCTCCGGCGCGAGTCCGGTTTCTATTGCGATGAGGGCGCGCGTTTGACAAGAGAACCGCCATGACGCGACCGCGCCACGAACGATCCTCGACCCTGAACCTGGACCTCTTTCGGCCGCTCGTCTCCTTCGTCCGCCACGAGACGTTCGGTAGCGTCCTCCTCATCCTGGCGTCCGCCGTCGCCCTGATCTGGGCGAACTCGGCGGCGCGAGACGGGTACGTCCGGCTCTGGGAGACGCCGATCGCGGTGGCGGTCGGCCCCTGGGAGATCCGCGAGAGCCTCCTCCACTGGATCAACGACCTGGCGATGGCGTTCTTCTTCCTGCTCGTCGGGATGGAGATCAAGCGGGAGCTCGTCTCGGGCGAGCTCGACACGCCGTCGAAGGCCCTGCTCCCGGTGCTGGCGGCCGTGGGGGGGATGCTGATCCCCGCCGCCCTCTACCTCGCGGTCGCCAGCGGCGGCGAGGCGGCGCCGGGGTGGGGCATCCCCATGGCGACGGACATCGCCTTCGCGCTGGGGGTCCTCCGCCTCCTGGGCAAGCGGGTCCCCATCGGCCTCTTCGCGTTCCTCGCCGGCCTCGCGATCATCGACGACCTCGGCGCCATCCTCGTCATCGCCATCTTCTACTCGTCGACGATCTCGTGGCCGGCGCTGGGCGCGGCGGCGGCGTTCACCCTGGTGCTGGCGGCCTTCAACGCGGCGGGCGTGCGCCGGCCGGGCCTCTACGTCCTCGTCGGCCTCCCGCTCTGGCTGGCGCTCTTCGCCAGCGGCATCCACGCCACCATCGCCGGCGTGATCGTGGGGTTCTGCCTCCCCGCCAGGGGATCGAGCAGGCGGGAGGAGCTGCTCGACGACGCCGAGCGCCTGGTCGCCATCGCGCGCAAAGAGGGCCCCGGCGACGACGACGAGGCGGCCGTCGCCGCGCTCCGCGCCATGGCGGCCCGCCTCGACTCCCCGCTGCAGGTCCTGGAGCACGCCATCAACCCCTACGTGAGCTACTTCGTGATCCCCCTCTTCGCCCTCGCGAACGCGGGCGTCACGCTGGTTGGGGCGTCTCCCGCGCTGCTCCTCGAGCACGCGGCCCTCGGCGTGATCCTCGGTCTCGTGGTGGGCAAGCCGATCGGCATCGTCGGGGCGACGTGGCTGGCCCTCCGCCTGCGGATCACCCGGCTCCCCACCGGCGTCACCCGTCGGCACCTGGTCGGCGCCGGGCTCCTCGGCGGCATCGGCTTCACCATGTCCCTCTTCGTGGCCGGCCTGGCGTTCCAGGAGGGATCCCCCATCCACACCCAGGCGAAGGTCGGGATCCTCACCGCCTCGATCATCGCCGGGGCGATCGGCTACCTCACGCTGCGGACGACGAAGGTGCAGGCCGCCGCCGAGGGCGAGGGGCGGAGGGAGGCGCCGCACGCCGCGTGAGCCGCTCGCGTCAGCCCGGGTGGGAGAGCCCGGCGACCCGCCGGGCCTCGTCGATCCGCGCCGGATCGACGTAGACCCGGTCGATCCGCACCTGCTCCTCGTAGCGGCGGAAGAGCGGGGTGTACTGCTCCAGGGGGACGAAGCGGCGCTGGTCGCTGACGTGGACCCAGATGGTCGATCCCACCTCGCCGGTGCCGAAGTACTTGGAGACCATGCCCAGGGACTCGGTGGCGAAGTGGTCCACGCCCCCGGCCTCCAGCCGCTCCACCACCTCCACCGTGTCGATCCCGGTGTCGTAGGGGTTCACCTCGAGCAGGAGGCGAAACGGCTGCCGCCTGGCGATCCGCTGGGCCCAGCGGTTGCTGGAAGCCCGCAGCGCCGACATGAGCTGCACGTCGTCGCAGGCGAGGTAGGCCGTCGGCGTCGAGGGGATCTCGTATTCGCCCGGCGCCTCCCGGTAGTAGAGGCGGAGCATCCGGTCGAAGCAGATCGGCGTCCGGTGGTAATACACCGAGAGAAACATGTGGTAGCGCGAGAGGAGGAAGTCCTCGAAGGCGAAGATCGCCCGGCTGCCCACCGCGAGCTCGGCGATCCCGTCGTGCACGTGCACGTCCAGGTTCCCGATCAGCCAGTCGATGTCGTAGTTGCCGTACTTGACGCCGGTGAAGAACGAGTCGCGGAGGAGGTAGTCCATCCGGTCGG
>DATMSB010000118.1:0-5118 GCA_035565615.1 Vulgatibacter sp. | reverse complement strand
CCGCCTGGGCGTCCACCACGTCCTCGGCCGGCGCCGTCTCCGGGGGGAGCAGGCCGTGGACCGCCGCCCGCAGATCGTCCATCCCGTAGGGCGCCAGCAGGTAGGCGTTCGCCGCGAAGCTGGGGTGGGCCGCGTGCTGCTGGAGCGCCTCCGGCGCGCTGTCGGTCGAGGCGAGGACGATCGGGATCGAGCGTAGGCTGGGGTTGCGCCTCACCCGGGCGCAGAGGCTGAAGCCGTTCTGCTCGGGCAGCTCCGCGCGGACGAAGAGCAGATCCGGGCGGCGCTCCTCCATCTCGCGGAAGGCGTCCACCGCAGACGAGACGATGGAGGTGGAGAAGCCGTCCGCGTGGAGAACCGCCGCCATCTCGAGCGCGAGCGCTCCCTCGTGCTCGACGATGAGGATCCGCTTGGTCATGGTGGAGCGGGATCTTAGTCGCGGCACGGACCGAGGCAAACTTCGCGCGGCCGAATCGCGAAGGGCGCGATCCGCGCTTGGCCCTTGCACGAAGCTGGGCGGACGCTAGGATCCCGGTCGCTCAAGGCTTCACGCAGGGAGATCGCCATGAAGAAAACGTTCCTCGCCGCCGCTTCGCTGGCGCTCGTCCTCCACGCCCCCTCCGCCCTCGCGCAGAAGCGGCGCGGTCCGCCGAAGCCCACCCCGCCCCGCGCGGCGGAGAACTGCAAGGAGCTGCAGGGCGACCAGCTCGAGGCCTGCAAGGTCATCGGCGCCTACCTCGACCTCTGGAAGCAGAAGAAGTGGGCCGAGCTGCGCAATCTCATCCACCCCAAGACCCTCGAGGAGATCGCCACCACCAAGAAGAACCTCGGCTCCGAGCGGCATCGGATGGCGCCCTGGTACTGGGCCAAGGGCGACTTCCTCCTCACCGAGTGGTCGATCGAGTCGGTCGAGGACATGCCGATGGGCACCGTCGTCATCCACACGGTGGAGCAGAGCTACCGGGTGGAGGAGGACGGGATCGAGGAGGGGGCGAAGAACGCCTACCTCGCGGGGCGCAGCGGCGGGAAGTGGTACATCGTCGATCGGCGCAGCGGCGGGGGCGGCTTCGACAAATCCGCGATCAAGATCTCCATGAAGGGCTACTTCGACTCCGTCGAGGAGGAGAAGGCGCCTGCCGCCGAGAAGGCCGCGGAGACCGCCGCCGAGTAGAGGGGGCGGCCGGCCTCCTGGCCCTTCAGGCCTGGACGAGGTCCCGCACCTTCTCGCGGGCCCGCTGCACGTCGGCCTCGTGCTTGAGCAGCACGTTCAGGGTCTGCGACAGGAGCTCGGGGTCCAGATCCCCGGCGTTCAGGATCGCCAGGGCCCTCGCCCAGTCGAGGGTCTCGGCGATCGACGGCGCCTTCTTCAGATCCAGCGCGCGGACCCGGTGGACCACGTCCACCACCCGCTGCGCCAGCGCCCGCCGGATCCCCGGGATCCGCGCGCGAACGATCTCCACCTCCCGCTCCCGGCTCGGGAAGTCGATGAAGAGGTGGAGGCAGCGCCGCTTCAGCGCGTCCGACAGCTCCCGGGCCGCGTTCGAGGTCAGGATCACGCGGGGCACGTGCCGGGCCCGGATCGTCCCGATCTCCGGCACGGTCACCGCGAAGTCGGCGAGCACCTCGAGGAGGAAGGCCTCGAACTCGGGGTCGGCCTTGTCGATCTCGTCCACGAGGAGCACCGCCGGCTCCTCGGACATGAGCGCCCGCAGGACCGGCCGGGGCAGGAGGAAGCGCTCCGAGAAGAAGACGCTCTCGCTGGCGCCGATCCGCTCCACCGCGTCGGCGAGGCTGGCGGTCCCGGCGAGGGTCTCGCTGATCTTCTCCTTCACGAGCTGGGTGTAGAGGAGCTGCTTGGCGTACTCCCACTCGTAGAGCGCCTTGCTCTCGTCCAGGCCCTCGTAGCACTGAAGGCGGACGAGCGGCCTCCCGGTCGCCATCGCCAGCGCGAGGGCCAGCTCGGTCTTCCCCACGCCGGCGGGCCCCTCCACCAGGACCGGCTTCTCCAGCTTCTCGGCGAGGAACACGGTGGTCGCGATCTCGCGCGACGGGAGGTAGCCGGCCTCGGAGAGGCGGCGCTCGACGTCGGGGATGTTCTCGAACGGGGCGTTGGCCATGGCGGCGGGTTTAGCGGGCTGCCTCTCCCCCGTCAAACGTTCCCCAGACGAAGCCGCGGGCCTCGTCGTCCCAGCGGCGCACCCGCGCCCGGCGCAGGCCCCTGCCGTCCACCTCGTAGAGCCCGTAGCGGCCGGTGCGCTCCGGCCGGCGATCCACCCGGGTGGCGCTCCCCGGACAGAGGACGGGCACCCGCCTCCCGCCCAGGTCGAGGTCGAGGCGCATCTGCTTGTGGCGATGGCCGTGGAGCACCAGGCCGATCGGGAGCCGGGCCAGGGCCTCCTCCACCGCAGCGGCGTCCTCCAGGGGGGTGGGATCCTTGGGATCGGCGGCCGCGGCGTCCTCTTCGGAGAGGCGCAGGTGGTGGTGGACGAGGAGGATCACGAACCGCCCCTCCACCTCGGCCTCGGCGCAGAGGGCGGCCAGGGCGGCGAGCTGCGCCTCCCCCACCCGCCCCTTCACGTCGGCGGGATCGACGTCCGGCACGAAGGGCGAGGAGTCGATGGCCGCGATCGCCACCTCGCCGGCGAGCTGGCAATAGGGGAAGCCCTCGCCGAGGTCCCCCCGCATCACGTCGCCGAAGTGGCGATCCAGCTGCTCCTGCGCCGCCTCCGACCACCTGTCGTGGTTGCCCGGGATCGCGGCGAGCGGCGTCCCGCCGAGGTGTCGATCCAGGGCGGCCCGCGCCCGGGCGAACTGGGCCTCCTCCGAGGTCAGGGTGAGGTCGCCGGTGAGGACCACCCGATCCGGCCGCTGGGCGGCGAGATCGGCGAGGAGCCGCTCGAGAAGCTCCTCCGAGTGCTTGGCGACCTTCGGCAGCCACGCCCCGCCCTCGGGGCCCGGGTAGTCCTCCTCGCTCGCCACGTGGATGTCGGTGAGATGGGCGATGACCACGGGCGCGATGGTACCGCGCGGACCGCCCGGGAGGCCACGCGGATCTCGCCAGGAGAGCGCCGCTTCAGGCGCAGTACACCCGATAGTCGAGCTCGGGGAAGAGGTTGTCCCGCCCCTCCACCTGCGCGAGCCAGGCCTCGTCGATCGCGCCCCGCCGCAGCTCGTCCTCCAGACGCAAGAACCGCAGCACGTGATCTTTGGTGCGCTGCACGGCGTACTCCACCATGGTCCCCGTCTTCATGATGAACGCCCAGTCCGACGACTGGGCCAGGAGAAGCTCCCGCGCCGCCTGGTTCAGCGCCCGCCGCTCGAGATCCGTGGGCTCCCGGAAGTCGGACGCCATCCGGATCATTGAGTCGGCGCACCTGTGGAGGTGGCGGTAGATCCAGTCGTTGGATCCGTCCAGCCACACCCCGGCGTAGCCGCCGGCCCCCCAGGAGCAGAGCGGCGGCGTCGCCACCTGCTGGGTGGGGTTGTCACGGAGGTAGTCGGACGGCGAGACCAGCTCGAAGGTCTTCTGATCGTGGGCGACCTTGCGGATCAGCATCTCGAGGAACACCGGCCCCTCGAACCACCAGTGGCCGAAGAGCTCCGCGTCGTACGGCGCCACCACCACCGGGCGGCGGGCCCCCATCACCATCGCCAGGTGCACGATCTGCTTCTCCCGGTTGAACATGAAGTTCCCGGCGTGGCGATCCGCCTGCCGGAACGCCGCCCGCCAGTCGTACAGATCCTTCTCCATCCCCCGGCCGGTGATCCGGTGGTACTTGAACCCGGTGTTCTTCCGCTCGCCGGTGGCCTGGATGTAGGGGCGCACGTAGTCGTAGTCGAGGTCGTAGCCGACGTCCCGGTAGAACTCCCGGTAGACGGGATCGCCCGGGTAGCCCGTGCCGGCGCTCCACACCTGCTCGCTCGACTCCGGGTCGCGGCCGAACGCGGCCACCCCCGCCGGCGTGTACAGCGGCGCGAAGACGCCGTAGCGGGGGCGCGGGGTGGCGTCCAGGATCCCGTGGGTGTCCACGAAGAAGTAGCGGATCCCCTCCTCCGACAGGAAGCGCTCCACCCCCGGGTAGTAGCCGCACTCCGGCAGCCAGATGCCCACGGGGTCGCGGCCGAAGTGCAGGCGGTAGTGGGCAGCCGCGATCCGGATCTGCGCCCGGACGGCCTCGGGTTGCGTCTGCATCAGCGGCAGGAAGCCGTGGGTGGCGCCGCAGGTGACGATCTCCACCACCCCGCGATCCTGCAGCCGCCGAAAGGCGCCCACCAGGTCCCGGCGGTAGCGCTCGTGCCAGAGCCAGCGGGTGTGGTTGAAGTGATGGTGGTAGAAACGGGCGGTGTCGTGGAGCCGGGGCTCGTGCCGGGTGCGGTGGAGCTCCTTGTCGGCCAGCTCGCAGAGCCGGTCGAGGTGCTTTCCGTACCGGGTCTGCAGGAGGTCGTCCCGCAGCATCTGCACGAGGGGCGGCGTGAGCGTGAAGCTCACCCGAAACGGGATCCCCTCGTCCGCCAGCGTCTCGAAGCGGGAGACGAGGGGGATGTACGTCTCCGTGATCGCCTCGTAGAGCCAGTCCTCCTCGAGGAAACGCTCGTGCTCCGGGTGCCGGACGAAGGGGAGGTGCGCGTGGAGGTGGATGACGACGAAGCCCTGCATCATTCGCTGTCCCGGCGCACCGGACCGCCCGGCGAAGAGGAGAGGCTCCGCGCGGAGAGCGAACCGCCCCCGCGCGCCGACATCCGCTCCGACGCGCCCAGGCGCTGGTCGGGATGCGAGGCCGAGCGGAGGAGCTGCCGCTCGAGGTTCGAGAGATCGGGCCCCGGCGCGCCGTGGGCGAAGAGGTCGAGGCCCGGGCCCAGCGGCAGGCCCCAAGGGATGGTCGCGAAGCGATCGTCGATGACGGGCGACGGCCCCAGCGGCGGGAGCTGCACCTGGTTGGAGGGGTGGCCGATGAGCCGCTCGCCGTTGCGGCCCACGAAGACCAGCTCGCCGCGGTAGCTGCGCCCGCTGGGCAGGTCCGTCACGTAGAAGGACCGCGACTCCAGCGCCAGATCCAGCTCCCGCATCAGGGTGTCGCCATCGAATACCCGCAGCCGCACCCGGGGGTCGTCGATCCCCTC
>DATMSB010000117.1:0-11089 GCA_035565615.1 Vulgatibacter sp. | reverse complement strand
CCTCCACCGCCCGCTGGTAGAGCTCCTCGCGCTCCCGCTCCGCGCGCTTGGAATCCTCGATGTCGGTGAAGGTCCCGATCCACGCGACCATCTTCCCGGTGGGCCCGATCTCCGGCATGGCGCGGCAGAGCTGCCATCGGTACGAGCCGTCCGCGGCCCGGAGGCGGAACTCGCCCTCCAGCATCCGCACCTCCGCGATCGCCGCTTCCCACGCGGCCCGGGCGCGCTCTCGATCGTCGGGGTGCAGCTCGGAGAACCACGGCCGCGGCCGGTCCGCCGCGCGCAGGCCGGTGAACTCGAACCAGCGCCGGTTGTAGTACTCCACGCGGCCGGCGGGATCCCCGGTCCACACGATCGTCGGCACCGCGTCGGCGAGGTTGCGGAAGTGGCGCTCGCTCGCCAGCCGCAGCTCCCGCAGGCTGAGCTCCGCCTCCCGCTGCTCGGTGCGCACCGCCCGCCGGGCCTGCTCCTCCATCGCCACGCGGTGCCGGTACAGCTCCGCGAGGACCTCCACCTTGGCGCGGAGCACGGTGGGTCGGATCGGCTTCACCAGGTAGTCGATGGCGCCGGCGCCGTAGGCCCGATCGATCAGGTCCTCCTCCCGGGCCCTGCCGGTGAGGAAGAGGATCGGGACTCTCGCCGCCCGGGGCCGCTCGCGGACGAACCGGGCGAGCTCGATGCCGTCCATCCCCGGCAGCCCCACGTCGAGGAGCAGCACCGCGAAGTCCTTCCTCAGGAGGATCTCCAGCGCCTCCTCGGCGGTGGAGGCCTCCGCGATCTCGTAGGAGAGGCCGCCCAGCGCCGCCCGGATCGCCTTCCGCTCCACGGAGTGATCCTCGACGATCAGGATCGGGACGGGCGCCGGGCCCGACCTACGCGTGGTCCGAGGCGCCGTCATCTTGCTTCCCGCCCAGGACCCGCAGGATCGCCGAGGCGAGCCGATCGATCTCGAGCGGCTTGAGCAGCAGATCGTCGGCGCCCACGTCGAGGGCGCGGCGTCGATCCGCTTTGCTGGTCTTGGCCGTGAGGACGACGATCGGCACGCCCGCCACCTCCGGCATCTTCCGGATCGCCTCGATCGCCTGGTATCCGTCGACGTCCGGCATCATCAGATCCACGAGCACGACGTCGACGAGCGGGCGCTCTCGCAGCTCCTCGTAGGCGGCGGGGGCGCTGGTCGCCGGCACCACGTCCATCTTCAGCCGCTCCAGGAGAGCGGTGATCGCGTAGAGATTTCGCACGTCGTCCTCGACGACGAGGGCGGTCCTGCCGGCGAGTCGCTCGACGCCCTCGGGGAGCGCCCGCCGCCCGGGGCCCCCCTTCGCGGGACGGGCGGGTCCCTCGATCGCGTGCGGCGCCTCCTCGTCCTCCTGCTCCGCCGCGGGCAGGAAGGGGAGGTAGAGCGTGAAGGTGGAGCCCTCGCCGGGCCGGCTCTTCACGTCGAGCTCCCCGCCCAGCACCCGGGCGAACTCGCGGCTGATCGCGAGCCCGAGACCGGTGCCCTCGTAGCGCCGGGTCGGCGATCCGTCCGCCTGCCGGAACGCCTCGAAGATCTCCTCCTGCTGATCCCGCGGGATCCCGATGCCCGTGTCCTTCACCCGGAAGGCGAGGACCTTCTCGGCCCGGCGCAGGGCGGCGGTCTCGTAGCGCTTCCCCTCCGGCGCGAACTCGACGTGCAGCGCCACCCTGCCCCGCTCGGTGAACTTCAGCGCGTTGGACATCAGGTTGAGCAGGATCTGATCGAGGAGCTGCCGGTCGGTGAGGATCTCCGCGGGCACCTCGGGGTCGCGGGCGACCTCCAGCTCGAGCTTCTTCTGCAGGGCCAGCGGACGGAAGGTGCGCTCCACGAGCGCCTGGACGTCGTCGAGCGAGCTGCGCCCGACCCGGGATTCCACCCGCCCCGCCTCCACCCGGGACAGGTCCAGCACTTGGTTGATGAGCACCAGGAGATCGCGGCCGGCCGCGTGGATCGTGGCCGCCCACTCCCGCTGCTCCTCGGTGAGGTTCGAGTCCTCGTCCGCCGCCAGCATCTGCGCCAGGATCAGCATGCTGTTCAGCGGCGTCCGGATCTCGTGGGACATGTTCGCCAGGAACTGCGACTTGTACTCCGAGACCCGGGTGAGCTCCTCCGCCTTGGCCTCCAGCGACCGGCTCGCCTCGGCGATCTCGCGGTTCCGCTGCTCGAGCAGCTCGGCCTTCTCCTCGAGCTCGCGCCGCCGATCCTCGAGCTCGGCGTTCGACCCCTGGAGCTGCTCCAGGAGCTGCTCGGTGGTCCTGCTCGTCTTGATCATGTTGATCGACAGCCCGATGTTCATCGAGATCTGATCGAGGAGGGCGAGCCGGATCGGCGTGAGGGGCTGGAACGACGCCAGCTCGATGACGCCCTTCACCTTGTCTCCGTAGATCACCGGGAAGACCGCGATCTCCCGGGCGGGCGCCTCGCCCAGGCCCGACTCGATGCGGACGTATTCCTCGGGCACGCGCTCCACGACGATCGGCTTGCGCTCGAGGGCGCATTGCCCGACGAGCCCCTGCCCGAAGACGAAGCGGTTCGCCAGATCGTGGCGGCGCATGTGCGCGTAGGTCGCCGCTAGCTGGAAGTCGCCGGTGGAGTCGTTGAAGAGGTAGAAGGCGCCCTGGCTCGCGCCCACCGCCGGCGTGAGCGTCGACATGATCTCGTTGATGAGGGTCTCGAGGCTGCGCTGGCCCTGCATGATCGCGAAGAAGCGGGCCAGGTTCGACTTGAGCCAGTCCTGCTCCTCGTTGGCGGCGGTCGTGTCGCGCAGGTTGGCGATCATCTGGTTGATGGTGTCCTTGAGCGCCAGCACCTCGCCGCTCGCCTCGACGGTGATGGTGCGGGAGAGGTCCCCCTCGGTCACGGCCTTCGCCACGTCGGAGATGGCGCGCACCTGGGTGGTGAGGCGGGCGGCGAGGTGGTTCACGTTGTCCGTGAGCGCCCGCCACGTGCCCGACGCGCCCGGCACCCTCGCCTGACCACCCAGCTTCCCGTCGACGCCCACCTCCCTCGCCACCGTGGTCACCTGCTCGGCGAAGGTGCGCAGGGTGTCGGTCATGCCGTTGATGGTGTCCACGAGGGTGGCGATCTCCCCCCGGGCGATGAGGAAGAGCCGTTGGGTGAGATCGCCGTTCGCCACCGCGGTCACCACCCGGCCGATGCCCCGCACCTGGTCGGTGAGGTTCGCCGCCATCACGTTCACGTGGTCGGTGAGATCCTTCCAGGTGCCGGAGACGCCGGGGACCACCGCCTGTCCGCCGAGCTGCCCCTGGGTGCCGACCTCGCGGGCCACCCGCGTCACCTCCGACGAGAAGGTGCGCAGCCGCTCCATCATCGCGTTGACGGTCTCCTTCACCTCCTCGACCTCGCCCTTCGCCTCCACCGTGATCTTCTTGGAGAGGTCGCCGTTGGCGACGGCGGTGGTGACGAGGGCGATGTTGCGCACCTGGGCGGTGAGGTTGCCGGCGAGCATGTTCACGCTGTCGGTGAGGTCCTTCCAGGTGCCCGCGGCCCCGGGGACCCGCGCCTGCCCGCCGAGCAGGCCCTCGATCCCCACCTCCCGCGCCACCGTGGTCACCTGGTCGGCGAAGACCCGCAGCGTGTCGGTCATGCCGTTGATGGTGTCGGCGAGCGCCGCGATCTCCCCCCTCGCCTCGAGCACCAGCCGCCGCGAGAGATCGCCCTCCGCCACCGCGTTCACCACCTTGGCGATGCCGCGCACCTGGCTGGTGAGGTTGGAGGCCATGGTGTTCACGCTGTCGGTGAGCTCCCGCCAGGTGCCGGCCACGCCCGGGACCACCGCCTGCCCGCCGAGCTTTCCCTCGGTGCCCACCTCCCGGGCCACCCGCGTCACCTCGCCGGCGAAGGTGCGGAGGCGATCGACCATCTCGTTGATGGTGTCCTTCAGGTTCAGGACCTCGCCCCGCGCCTCGACGGTGATCTTCTGCGAGAGGTCTCCGTTCGCGATCGCGGTGGAGATCTGCGAGATGTTTCGCACCTGCGAGGTGAGGTTGGACGCGAGGAAGTTCACGCCGTCGACGAGCTCGCGCCAGGTCCCCGACAGGTTCGGCACCGGCGCCTGCGCGCCGAGCTTGCCCTCGACGCCCACCTCGCGGGCCACCCGGATCAGCTCGGTGGAGATGCCCCGGAGCTTCTCCACCGCGTCGTTGAGGGAGTCCTTGAGGACCAGCACCTCCCCGGTGGCCTCGACCTCCACCTTCCGGGAGAAGTCGCCGTGCACGATCGCCCTGGCGACCTCGGAGATGCTGCGGATTTGGGAGGTGACCCGGTCGGAGGTGCGGTTGAAGTCCCCGATCAGCGCTCGCCACACGCCGCGCAGATCGTCGGGATCCACCCGCAGCCCCAGTCGGCCCTCCAGGCCGAACTGATGGAGCAGGTCGGAGATGCCGTCCGCGAAGGTGGAGAGCTCGGCGATCACGGCGTCGGTCGCCGCCTCCAGCCGGCGCACCTCGCTCCTGGCCGGCCGCGCGTCGGCCGCGGCGAGCAGCGCCCGGCTCAGCTCGCCGGCGGCGACGCGCTCGAGGGTGCGGGAAACCCGGGCCATCGGCGCGATCAGTCGATCGAGGATCTCGTTCACCGAGTCGACGGCGATCGTCCACCCGCCAGACGCCGCGCCCAGGCTCATCCGCCGGTCCGTCCTCTGCTGGGTGCCGACCGACTTCCGGATCCGGTCGAGCTCCGCGACGAGCGCCTCGTTGCGGGCGAGCAGCGCGTTGAACGCCATGCAGACCTCCGCCATGGCGCCGTCGGCGCCGCCGTCCACCGGCAGGCGCACCGCGAAGTCCCCTTGCGCCGCCGCCCGCAGCGCGTCCCGAACCGCGTGCAGATCGATCCCGCCGCCATCCTCCTCCGGCCCGTCCCCCCCGCGGAAGATCCGCCTCCACCTCCCGGCCGCTCCCGCCGGCCCCGCCGCATCGTCCGTCCGATCCATGAAGCCTCGCTGAAAATGTGCTCCCATCCAGCCATCGGAGCGCATCGATCCCGGGACAGGAGACCAGGGAGACGTGTGAATGCCTCTCACACTTGAGGGCTGCGTGTCGCCTACCCGACTTCAGGCCTCGGCGTGCGCCTCCGCGTCCTCCGTCTGCCGCCGGACCGGCGGCTCCGGCCCCACGCCGAGGAGGGGTAACGTCACCACGAAGGTGGTTCCCGCGCCCGGCTCGCTCTCGACCCAGACCCGGCCGCCGTGGTGGTCCACGATGTCGCGGACGATGTAGAGGCCGAGCCCGAGGCCCCCGTACGACGCGGCGGAGATGGTGCGCGCCCGGAAGAACCGGTCGAAGAGGCGGCCGAGCTGATCCTGGGGGATCCCGACCCCCGGATCCGTCACGGAGACGATCGCCTCCCCCAGCTCGACCTCTAGGTCGACGCGGATCGTCCCCCCCCTGGGGCTGTACTTGATCGCGTTCTCGATGAGGTTGTTCAGCACCTGCTCCAGCCGGGCCTCCTCGCCCATCACCCAGACGGCCTGCTCCGTCCCCGTGCGGACGAAGCGGTGCCGCTCGGAGAGCGTCTCCGCCGCGGTCACCTGCCGGGCGACGATGTCGCTCAGGGAGACGGGCTCGAGCCGGATGGTGAGCCGCCGCGCCTGGATCCGGGAGGCGTCGAGGAGATCGTTGATGAGGGTGGCCAGCCGGTCGAGGCTCCCCCGCGCCTTCGAGACCCAGGAGGGATCGATCGGCTGCCCGGCGTCCAGGCGGCGCTGGATGAGCTGGAGCCAGGTGGACAGCGGCGTGAG
Source organism: Vulgatibacter sp. (assembly GCA_035565615.1). Lineage (GTDB taxonomy): Bacteria > Myxococcota > Myxococcia > Myxococcales > Vulgatibacteraceae > Vulgatibacter. The sequence continues at coordinate 5,315 of DATMSB010000117.1, read as the reverse complement.
CGGCGTCTTCAGCTCGTGGGAGGCGATCGACAGGAAGTCGTCACGGAGCTGGATCGCCTCCTGGGCCTTGCGCAGCGAGCGATCCCGCTCGGCCTCCGCGATCTTCCGCTCCTCGATGTCGACGTTCATCCCCACCCACTCCCGCACCCTTCCCTCCTGGTCGCGCACGGGCCCGGCGCTCACCTCCTGGTAGATCCACTGGCCGTCGTGGCGGTGCAGCCGGATCTCGACGTGGAAGGGCTCGCCCGTCGCCCGGGCGGTCAGCCACGCCTCGCGCAGCGTCTCGCGATCGTCGGGGTGGAGGGCCTCCATCCAGCCGTAGCCCTGGTACTCCTCCCTGGGCTGCCCGGTGAACGACGCCCACGACCGCTGCCGGCCCCGGAACCGGCCGTGGCGATCGGTGACCCAGAGCACCTCCGCGGTGCTCTCCGCCAGCGCGCGGAAGCGGCGCTCGTTCGACTCCACCTCCTTGGCGTGCCGCTCCGTCTCCTGGCGCAGCCGCTCCGACTCCAGGGTGGTCTCGAGCTGCCGGGCCAGGGTCGAGGCCACGTCCCAGTCGCTCTCGTCGAAGCGCGAGCCCATGGACGACTGCAGCGCCAGGATCCCCACCCGGGTCCCTCCTGCGAAGAGGGGAAGGATCGCGACGCCCCCTACCTCGCGGTCCCCCCCGATCGAGGGTGCCTCCACCTCGATCGTCCGTGCCAGCGTGGCGGCCTTCGCCTCGGTCGTCGCCCGGAGGGCGGCGGGCGCGCACCCACCTCCATCTCGAAGCCCCACGCCCGCGCCCGCGGCGAAGTCCTCGGTGAGGAGCCCGACGACGCGATCGAGGCGATCGCCGATCGGCTTCGGGTGGGCGAGGACGGTCGCCACCTCCAGGAGGAGGGACTGTCCCCGCAGGGCCCGCGTCCGCGCCTCGTCGACCGCGGCGAGGACGAGCGCCGAGAGGGTGGCGAGGGCGAAGAAGCCCTGCACCGCGAGGAGCCGGGCCTCCGGCTCGCCGATCGACGCCAAGAAGCCCCGCCCGTCCAGGGTGAGGAAGGTCGCCACCACGCCGATTCCGAGGGAAGCGAGCGACGCGCCCCTGCTGCCGTACCGCAGCGCCGTGACGGTCAGGAGCGGGAAGCTGACGAAGGCGGTGAGGATCACCGCGGCCGGCGCGTTTCCCCCGTCGAAGACGAGCAGGAAGAAGGCGGTGACCAGGGCGGTGAAGACGACGGTCTCGAAGAGGCGTCCCCAGCCCACCCGCCGCCACCTCGGCCCCGACCAGGCGAGGGCGACGGCGCCGATCACGAAGGTCCCCAGGCCTCCCGCCGGCCACCAGGCCCGCTGCACCTCGGCGTACGTCGCCTCGGGGAGCATGGGGACCGAGAGCAGCGCGAAGGGCACGGTGGCCAGGGGGGCCGCGAGGAAGGTGACGAACGTGAACCACACCACCTCCCGGACCCGCTCGAGGGCGGACGTCTTCCCGATGAAGCGGCGCAGCATCAGCGCGGCGATTACGGTCTCCGCCACGTCGCCCGCGGCCCAGACGGCCGCGACGTCGAACGGGAAGCCGCCGATCAGGTTGGTGAGCGTGCCGGCCACCATGGTGGCGGCGAGGAGGATGGGCCAGTCCCGGCGCCGAGAGCGGAGCACGAAGGCGAGCGCCCAGCCGATGGGGAGGAAGAAGGCGGGCACGCCGAGCGGCGGGAGCGCGCCCTGGAAGCTGATCGCGCCGAGAGCGAGGTAGCCGCCGAGGACGGCGACGACCGCTGCCAGCGTGCGCGTCCATCGCTCCTTCACCGACGCCGGCCCGCCCCCTGGCAAGCGATCCTCCTCCCGTACCACCCGACCAGGCGATGCCGACCGATGGGACGCCCGCCTCCAAGGTGGACACGGCGGCCACCTGGAGGCGCGCCTTGCCCCGCCTCCTCGGGCGGGTGGCGCCGGTGCGCTTCGGGTGCTGCGAGACGCGCCCGACGGACTCCGCTCCTCGGGCGGGTGGTGGCCGGCCGGTGGATGCCGCCGTAGTTGATCGGTGCCGCCTCCCTTCGCGACGGAGATCCCATTGCGGGCGCGACCCACCCACCTCCACCCGACGGCCGTGCGCGCGGTGGGCGTCGCGAGCGCACTCCTGGTGACCGCCGGCTGCACCAAGTCGCCGGCGGGCGAGGCCAGAGAGGAGGCCAGCGGGGCGATCCGCCTCACCAAGGGCGAGCGGCAGATGCCGGACGCCCTCCCGGAGCGGACCGCGTCCCTCCCCCCGGAGGGGCGGGCGATCCTCGATCAGATCCAGGGCTACGATCGGTGGGCGACCCTCCCCGAGCAGAGCCAGCCGCGGTTCTCCGAGGCCCATGGCGGCCGGTGGGTGGTCGCCCACCAGAACGGGGTCGTCGGCGCGTCGATCGCGCGACGGATCCTGCCGTTCCCCGACGGCGCCCACATCGTCCTCGAGAACCGCACCGCGGCGGGGACCGCCGAGCCGCCCATCCTCACCACCATGTCGAAGGTGGCGGGGCGCTGGTACTGGATGGAGCTGGCCAACGCGTCGGTGCGGGTGGACGAGCACGGCAGGCCGATCGCCGGCTTCGGCGACGGCGGCACCGCCGCGTGCGCGTCGTGCCACGCCCGGGCGCGCGACGACTTCGTCTTCAGCCTCGAGCGGTTGCGGCGGCCGGCGTCCAGGCCGGCGCGGTGAGGCGGCGCCTCCCGTCGCGGGTCCGGGGCACCTCCCCTTCCCCCTCGGGGAACACGCGGTCCCAGCGCTGGCAGGTCACCTCCTTGTGCGACTGGTCCAGCGCCTCGCAGTAGTTGGTGAAGAAGCAGCGGCGGATCTCGTCGCCGCGCCCCAGGCGGATCTTCTCGAACCAGTCGGGATCGGCGAGGGTCTGCCGCGCCGACGCCACCGCGTCCGCGTCGCCCCGGCGCAGGATGCCCTCCGCCGCGTCGAAGGTGGAGATGCCCCCCGCCGCGATCACCGGCGTCTCGAAGCCGGCGTCGCGCACCGCCCGGCGCACGGCGGCGGCGAGGCCCACGTTGCGCTCGAAGGGACCGCGCTCGTCGATCCGCACCGGCGGCATGCACTCGAGGCCGCTCGGCCCCGTGTAGGGGTACGCGGCGGCGCCCACCTTCGGCTGCTTCGCGTCCTCGAACTTGCCTCCCTTCGAGACGCTCAGGAAGTCGAAGCCCGCCCGGGCGAAGACCACGCCGAAGTGGGCGGCGTCGTCGACGTCGCTCCCCCCCTCGATCACCTCGTGGCCGAGGAAGCGGCAGCCCACGGCGTACTCCGTCCCCACCCGCTCGCGCACCGCCGCGAAGACCTCGAGCGGGAGCCGCAGCCGCCCCTCCCTCGTGCCGCCGTAGCCGTCGTCGCGGGTGTTCCGGGCGGAGAGGAACGACGCCATGGTGTAGGCGTGGGCGAAGTGGAGCTCCACGCCGTCGAAGCCCGCCTCCTTCGCCCGCGCGGCGGCGGCGGCGAAGAGGGGCGGGAGCGTGCGGGGGAGCTCGCGGATGTGGGGCAGGTGCAGATCCGTGATCCGCTCCCGGTAGCCGAAGTGGAGGCTCTCCAGCTCCCGCTCGGGGAGCACGGCGTCGACGAGGTCGTCGGTCGCCGCGGCGAGGCGGGCCCGGAGCTCCGCCTCGGTCGCGTCCAGCCAGCTCCGATCCCCCGTGCGCGCGGCGGCCTTCTCGGCGACGGAGGGGTCGGGCCGAAAGAAGCGGGCGAAGAACTTCTCCTTCTCCGGGCGGCGCCGGATCGCGAGGAAGTCGATGAGCTGGATGAGGAGGCGGGTGCTCCCGCCGCTCGCCTCCCGCACCGCCTCCACCACCCGCCGCAGGCCGGGGACGAAGCGATCGTGGCCGATGCGCAGGAGGGGGCCGCTGGGCACGTCGCGGATCCCGGTGGCCTCCACCACCAGCACGCCCGGCCGGCCCTTCGCGAACCGCGCGTACCACTCCACCACCGCGTCCGAGACGAAGCCGTCCTCCGTCGCCCGCCACGGGACCATCGCCGGCACCCAGGTCCGGGTCCGGGCCGTCAGCGCCGATCCCAGCCGGAGGGGGGAGAACCAGAGGGAGCGCGCCGCCTCCTCCGCGGTGGGCCACCGCTCCACCTTCGGCAGCGCCAGAAGCCTTCTGTCTTCCATTCCCGGGATGCTACCACCTGGCGCTCGGACGTTGTGTGGCCTGCGGGAACCTGCGAATTTGTGCGGATGGCGAGCTGGGGCCGGACGATCGTCCACGCGGACATGGACGCGTTCTACGCCGCGGTCGAGATCCACGACCGGCCGGAGCTTCGGGGAAAGCCGGTCATCGTGGGCTACCCGGGCTCCCGCAGCGTGGTCACCACCGCGTCGTACGAGGCGCGGCGCTTCGGCGTCGGCAGCGCCATGTCCATGGAGGTGGCCCTGCGCCGCTGCCCCGGCGCCCTGGTGATCCCGCCCCGGTTCGATCGGTACGAGGAGGTCTCGCGCAGGCTGATGGAGGCGCTGGCGTCCTTCACCCCGCTGGTGGAGCCCCTCAGCCTCGACGAGGCCTTCCTCGACATGAGCGGGAGCGCCAGCCTCTTCGGCGATCCGGAGGAGATGGGCCGGCGGATCAAGGCCCGGGTCTTCGAGGCGACGGGAGGCCTGACCGTTTCGGTCGGGATCGCGCAGACCAAGTTCGTCGCCAAGGTCGCGAGCGACCACCGCAAGCCCGACGGCCTCGTGGTGGTCCCGCCCGGGGCGACCCGCGCCTTCCTCGATCCGCTGCCCCTGCGGCGGCTGTGGGGGGTGGGCCCCAAGGCGGAGAAGAAGCTGCGCCGCCTGGGCCTGCGCAGCATCGGCGACGTGGCGGGCGCGTCGCCCCAGCTCCTCGCGTCGGCCCTCGGCTCCCACGGCCCCCACCTGCTCCGGCTCGCCCGCGGGGAGGATCCCCGGCCCGTGGTCCCCTCCCGCGATCCGCAGAGCATCGGCTGCGAGAACACCCTCGAGCGAGACGTGGTCGGCGCCGACGCCATCCGGCCCCACCTGCTGCGCGCTGCGGACAGGGTGGCGGAGCGGATGCGCCGGCACGGCGTCATGGCCCGGGGCGTGCGGGTGAAGTTGAAGACGGCGGACTTCCGCATCCTCACCCGGCAGACCACCCTCGCCCAGCCCACCGACTCGGCGGGCCCGCTCATCGAGGCGGCGACGTCCCTCCTACCCTCCTTCCCGCTGGAGGAGCCCTTTCGCCTGGTGGGGATCACGGGCTTCGACCTCGCGGCGGCGGGCGCCTGGGGCCAGCAGGATCTCTTCGCCGGCGGGCCCGGCGGCTCGCCCGCCCGGGAGCTCGACCGGGCCGTCGACCGGGTCCAC
>DATMSB010000116.1:0-9999 GCA_035565615.1 Vulgatibacter sp. | reverse complement strand
CCCGCCTCCCCCGAAGCAGGCAGCGGCAGGCGATGACGAAGTCCTCCACAACGGTGTTGGCGGGGAGCGCGGGGAAGAGCGATCGCCGCAGCGCATAGATGCCGCCGTTGGCGCCCATCACCGCGCCCCGGCGTCCCTCCCGCAGCTTCAGGAACGACTCGTAGATCCAGTAGGCGCTCTCCTCGAACGTCTCCTGCCGGCGGTTGTAGAGGCGGAGACGGCCGCAGACGCAGCCCACCCTGGCGTCGGCGAAGTGCCGGACCAGCTTCCGCAGCGCGTCCGCCTCGAACATCGTGTTCGCGTCGGAGAAGACGAGGATCTCCCCGGAGGTGGTGGGGACCACCCGGCTGAGCACGGCGATCTTCCCGGCGCGATCGGCCCGATCGAGGCGAACCCGCGGGTCCGCGAACGACGAGACGATCTCGTCGGTGCCGTCGTCCGATCCGTCGGATCCCACCACGATCTCCACGAGCTGCGGCGGGTAGTCGAGGGCGAGCGCGTTCTCGATCTTCTCCCGGATCACGGGCGCCTCGTTCCAGGCGGCGATCACGAGAGACACCCGGGGGAGGTGGAGGGGCTCCGGCGGCAGGCGTCGGTCCCGGCCGCCCCCGAGGTAGCGCAGATCCGCGAAGAACCCCGCCCACGCGTCGAGGAGGACGAGGACGAGCGGGTACGTCAGGTAGGTGTGGATCAACCCGACCGCGCAGATCCAGAAGACCGCCTCCGCCATCGCCCTCCCTCCGGCGAACGCCCTCGGCAAGGTGCATGCCTCCATCCCTCGGGCGATACGCCTTTGGCGGGGCGAGGCCCGTCGGGGCCCGCCTCCCGGAAAGGAGGCCGGCGCCGATGGTGGCACCGGATGGAAGTGCGCCCGGAGCCGGCGATCACCTGCCCGGCTCCACCCAGCCCTCGAGGGCGCGGAGCTTCCCCGGGCCGATCCCCTTTACCCGCCCCAGCTCGTCCAGGCTGCGGAAGGGGCCGCGCGCCTCGCGATCGGCGACGATCCGGCGGGCGAGGCCGGCGCCGATCCCCGGCAGCGCGCGGAGCTCGTCGGCGGCGGCGCGGTTCACGTCCACGGGGATCCCCATGAGGAGCGCCGCGGCGCCGCCGGGCCTCCTCGGGCAGGCCGCGCCTCGGCAAGGCGAGGGGCAGACGAGAAGGCGCACGCGGCCCCGGTCGGGATCGACCCGCTCGAGGCGCTCGGCGTCGGCGCAGGCATCCTCTCGCTGCGAAGGTCTGGGCGCGGGCCGAAACCCCAGCGCGACGATCGCCAGGAGCACCGCCGCCGCTGCCATGCACGTCCTGGCGTCCAAGAGGCGCCTCCCGGGGGGAATGGGAGCCTCCATCTCGGGCCGCGCCTCCTGCGGATCCCATCGGTCGGCCGGCCGATGGCGTCCGCATCGAGATCCCGCCGCCGCGTCGAGGCGGCCGACGATCCCGCTGCCCGTTCGGTCTGGCCCTTCGGACCTCGCTCGGGTCGCGGGCGCGCCCGCCCTTCAGCCGACGAGGGCGTCGATGGCGCCGCGATCCAGGCCCAGGAAATGGAGGGCGCGATCGAGCCCGCCCACCTCCAGCGTGGCGTCCGCCGCCTCCCGCAGGGCCGCCTTCGCGCGGAAGGCCACGCCGAGGCCCGCGGCGACCACCATGGGCCTGTCGTTCGCGCCGTCGCCCACGGCCATGGTGGCGTCGAGATCCAGGCCCATCCCCGCGGCGAGCTCGCCGAGGATCTCGGCCTTGCGCGCGGCGTCCACGATCGGCCCCTCCAGCCGACCGGTGAGCCGTCCCTCCTTCGACTCCAGCGCGTTGGACCACGCGCCGTCCAGGCCGAGCCGCGCCTCGAGGGCGCGGGCCGCCAGCGAGAAGCCGCCGCTGGCCACCGCCACCCGAACCCCCAGGGACTTGAGCCCGCGGACGAGGCGCTCCGCGCCGTCGTTCAGCGGCAGCGACGCCGCGACCCGATCGAGGGTCTCGACCCGCAGGCCCGCGAGGAGCGCCACCCGCCTGGTGAGGGACTGCGCGAAGTCCAGCTCGCCCCGCATGGCCTGCTCGGTGATCCGGGAGACCTCTTCCACGACGCCGTGGGCCCGCGCCAGCTCGTCGATCACCTCGATGCGGATCAGCGTCGAGTCCATGTCGAAGACGGCGAGGCGCTTGGGCTGGCGGTGGATCGACTCGAGCTGCAGCGCGGCGTCGAAGCCCTCCGCCCGCGCCCGCTCGAAGAGCCGCGCCCGCGCCGCCGGGGCGTCGACCTCGCCGAGCTCCGCCCGCCACTCGATCGCCTCGGGGGTGCCGGGCGAGAGGACCTTCCGCTCGGCCCCGCGCAGGATCTCCTCACCTGCGAGGATCGGCGCGAGGGATCCGGCGGCGCCGGGATGGACGCAGGTGACGACGAAGCGGCGCGGACGGGACATCGTGGCTCCGAAGGCGAGACGACGGGAGACCTAGCATTCCCCGCGCCGGCAGGTCGAGGGAGCGCGCACCGACGGCCCGTGGCCCACGACGTCCTCGGGCCCCGCGCCGGCCGGTCGACGGAGCGCGCCCTGGAATCCGCCGGCCCCGAGGACTAGGATGCGCCGCCGTCGCCCCCCGGAGGGCGATCGCCTTCACCAGGATTCGACGCCATGACCCTCCCGACCATCCACCTCGACGGCGAGACCCTGCAGCTCGCCCAGCTCGAAGCCATCGCCAACCGCCAGGCCCGCGTGGCCCTCGCCCCCGCCGCCCGGGAGCGCCTGCGCACGGCCCGCGCCCTCGTCGACGAGATCGCCGAGGGCGACGCCGCGGCCTACGGGATCAACACCGGCTTCGGCACCCTGGCCGAGGTGCGGATCGCCAAGGGGGATCTCAAGCAGCTCCAGCGCAACCTCATTCTCAGCCACGCGGCCGGGGTGGGCGAGCCGCTGCCCGCCGCCGAGACGCGGGCGCTGATGACCCTGCGCGCGAACGTCCTCGCCAAGGGCCACTCGGGCATCCGCCCGGAGACGGTCGATCTCCTCCTCGCCATGATCGATCGGGACGTGCTCCCGGTGGTCCCCTCTCGAGGCTCGGTGGGCGCCTCCGGCGACCTCGCGCCGCTCGCCCACCTCGCGCTCACCGTGATCGGCGAGGGCGAGGCGATCTTCGAGGGGCGGAGGATGCCCTCGCGAGAGGCGCTGCAGAAGGCCGGCCTCACCCCGGTGGTGCTCGAGGCCAAGGAGGGCCTCGCCCTCATCAACGGCACCCAGGCGATCTGCGCCGTGGGAGCACCGGCGGTGCAGCGGGCCACGCGGCTCCTGGAGATCGCCGACGTCGCGGGCGCCATGACGGTCGAGGCGATGCTCGGCTCCCACAAGCCCTTCCTCCCGCAGATCCACGCGGTGCGGCCGCAGCCGGGGCAGGTCGAGTGCGCCGCCAACCTGCGCCGGCTCCTCCGCGACAGCGAGATCGTCCTCTCCCACGCGAACTGCTCCAAGGTGCAGGATCCCTACTCGCTGCGGTGCATGCCCCAGGTGCACGGCGCCGCCCGCGACGGCGTGCGCTTCGCCCGCGAGGCCCTCGCCATCGAGATCAACTGCGGCACCGACAACCCGCTGGTCTTTGCCGACGAGAGGCTCATCGTCTCCGGCGGAAACTTCCACGGCCAGCCGGTCTCCCAGGCCTGCGACGTGCTCGCCATCGCCGTGACCCAGCTCGCGGCGATCTCGGAGCGCCGGGTGGAGCAGCTCGTCAACCCCGCCCTCTCCGGCCTGCCGCCGTTCCTCACCGAGACCTCCGGCCTCAACTCCGGGTTCATGATCGCCCAGGTGACGTCCGCCGCGCTGGTGGCGGAGAGCCGGGTGCTCTGCCACCCCGCGTGCGTGGACTCGATCCCGTCGTCGGCGGGCCGGGAGGATCACGTCTCCATGGGCATGGGCGCCGCCCTCAAGGCCAGGCAGGTGGTGGAGCACGTGCGCTCGGTGCTGGCGATCGAGCTGCTCGCCGCCGCCCAGGCCCTCGACATGCGCAAGGGCTTGCGCCCCGGCGCCGGCGTCGCCGCCGCCCACGAGGTCATTCGATCGGAGGTGCCGCACATGGACACCGACCGGGAGCTGCACCTCGACATCGCCGCCGTGGGGCGGATGATCGACGACGGCCGAATCCTCGACGCGGTGGAGCGGGCCGCCCCCCGGGCCTGAGGCGCGATCCCGAACGCGGGGGGCGTCCCCGCGCATCCAACGCATCGGGGCGCCGGGGCGAGGCGCGCGAGCGCTCACCCCAGCGGCAGCGGCCCCGCCCGGAGCCAGTCCACGCTCTCGCCCACCGCCACGAAGCCGAGGTCGCCGTAGATCCGCCTGGGGTTGCCGTCCCGCCGGGCGGTGAGCCCCACCGTCGCGCAGCCGCGGTCGCGGCCCACCGCGGCGGCCGCCGCCACCAGCGCCGACGCCACCCCGCGGCGGCGCTCCCGCGGCACGGTGCCCACGTCGGCGATGAAGGCGACGCCGCCGCTGCACCGCAGGAGAAGCGATCCCACCACGGCCCCTCGCGCCGTCACCGCCGCGAGGAACTCCGCCCCGCCCAGGCGCATCTGCCGCAGGGCCAGCTCGTCCATCTGCCGGGAGACCTCCACGCCGTACCAGGGCTCCTCCCGCCGCACCAGATCCTGCCCCGCCGCCACCGCCCGGAGGAGCGCGTCGTCGTCGGGATCGACGAGGAGGAGCTCGAGTCCGTGGGGGATCGGCGGCGACGGCGTCGACCCCTCGAGGGCCATCGCCAAGCAGACCTGGCGGCTGAAGCCGAGCGGGAGGAGGAGCGCGTCCAGGTGCCGCACCGTCTCGGGCGCCCGGGCCACCAGCCGAAGGTGCCTCCCCACGCTGCTGCCCGGCACGTCGCAGGCCCGGCGGAGCTGCTCCAGCGTGGGGCGCCCCCGGACGTCGCGCAGGCCGTTCACGTCATAGATGAGCGGCAGGGACGGATCGTGGAGGACCAGCGCGAACGGCGTGACCCCGACCCTGCAGCCGAGGGAGAGGAGCTCGTCCTCGGCCCGGAAGATCGCCTCGGCGGTGTCGGCCTCGCGCGGCTCCCCTGCCCCGGCGTTGACCATGCTACCTCCAGTCGCAGGCGAACCATGGCGGGGCCGGGCATCGGGCGCAAGCGCGCGCCGCGCCCCGAGTGCCCGGACGCCGACTGTTGGAGGCCCCTTCGACATGGTAGGGATCGGGATCTTCCGCCGCGCCGGGATTTCGCTTCCACCTTCGGCCTCCGCCACCGGCTCGGCCGCCCGAGGGAGTGACCGATGATCGACGACCGTCTCGAACGAGGAGCGACGCCGGACTCCACCGCCCCCCAGGCGGCGCCCAACGTCGCAGTGGGGATCGACGCGCAGCCGAACTTCGCCGTGGAGGTCCCGGCGTTCGCCCCCGCGGAGACCACGGAGACCGCGAGGCGGATCGCCGAGCTGGAGCGGGAGATCCAGGCCGCGGGCCACTCGCCCGAGGCCGCGAGGCTCCTCCACGAGATCGGCAGGCTGTGGGAGACCGAGCAGCCCAACCACCGCAACGCCGCCATCGCCTGGCAGAACGCCTACCGACTGAACCCGCGGCACCTGCCCACGCTCCAGTCCGCCCGCCGCCTCTTCGCCCGGATCGGGAACTGGTCCCTGGTGGCGCAGCTCCTCGACGCCGAGGTGGACGCCACCCCGGATCCGGCGGCGCAGTCGGCGCTTCTCTTCGAGCGGGGGCGGGTCCTCGACGAGCGGCTCTCCCGCCACGCGGAGGCGAAGGCCTGCTTCGATCGGGCGCTGGAGCTCGATCCCTCGAACCTCGCCCTCCTCGCCCACCTCGAATCGCGGCGGGCGGACGATCCCGGGGCGCTCGCCGCCTTGCGGATCCGCCTGGCGGAGGCGATCGCCGATCCGCTCGCCTCCGCCCGGGCGCTCGCCGAGGCGTCCCGCGCCTACGAGGCGACCGATCCCGCCAAGGCGACGGCGCTCCTGCGCGAGGCCTTCGCCAAGGCGCCGGGCGACGCCGAGATCCGGGCGCGGCTCTGCCTGCACCTCGAGCGGGCCGGGGAGCTCGACGATCTCGTGGGCGTGCTCCAATCCGAGTTGGCCGCCTGCGAGGGGGCCCCCGCCGACGCCGCGGCGATCTGGCATCGCGTCGCCCGCCTCCACCTCCGTCTCGACCGGGAGGACGACGCCGTCGACGCCCTCCTTGCCGCCCACCGCCTCGCCCCCGACGAACCCCTCGTCGCCTTCGAGTTGTCGCGGCTCTACGAGCTGCGCGAAGCGTGGGAGCCCCTCGCCGAGGTGCTGGAGACCCGGGCCTCGCGGGCCGCCGACGGCGCGGATCGGGCGGCGCTCCTGGTGGAGCTCGCGGCGCTGCTCGAGTCGCGGCTGAATCGCCCCGACCGTGCGAAGGAGCACTACCTCGCTGCCCTGCGCCTCTCGCCCGGCGACCCCGTGGCCCTCGCGGCCCTGGGGAAGCTGCAGCACCAGCTCGGAGACTGGGAGGGCCTCCTGCGCACCTTCGAGGCCGAGGCCCTCTACGCCCGCGACCCCAAGCAGAAGGCGGCGCGCACCTTCCAGGCGGCGGTGATCCTCGAGGAGAAGCTGGGCCGGGTGGACGAGGCGATCGCGCGGCACGTCGGTGCGCTTCAGCTTCACCCAGGGTATCTCCCCTCGCAGAAGGCGCTGATCCGGCTGTACGAGGGGGAGGGGCGCTACCGCGAGCTCGTCGCCATGCTCGAGCAGGACCTCGCCTCCCAGCAGGACGGCGAGCAGCTCGTCTCCACCCTGTCCGAGATCGCCGAGGTGCAGGCGAAGAAGCTGCACGATCCCGCTGCGGCCCTGCGCACCCACCAGCGGATCCTCGAGATCGCCCCCGGGCACCTTCCCTCGATCCGATCGATGGCGCGCCTCGCCCAGGAGGCGAAGGAGTGGGAGACCCTGGTCCAGGCCCTCGAGCTCGAGGCGGTCCACACCAGCGATCAGCGCCAGGTGCTGGTCCTCCTCCACCGCTGCGCCGAGGTCCTCGAAGAGAAGATCGGCGACAGGAAGCGGGCGATCGAGGCGTACGACAAGGTCCTCTCGCTCGCCCCCTCCTACCTCCCCGCGCTGCGCGCCCTCGGGCGCATCTATGCGCGGCGGGGGATGTGGAGCGAGCTGCTCGAGATGTACCGGCGGGAGGCGGAGATCGCCCCGTCCCCCTCCGCGGCAGCGGCGCTCGTCCACCAGGTCGCCGAGTTCTACGAGCACAAGCTCTGCATCGAGGACAAGGCGATCGAGGCGTACCGCGAGGCCCTCTCGCTGTCGCCGACGCACCTGCCCGCGATGCGGGCGCTGGCGCGGATCTACCGGAGCCAGGGCGCGTGGCAGAACCTCGTCGACGTCCTCTCCATGGAGGCCGGCACCCGCACCGACGCGCGGGAGCGGGCCGCCGCCCTCTGCCGGGTGGCGGAGCTGCGCGAGGAGCGCCTCGATCAGCGGGCGGAGGCGAAGGAGACGTACGCCGAGGTGCTGCGGCTCGTCCCCGGACATCCCACGGCGCTGCGCGCCCTCGATCGCCTCCACTCGATGGACGGCGAGTGGAGCGACGTGGCGCGGATCCTGGAGTGGACGGCGACCTCCGACGCCGCCCCCCGCGTGCGCGTCGCCGCCCTCACCCGCCTCGCCTCCCTCTGCCTCGACGTCTTCTCCGATCCGATGCGGGCGCTGCGCTGGTGCGAGGCGGGCCTCGAGCTGGCGCCCGAGGATCCGACGCTGCTGCGGATCGTCGAGCGCGTCCGCACCGCGCAGGAGGATCCTGCGGGGCGCGCCGAGGTGCGCGAGCGCCTGGCCGCCGGCGTCGAGGACGGGCGCCTCTCGTCGGTGCTGCTGATCCAGGCGGCGGAGGATCGGGCGGAGGCCGGCGCGCCGGAGGCTGCCGCCCGCGCGCTCCAGCTCGCGGTGGACGCCGATCCCCGCAGCGAGATGGCGCGGGAGCGGCTCGACGCGAGCCTGGATCCCGAGCGGGACGCGCTCGCCCTCGCGGTGGTGCTGGAGCGCCGCGCGGCCGCCTCCCAGGATCCCGAGCTGCGGGCCGCGCTCCTGGTTCGGCTGGCGGGGCTGCGGCAGGATCGGCTCGGCGACGCCGAGGGCGCGCTCGCCGCCTGCCGCGAGGCGCTCTCCCTCGTGCCCGGGCACCTCGCCGCGCTGGACGGCGCCTGCCGGGCCGCGGAGGCCCTCGGGGACGCGCCGGCGCTCGTGGAGCTGCTCGTCGCCCGCGCCGAGGTGGAGCGAGATCCCGCGAACGCCGCCCGTTCGCTGGCGCGGGCGGGCACCATTCGCGAGGCGGACGATCCGGACGCCGCCCTCGAGCTCTACCACCGGGCGATCGAGCGGCATCCGACGGAGCCCACCGCCGTGGCCAGGATCGAGGCGATCCTCGCCGCGCGGGGCGACGCCGCCTCCGTGGCGCAGCTCTACGAGGAGCGCGCAGCCCGGGAACTCGACGCCCTGGGCGCCGCCGACGCGCTGGTGGCCGCGGCGCGCATCCACCAGGACCACCTGGGCGACATGGAGAACGCCGCGCGCCTGCTGGACGAGGCCCTCTCGCGCAACCCCGAGCATCCGGAGGGGCTCGAGCGCCGGGGGGCGGCGGCGGAGGCGCGGGGCGACGACCGGGCGGCCATCGCCGACTACGGAGCCCGGCTCCACCTCGGGGGCGATCCCCTCGCCCTGGCGCCGCTCCACCTCCGCCTCGCGCGCCTGCACGCCGCGGCCGGCGAGACCGGCAGGGCCCTCACCCACCTGCAGTCCGCCCTCGCCGCGGATCCCTCGCTCGCCGAGGCCCTCACCCTGCAGGCGCGACTCCACGTGGAGGCCCGCAACTGGGCCGGCGCCATCGAGGCCCTGCGGCGCCTCGCCGACCGGGAGACCGATCCGGCGTCCCTCGCCGCGATCCACGGCGACCTCGCCCGGATCCACGAGGAGGGCCTGGGCGACCTCGAGGGCGCCGCCGGCTGGCTGGAGCGCACGCTGGGATCCACGCCCGACGATCTGCGGACCCTCGAGCGCCTCGCCCGGCTCTACGAGCGGGCGCGCAACCTCCCCAAGCTCGTGGCGTCGCTGGAGAAGTGGTCCGTCGCCCTGGTGAAGGACGGGCAAGCGGAGCGCGGGGCGGCGACCCTCGCCAGGGCCGGCACGATCTTCGCCGGCCCGCTCCGGGACCCGATCATGGCGGTGCAGTGCTTCCGACAGGCGCTGGACTGGAGCCCCGACGACGGCGAGATCCGCACCTCCCTCGCCAACCTCTACGCCGCCGATCCCAAGTTCCAGGAGAGCGCGGTCCACGAGTACCGCCTCGTCCTCGAATGCGGCCCGCCGAAGGCCCAGACCTTCCGGGCGCTCCATCGGATCTGGGTGGGCCAGGGCCGCCGAGACCACGCCTTCATGGCGTCATCCGTCCTCCACGCCCTCCGCAGCGCCGACCAGGCGGAGTCCGCCTTCTTCGCCCAGCACCACGGCCTCAGGCCGGCGATGCCGTCGGGCACCGTGCCGCCGGAAGAGCTCGATCGGATGCTCTCCCTCCCGGCGGAGCGCTCCGCCCTCGCGGCGATCGCCGCGGTCCTCTCGGAGCCCCTCGCCCGGGCGATCGGCGCGAGGCTCGAGAACCTCGAGGTGCAGCGGGACGACCGGCTGAAGGCGGACCACCCCCTGCGCCGCCAGCTCGATCGGATCCTGGAGAGCGTGGCGATCGATCCGGCGACCATGGCGCTCTACACCTCGCCGAAGTCGATCGTGGCGGAGGTGGCGCTCGCCGACGCACCGGTGCTGGTGGTGGGGCGCGACTTCACCTCTCGATTCCAGAAGCGGGAGCAGGCGTTCCTGCTGGGCCGGGTGGTGTGGATGCTCCGGCAGGGCTCGGGCTTCTGGGTGCGCTTCTCGCCGTCCACGCTCGCGGACCTGCTGGGGGCGGCGGTGCGCCTGGTGGAGCCCCGGTACCTGGGCCTGGGCACCCCCGACGACGACGCGGTGAAGCGCCTGCGCAAGGCCCTCGGCCGCCG
>DATMSB010000115.1:0-12751 GCA_035565615.1 Vulgatibacter sp. | reverse complement strand
TCCTTGCGGTGCACGAGCAGCATCGGGACCCAGGTGCCGTCGTAGCTCGGGTACTCGATCTGCTCCACCACGAGGCCCGCGGTCTTCGGCGCCGGCACCGTCGCCAGCTCGCTCACCTTGCCCGCCTTCGAGTCCACCGCGTAGGCGCCGGAGGGGCGCAGCGGCGACATGAACGAGAGCACCAGCGCGCCGCTCTTGGCGTCGCCGTCCAGGCTGCCCACCGAGCCGATGTCGGGGAGCGCGACCTCCTTGCGGTTTCGGCCGTCCAGGTCGTAGAGCTCCAGGTGGGCCACCGCCTTTACCAGCCGTACCAGCGCGAGCTTGCCGCCGGCGCGGGTGAGCCGGTGGATCGGCCACTCGCCCTCGGGGACGATGGTCCTCCAGTTCTCGGGGGCGGGGTTCTTGGGATCGATCGAGACCACCTTGCTCTTGGGCGCCTGGTGGTTGGTCTGGATCACGATCCGGCCGTCGACCCAGATGGGATCGCCGAAGAGCGCACCCAGGCTCGCCGGGAGGATCTTCTTCGGCTCTCCGTCCTCGAGCATCCACAGCTCGGTCACCGACCAGCCCTTCTGCACCGGGAAGAAGACCTTCCCCCCTTCGTGCGAGATCTGCACCTCGGTCCAGTCGGTCTTGTCGAGGTTGCCGACGTCCGGGCCGAAGACGTACTCGTCGGAGGCGGGATCGGCGCCCTGCCGGTGGAGGAAGACCTGGCGGTTGTATCGGTCACCTGAGGGATAGCGCGTGTAGTAGAAGCCGCTCTCGTCCTTCAGCCACGCCACCGCGGAGTGGCGGGTGTCGGGGATCGTCTCCTTCCATCCCTCCTTGCCGTCCACCCGAAGCACGTGGAGGACCGACTCCTCCGAGCCGTCGCGGGAGAGGCCGTACGCCACCAGCTTCCCGGAGGGCGAGGGGTAGTACCAGTCGAGGGCCACCTTGCCCGACGCGTCGAGCGCCGCGGGATCGACGAGGGCCCGCTCCTTGCGGCCCTCGCGGACGTAGAGGATCCCCTGCTCCAGATCGCCGGTGCGCTTCACGTAGAAGGTCTTGCCGCCGGCCGTCTTCACGCCGACCACGCCGCCGATCCGCGACAGCTCGTCCAGGCGCTTCGCCATCGCCTGGGCGTCGCCCGGCAGGGCGTCGAAGTAGGCCTCGGCCTTCAGCTCCTGCGCGGCGATCCAGTCCGCCGCGCCATCGTCGGTCTCGAGCGCGCGGAATGGATCGCCGATCTCGTAGCCGTGCAGGCGCTCGGTCGCCCCGGTCGCGGTGGCGAGGCCCGGAAGCGCGAGGGCAGAAAGCAGGAGAAGGAGCGACGTCTTCATGAAACCTCCAATGGTGGTCGGGCCCTCGAACACCCCTCCGGCCCGATGGAATCCGCCCATCATGCAGGACGCGGCGCCGGGGGGCATCCGGTTTCGTCGCGGCGGCGGCGGATCGGGCGCTTCGGCTGCCCACGAGCGGACGAACCTCGGGGTCGATGCGGTGCACGATCTTGGAGAGGGCGGACGGCCCCGCCTGGGCGCGCGGGGCGAAGGCGCGCGCGGATCCGCCGACGGGCCTTTGGCCCCGCTTGGAGGCGTCGCGGCGCCACCTCCGCCGCGACGGCGACGGGCCCCTTGGCGTGGTCTGAAGGCGTGGTGGCACCGCCGCTACCGCCGCCCCGCCGGCGCCACGCGGCGCTTGCGCGAGAGCCGCGGCGGCGGTGCGGCTTCGGGAGGCGGGGAAGGCGGCGTGTCCATCCGCGTCACCAGCGTCTCCAGAAATGAAGGCGCCTTGCGGGGCGGAGGGGCGCCGCCGAGGAAGCGCTCCCGCAGGAAGGCCACCGTGTCGTCCAGGGTCTCCATGGGATCCCGGGGCTCCCAGCCCAGCTCGCTGCGGGCGCGTGAAGAGTCGCAGTACCAGAAGTGCTGGGCGATCTCGACGCTCTCCCGATCGATCGGGGCCTTCGCGTCGCCGCCGCGCAGGCGGAACAGCCCCTCGATCATCGACGCGCCCAGGCGGGCGGCGCCGTCCGGGATCCGCGCGAGCGGCGCCCGCACCCCCGAGACCCGAGCGAGCCTGGCGAAGAACTCGGCGATCGTCCAGTTGGGCCCGCCCAGCAGGTAGCGGTCGGAGGGGCGGCCCAGCTCCATGGCCAGGATCGCGCCGGCGGCGGCGTCGCGGGCATCCACGAAGTTGATCCCCCCCGACGGCACCAGTGGGATCTTCCCCTCCAGGAAGCGCAGGACGTCGCCGGTGGAGGAGAGGCGCACGTCGCCGGGGCCGAAGAGGATCGAGGGGTTCACCACCACCACCTCGGGCCCGCCCTCCGCCGCGAACTCGAGGGCCAGCTTCTCCTGGAAGATCTTGGAGAGGTAGTAGGGCCAGCGCCGCACCGTCTCGATCCGGTAGGGGCTCTCCTCCGTGCAGATCGTCTCGTCGGGCGTGACCGCGATCGTCCCCGAGGTGGAGGTGACGAGCACGCGGCCGACGCCGGCGCGACGGGCCTCCTCGAGGAGGAGGCGGGTGCCATCCACGTGCACCCGGAACATCTCCGGGCCGGTCTCGGGGTCGCGGGAGACGAGGCCGGCGCAGTGGTAGACCCGCGCGGCCCCCTCCACCGCCCGGGCGACGGCCTCCCGATCGAGGAGCGATCCCTCGCAGACCTCCGCCCCCGACGCGGCGAGCTCCGGCGTCGACGCGCGGGTGAGGACGCGCACCTTCTCGCCGCGGCGCAGGAGCAGCGAGACCAGGTGCCCGCCGAGGAAGCCCGTCCCTCCGGTGACCAGGATCATCGCTTCCCCTTTCGCGCGGCGGCCGAAGACGCGGGCGCCCGCGGCTCACGCTCCGATCCCTCGGACGCTGCCGGCGCGCGCTCGCCGGAAGGCTCCGATCCCCAGGGCGATCCCGAAACAGCGTCCTGCGCGGGCATCGGCGTCACCGTCGCGTCCCGGGCCTCGCCGCGGCAGCCCGCCTCGAGGGCGCGCACCGCCGCCTCCACCCGCCTCGCGATCTCCCGGTGCTGCTCGCTCCGCGGCAGGCCCGCCACCGCCGCCTCCAGCTCCTCGTAGGAAAGGAACGGCCCGATGTGCGCGGCGAGGTCCCGCGCCTTCGGCACCACCGACCCCTTGGGCAGCGCCTCGTAGGTGCCGTCCAGGTAGATGGGCAGGATCCCCACCTCGTTGGTGAGGGCGAGGTAGCCGAGGGATCCCTTGAAGTCCTTGAGCGTGCCGTCGGTGGCGCGGGTGCCCTCGGGGAAGATGAGCAGGTTGCGCCCCTGCCGCAGGGACCGCGACGCCAGCTCCAGCGACTCCCGCAGCGAGCCGTGGCGGTTCATGGGGATGAGCTGGGTGAAGTTCTCGAAGAAGGCGCGGCGCACCTTGTTCGAGAAGAAGTAGTCGGTGGCGGCGAGGGCCACGAGGTTCTCGCCCTGCTCGCCCAGCGCGTGCTTCACAAGGCCCATGTCCAGGTGGCTGGCGTGGTTCGCGGCCACCAGGAAGTTGGTGTGCTGCGGCACGTGGGCGCGGCCGTACACCTTCGTCTCGAAGAAGACCTCGTAGAGGTTCCGCTGGCCCGTGCGCAGCATGGTCTTGCCGGCGGCGACCAGCGCCTCCGGCAGCTCGATCGACTCGTCCTCCTCGGCCTTGGCGCCGCTGCCGGGCGGCACCAGGTCGTCCAGGAAGCGCAGGCCCTCGGTGCGGGCCAGCGCCACCGCCGACGAGAGGAAGGGCACCCGATCCAGCGACGGCTGCACCGCGTCCAGCACCGAGCCGAGGAGGGCCTTCGCGTTCTCGCGGATCCCCTTCGTCCCGGCGCGGGGCGCCTCCGCCCTGGCCTGCGCCGCGCCCCCGCCACGGGCCGCCGCGCGCTTCCACCCCGCCACCTTGCGCGCCAGCTCGCCCACGGTGGCGATCGACATCACCTCTTCCGGCGCGGGCATCCCCACGCCGGCGGACTGGAGGGCGGCGCCCAGCTCGGTGAACATCAAGGAGTCGAAGCCGAGGTCCTGCTCCAGCCGCGACTCGGGGCGCACCTTCTCGCGGGGCTGCTCGCATACCCGCGCCACCAGCTCGTACAGCCACGCGTCGCCGTCGGCGGCGGCGCCCTTGCGGCCGGCGCGCTGCTCCGCCTCGAGGCGGGCGATGGTTTCGGCGACCAGGGGGCGCTTCACCTTGCGGGTGGCGGTGCGGGGCAGCTCCGCGCGGGAGAACTGCAGCACCTTCACCCGCTTCCACATGGGGAGGCGCAGGCCCACCTCGCGAAAGTGCGCCTGGATCGCGCGCTCGATGTCCGCCGCGCTGCGCCCCTCGTCCGGCGCGATCGGCACCACCAGGCACGCGACCTTCTCCGCGCCGCCGTCGCTCAGGCCGACGATGGAGAGCTCCTTCACCTCCGGGCAGCCGGCGTAGAGATCCTCGAGCTCGTCCGGGTAGACGTTCTTCCCGTTGGCGTCGATGATCACGTCCTTGCGGCGGCCCACGATCACCAGGTGCCCGTCCTCGTCGAGGCGGCCCAGGTCGCCGGTGCGCAGCCAGCCGTTCACCAGCACCTCGGCCGTGGCCTCGGGATCGTTCCAGTAGCCCGACATCACGTTCGGGCCCTTGGCGACGATCTCGCCCACGCCGTCGGCGTCCGGCGCGTCGATCCGCACCTCGATCCCCGGCAGCGCCTTGCCCACGTGGCCCGCGCGGTTGTGCCCCTTGGTCTGCACCGTGAGCACCGGCGCCGCCTCGGTGAGGCCGTAGCCCTCGAAGATCTCGAAGCCCATCCCCTGGAAGGCCTCGTACACCTCGGGCGGCATCGCCGAGCCGCCGCTGATGAGGATGCGCAGGCGCCCGCCCAGCTTGCGATGCACCGGGAAGAAGATCGCCTTCCCCGCCGCCGTACGCATGGTGTCCAGGTTGTTCACAGCTCCTTGCAGCGCCTGCGCGGTGGCCTCCAGGCCCTTGTCGGCGAGCTGCGACTCGATGCGGCGCAGGAGGAGCTGCCAAACCGCGGGCACGCCCACCATCGCCGTGATCCGGCCGGTGGCGAAGGCCGCCTCCAGCGAGTCGCCGGTGAGCTCCTCGAGGTAGGCGATCTCCGCCCCGCACGCCAAGGGCACCAGGAGGCCCGCGGTGAACTCGAAGGTATGGTGCAGCGGCAGCACCGAGAGCAGGCCGTCGCGCTCGCCCAGGTCGAAGGCGCCGGCGAGCTTCGACACCAGCGAGGTGAAGTTCCGCTGGGTGAGCATCACGCCCTTGGGCTTGCCGGTGGTGCCGCTGGTGAAGATGAGCGACGCGAGCTCCGCCGGCTCCCGGGGGGCGAAGGGGACGTCCGCCGGGAGCGCGCCCTCGAAGATCTGCGCCAGCGCGATCACCCGGGCGCCGGGGAGCTCGCCCGGAGCGCCGCCCGCGCCGCCGCCCCGGGGCGCTTTCGCCTCCTCCTCGTCGCGCTCCACCCCGGCAGGAGCGCCCGAAAGGCCGAGGCGCTTCAACACCGACTCCGACGCCACGATCACCTTCGCCCCCGAGGAGCGGACGACGTTCTCCAGCTCCTCGCGGCTCGACTGGTGATCCACCGGCACCAGGGTGGCGCCGGCGTGGACGCCGCCGAAGTAGACCATCGACCACTCGGGGCCGTTCTCCGCGGCGAGGACCACGCGATCCTCGCGGGCAACGCCGCTCGCCACCAGGTAGCAGCTCGCCCGTACCGCCCGATCGCGGAGCTGCCCGTAGGTGAAGCGCTCCGAGGTGCCGTCCTTGCGGTAGGCGCGCATCGCCACCTTGCCGGGGTGGCGGCGGGCGCGGGCCTCGAGCAGCTCCCAGAGGTCGCGGTGGACCGGCGGCCCCTTCTTGCGGGTCTTCACCCCGAACTCGTCCTCCAGGTTCGGGAAGATCCACTTCTCCATCCCGGCCATGTGAACGTCGAGCCAGTAGGTGAGCCAGTCGATGCTCTCCGGATCCCAGGGGATCTTCTCGGCGTCCGCCGGATCCATCCGGGCGTGGAGCTCGGCCATGTTCTTCGACGAGAAGCGGAAGGAGTTCTCCCAGACGAAGGGGAGGAAGATCTCGAAGAGGTCCGCTGCCATCTGCGCCCGGCGGGAGGTGAGCTCCAGGCCGTCCTGCAGCCGCTCGATCGAGGCGCCGATCCGCGGCGCGCCCCACGACGGCTTCACCCGATCGAGGAGCTCGGTGGCCTTGCGGGCGAGCTTGGCGATCTCGGGGGCGGAGCGCCGCTCGTAGGTGGAGCGCGGCACCGCCTGCGGCTCGATCCGCGCCAACAGCTCGTTCTTCAGCCGATCCTCGCGCGACGCCTTCTCCAGGTAGTGGCGGCGGCGGTACAGGCCGAGCAGCTCGATGGCGCGGTCCACCCGGAGCGGGTTCGTGTCCGAGGTGCCGAGCTGGTAGACCTTCCTCGCCTTCCCCTCCAGGAGTGCCGCCGACGCGGCGATCACGCCGGCCGCGATGTGATCCACCGGGATCACGTCGAGGATCAGCCCCTTCTTCGCGGGGAAGGTGCGGTGCCCTTTCAGCGAGAAGAAGGAGAGCGGCGCGGTGGTGGTGAAGCCCTCGTTCCAGCCGGGGAAGGGGAAGCGCAGCGCGCTCTCCACGATCGCCGGACGCACGATGGTGAAGTCGAGGCCCTCCTTGCGCGAGAACGAGTCGATCACCTGGTCGCCCAGGCTCTTCGTGTAGCAGTAGGTGTTCGGCCAGCCCCAGTAGCGGGCGCGATCCAGGCCGGCGCGGACCTGCCGCTCCGTCATCCACACCTTGCGCTCGCGCATGGTGCCGGTGCGCACCGCCTTCGCGTCGCCGTCGTCGCGGCCGTCGTCGTGCAGGCGCTCGATCGCCTTCGCGCGCAGCTCGGCGAGGAGCGCCTTGTCGTCGGCCTCCGCCTTGATCCGGGCGATCGTCGCCTGGCAGTCCGCGATCTCCGCGAAGGGATCGAACTCCTCCGTGGGCCGCTCGTCGCGCTTGGGGAAGTAGCCGAGGATCGACTCGTCCTCGGGGACGATGCCGGGGGCGTTCCCCACGACGAAGCAGGTGGAGACGTGCAGGAGCCTGGCGCCGATGCGCTTCGCCGTCTCGGCGACGTGCAGCGCGCCGAGGGCGTTCGCGTTCAGCCCCGCCTCCAGGGTGGGGTTGAAGTCCACCAGGCCCGCGGAGTTGATGAGGAGGTCGACGTTGCCCTCGAGCCGCTCGAGAAGCTCGTCGGGGAAGCCGCACCACCTCTTCGAGACGTCGCCGGCCACCGGCTCGCACTTGTCGCGGACGTAGGCCTCGAAGCCGGGGCCGAGCCGCGCCCGCAGGGGATCGAAGGGAGGCGCGACGATCACCTTCCCCCAGAAGCGGGCGTCCGCGCCGGTGGAGACGCCGGGGCGGGCCAGCACATAGATCTTCTCGATCTCGGGGAAGCGCGTCAGCAGCATCGACAGCGCCACCTTCCCCACGAAGCCGGTGGCGCCGGTGAAGAGGATGCGCCTGCCGCGCAGGGCCTCGGTCACGGAGAGGTCCCAGCCGGGAGAGGCGTGCCGGGCGTGGTGGGGGGCGGCGAGCGGGACGACCTCGGCGGCCAGGGCGAGCACGGCGTCCGCCGCCGGCGCGGGGCCAGCGCCAGCGGACGAGGCGGAGGTGCCCGCCGAAGGTGCGCCCGAGGCGGCGATGCCCACAGCGGCGCTCGCCGCACCCGCCGAGGCGTGGCGTCCTTCCGCCGTCGCCGCCCGGGCGTCCAGCGCCGTGTCGGCGCCGTTCTCCGAAGGCCGATGGGTGGGGTGGCTCATCCGCACCTACTCCACGTCCGCGAGGACGATCGGCGCGTTGTGCACCATGGTGATCTGCGCGCTGCGGCCCATCTCGCTGCGGGCGATCGCGATCGCCTCCGCCAGGGTCGAGGCCCGCTCCCAGCCCATGATCCGCGGCACGTGGGCGTTGTCCGCCCCCACCACGATCACCTTGCCCACGTGCTGGCGGCCGTTTTCGCCCCAGTACCACATGTACAGCGGGTGGACACCGTGGAAGGCGTTCCCCCGGCGGTACATCTCGATGTAGGCGGGGTTCGTGGCGAAGTCCGCCTCGTACTTCTCCGAGTGAACGGTCGCGTCCCGCGTCTCCGTCAGCACCTTGTGGAAGAACTCCACGTAGCTGGGGTGGTGGTTCGTGTCGAAGGCGTCCGAGCAGGGGTGGGTGAGGATCAGCACCCCGCCCTTCTTCACCAGGGGCCGGCCTCGGTAGAGGTTGAAGAGGTAGCCGAGCCCCATCACCTGCACCAGCAGCGGGTTCATCGCGATGGAGTTCACGTTGTACGGGGTGATGAAGGGGATCCCGTGGATGAGGATGTCCGCCTGCCCCTGCACCTGCACCGCGTACTGCTCGAAGCTCTTCTCCAGGATGCGCTCGTGCACCGGCTCCGTCTTCCCGGCGTACACCGCGATCAGCTCGTAGCCGGCGGGCACCCGCATGAAGACCTCGCGGCGCAGGGCCTTCGGCGTCTTCGACAAGGTCCACTTCAGCGCCTGGAACTTCAGCCGGTCGCTCTCGGTGAAATCGTCCTCGTTCTTCCCGAGGAACTCCATCGGCCCCTGGTACATGCGGTTGTTCACCGCCGTCTCGATCTTGAAGACGTTCAGGTGCTTCTCGGCGAGCTGGCCGATGCGGTCGAAGGAGCGGTGCAGCTCCGACGGTCCCTTCGGATCCATGTACGACCAGGAGCCGCGGATCGCGTGGGGGTTGTGGTTCGCCTTCAGCCCCTTGTAGTCCGTCAGCCCCACGCCCACCGACTTGTGGCCGCCGTTCATCGGCACGAAGTTGATGTTCGCGTAGATGAGGAGGTCCGACTCCGCCGCGCGCCGGTTGATCCGCACCGGCTCGCCGTGGCGGGTCTTCCCCAGCTCCACCATCCCGTCCGGATCCTCGGCGTCGTGGTGGTACAGCGTGTCCGGCCAGTGGGCGCGAAACACCTTCGGCCCCACGGCGCGCTCGACCTCCGCCGCCGTCATCTTCCGGTGCAGGGCGATGGCGATGATGATGTGGACGTCCTCGACGCCGTGATCCGCGAGCATCTCGAGGAGGATCTCCAGCATCGTCTGCCGCAGATCCGGCCGCTGCATCTGCGGCAGCGGCAGGGAGATGTCGTCGATCGCGATCGTCACCTTCATGCCCGGCTCGAGCTGGGCGGGGAGGGGATCGCAGCCGATGGGGTGGTTCAGCGCCCACCGGATCGCGGCGCGCGGGTTCGGCAGCCCCGCGATCGGCTGCTTGGGATAGATGACGCGGGTGCCGACCGGCAGGTCCTCCAGGAGGAAGTCCTCGCCGTAGTGGAGGATGCGCGGGGCGCTCCCCTTGTCGATCGTCACCACCTCGGGGGCTTCCAGCTCCTTCGCCAACCTCATCTCAGATCCACCACCGGCCAGTCGTGCGACCGCGCGAGCTGCCGCAGCCGGAAATCAGGGTTCACCGCGGTCGGCCGCCCCACCACCGCCAGCATCGAGTAGTCCGCGTACGAGTCGCAGAAGCCCCAGCAGGCCGAAAGGTCTAGGTTCCGCGCCGTGCAGTAGTCGCGGACCGCGGCCGCCTTCGTCGCCCCCGCGATCAGCGGCTTGATCACCCGGCCCGTGGCGACGTCGTCCAGGAACTCGAGCTCGTTCGCGATCACGTCGTCCATCCCGAACCAGCGGGCCAGCGGCAGGATCGTGAGGTCGATCGCCCCCGTGACGATCACCTGCCTCGCCCCCGTGTCGCGGCAGCGCTCCACCATCTCGCGGGCGCCGGGATAGATCGCGGGCTTCAGCACCTTCTCGAAGAGCTCCTCTGAGAGGGCGATCAGCCGGTCGCGGGAGATCCCCTTGTACTGCTTGTAGAAGATCTCGTTGAACAGGGCGCGCGACACCTGGTCCGCGGCCCAGAAGGCGGGGATCCCGGCGACCACCGCGGCGGTGCGCAGCACCGACTCCATCAGCCGCCCGCGGTTCGCGGCGTAGTAGCCGAAGGCGTGCACGACGTTCGTGGACACCAGCGTCCCGTCGACGTCGTAGAAGGCGGCCGAGGCAGGCCGCTCCCGGGCCGCCCGCTCCCGGCCCTCGTGCGGGCCCTGGTGGGGAAAAGTGGCCTCGTGCCCGATCCGCGCGTGCATCGTCGAACACTCCGCTTCCGCCGGCAGGGGGGCCCGGCCGCTGCCATCTGCGGGACGCCAGCGCCGGCCCGACCGCCGCCGCCACCGAACGCCGCCTCCGCTCCTGCTGGACGTACCGACGTTTAGACCAAGCGCCCACGCCCCAAGTCAACGCGACAGGTGTTCGCACCTGCGTCGGAGCGTGCGCAGTTTGGGGGGCATGGCGCGGCCAACCACTTGAATCAGCAGACTTTTCTCGAGTCGTTCGGTGGGGAGGCTCGTTTTCCTCACCGTCCGTAGTTTTTCCGGTGGTAAAGTCGCCGCATGGATCGAGGTACGCCCCCACGTACAGCTTCGGCCTCCGCCCGGTCACCGCAGGCACGGCGTGCGAGCGTTCCGTCACCCACCGATCGCCGGGACCACCGCCGCACGGCCATCGCCCGGGCGTGTCTCGAGCGGTTCGCGGCGGAGGGCCAGGCCGACGCGCGCCTGGAGCACCTGGCCGCCGACGCGGGCCTCAGCCGGCAGAACCTGCTCTTCTACTTCCGCGACAAGGCCGATCTCTGGGCGGAGGCTGCGGCCCACGCGACCGAGGAGCTGTACCGGGCCCTCACCCGCCTCGTGGCGGGCGAGGTGGGCCCGGCGGCCATCCGCGCGTCGCGGCGGGGCATCGACGAGGTCTCCCGGGTTCTGCCGGCGGCCTTCGCGGTGGCCCTCGACGCGGCAGCGACGGCGGTGCGCGCGTCCCCGGCCCAGCAGCAGCGGGCCGCGGAATCCCAGGCGAGCTTCCTCTCCACCCTCTCGGCGTCCCTGGCCGCCCCCGGTCGCGCCACCGACGCGAGCCTGCGCGTCGCGCGGCTGGCCGCCATCACCCTCCTCGCCCACCACCGCGAGGCCCGGGCCCACGAGCGCTCCGGCCTCAGCCCTACCCTCCCCCTGGCTGCCGACCTGGACCACGCCGAGCTCCAGCTCGTCGCGATCGCCAGGACCCTCGGGCCGCGGCGCTGACCTTCCTCAGCCCTCCCCTCCCAGGGAATCCGCACCGGTCCCAGCCTTCGTTGTTGACAGTCCCCCTCAGATCGGCAGAATCCGCCCGTCCTTCCGGGCCAAAACCGGCAGGCCCATATGCCCAGGTAGCTCAGTCGGTAGAGCAGGGGACTGAAAATCCCCGTGTCGCTGGTTCGATTCCGGCTCTGGGCACCAAATAACCGGCAATTTCCCCGTCTTCGGGGGTTCCGGGCAGTATCAGGCGGCTCTCCAGTCTCATGGGGAGCCGCCTTTCTGTTACGTCCCTGCTACGCTCGCCGATGTCCGGCAGCTCCGGCATCTTCTCGATCGCACTCTTGTAGGTGCGGTCGTCGAGGTGGCCGTACACGAGTTCCACCATTCGGCCGGAGCTGTGGCCCATCATCTTTCCGACCGCCAGCGAATCCACGCCCTGCTGCTTGAGCCAGGAAGCGAACGTGCGGCGGAGATCATTGGGACTGACCGGCTCGATGCCCACGGCCTTGCAGGCCTTGTGCAGGTCACGGCGAACGTTCCCCCAATGCGCGACCACTGGACCCACCGCCTCACGGTGCCGCTCTAGCACGGCGTGCAAAGGGGCGGCGATGGGGACACGCCTGCGCGACTTCGCTGTCTTGGTTCCGGGAATCAGAACCCAACCTCGATCGAGATCCACATGCTCGTCCCAGCGAATGGCCTCGACCTCGGAGGCCCGCGCCCCGAGATAGACGGCGACAAGCACCCAGAGCTGCCGCTCGGGTGCGAGCCTGGCGAGGAGGAGGCTCAGGGCGTCGCGGGTCAAGAAGCGATCCCGAGGAACGTACTTGGCGCGGAACTCCGGGAAGCAGGCCGCCGATTCGCGGTGCAACAGGCCACGCTGCTTTGCCAGCTTCAGCGCACGGCGGAGTGTGACGAGTTCCTTCTTGATCGTCTCGTTGGCCGCCCCTTCGCGCTGGCGCTCGTTGATGTAGCCCTGTACGTCGTCGACGTGGAGTTCGTTCACGTCGAGGGGACCGATCAGCCTGAGCAGATGCCCGCCCTTCTTCGCGTACATCTGAAGGGTTGCGGGAGCGACGTCCGACGCGCCGACTTCCACCAGGTAGGCGAGCGCCTCACCTACCTTGTGCGAGGCCGTGTTCGTGGCTGCACCACCTGCAGCATGGGCTTCTCGTTCCTTGAGCTTGACCGCATCGAGGGCGGCTTTGCGGTCGGTGCATTTGGTCGAGAACGGGATCCGCTGCCCCTTGCTGTCGTAGTACCACCCCCACCAGTACGGACTGTCCTTCCGCCGGTAGACGGGGCCCTTGCGTGCCATGGTTCGGCCATCCTCCTGCGCAGGTAGATATCCAGCGCCGCCTCGGTCACTCGCAGCGAGCGTTCCCCGATGACGACGTGCTCCATGCGCTTCATCTCCCGGTAGGCTGCAGCGCGGGAGATCTGGAGTCTAGCCGCAACGTCCTTAGCGGTGAGGAGTGGGGCCTTCACGGGACCACGACCCTCAACCCGTCCGAGATCCGGCGTATCGCCCTTGGAAATCGGGCTCTCCTGATGCTTTCGTGGGTCGGCCAGGAAGGGAGATCGTAGCGGACGCCACGTGAATCCCGCAGGATTGGGCTTGTCTAGGGTCCAACCAAGCGGTGAAGCAACGTGGCGTCCGTCAACAGCGTATGGAAGCGCC